>JAIRSI010000080.1 GCA_031255515.1 Oscillospiraceae bacterium | reverse complement strand
TTATCTGTATTCTTAATATTTTCCAGAAACTGATGCACGCAGCAAATATTACTCCCTGTTATTTGAGTGTTAACGCTTGCAGCGCTGCCTTAACCGGGCTTGGCGCTTGCCCCCGCCTTACTTTTCTTCTTGTCATCATTTCCCTCAAACTTAGTGCTTGCCGCCTTATTTTTAAAACCATAGTCGGTGCGATTGCGGCGCCCTCAGTAGACACTGCTTTCACTCCTGCTTCTTTGTTTACATTGATGTTAGCAGTGCCGCTGCTATTTTTGCCCCTGCCAATCGTGGTGCCTTCAGCGCTTGCCGCCTTAATTTTAAAACCATAGCCGGTGCCGATTGCGGTGCCTTTAGTAGATACCGCTTTCACTCTTACTTCTTCGCTTACATCGACGTTAGTAGCGCCGCCGCTATTTTTCGCCCTCGCCAATCGTGGCGCCTTTTTTACTTTGAGTATTTATTTGCACCTTGCCAGAAATGTTTATGTTACACTTTTTATCGGAATTAATCGGCCCGTCGAGCGCTGAGTTTTTACCGAGAGATGTGACGTTTAGGTGAGATTGCCCCCTGGAGCGTAATATTTTTTACATAAATGGCCTAGTGGCCCTTAGCTCTAACTCTTTGCTTCCATAATAACCAATGCCAGTAACGGTTAATTCCGAGTTATCGTTTAAACCAATATTAGACCCGCGTATTCGAGGCACCTTTAATTTGGCATTGTTTTTTAATATTACTGAGCCGCACAGGGTGCATATGAGCCATTATAACTCTTATCGCCAATATTAAACTCGACGTTGTCACAAATAGTTAGTACAGAGTCTCTTTTGAATCACATCTGTTCATAACCACTCGCATTTATTGTCATGTTTCCAGATAGAATTAATTTGGCATCTGTAAAGTTTACTTTTAGTGTTTTAACAGATCTTCTTGTGTCGCTATCGCACACGAGAGTATAGTGTGTATTTTTAAGTTCGCCACTATTATCACTATTATTATAATTATAACTATAAAAATCTAGATATTTATAGTCTGAATCAAAGTGAATAATTATTTCTCCACATTCTAGGTAATTGAAAAATTCCACTCTGTTAAAATTTTCTTGACTAGCTTTGGTTTCTATGTGGGGAGGTACTTGGGTTGGGCCTGTCAGATTGCTACGATTAGTTTGTACTTCAAAATAGCAATTAAAGTCTTCTTCAGTGCTTATTACGATAGTTTTTTCTTCGTAATTTACTTCCAACGCATAGTCGTTGTTCCAATCATCTTTGACAAATATTATCTCGCATGTTTTCATCCGGGGGAGTAGGAGATATGTTTGTACACATCTTGGCATGATTAGACTTCAGCGCTTATTACGATAGTTTTTTCTTCGCAATTTACTTCCAACACATAGTCGTTGTTCCAATCATCTTTGACAAATATTATCTCGCATGTTTTCATCCGGGGAGTTTATACACATCTTAATGTGATTAGACTTTATTCTGCATTTTACTTTTTCGGCAGGTTTCGGCGGCAGGAAGAACTGACGGGATTAGCTATTGCTAATGGATATAATTTAGCCCCTATTCTCATCGCAGCGTTACTGCTAAAAGCCTCACATAGATTTCAGCTTATCGCTACGGATTCTAAGATGAAATTCAAAACAAAATAGTAGATTTACAGGTGCGTCTGAAGAACATTTTTAACTGATAATTTAGAAGATAAATTTTGAAGGCTCTGGCATCCTAAAAATACCTCTTCATCAACCCAAATATTGCAGGACAAAACTACAATACTGGTAAGATTTGAGCATTTACCAAAACATCTCTTACCTAGCCTAGTAAAAGATTTTGGCAATACCACAGCTGTCAAACTACGACAATTTTCAAAACAACCAAATTCAATTTCGGTGACGGAATTTGAAAATATCACACTTTCGAGATTGTCGCACCCGTTAAAGCAATCAGAACCCAATCTAACAACAGAATTTGGCAATGTGATATTTTTAAGATTTATACATCCCTTAAAACAATTAGAGCCTAATTTTTCCACCAAATCTGGAATTTTTATGTTTTCAATATTTTCGCAATTCATAAAAATTCCCCAGTTCAATTCCTTAATACTATTCGAAATGTTTACCCTTTTTAAGCTGTAACATGCCCTAAAGCAGTAGTCTCCTATTTTTTTAACATTATCTGAAATATCTACGTGCACAATGTTAAAACAGTTGTCGAAACAACAAGTCCCCATTTCAGTGACAGAATTTTCAATCGTTACATTTTTAAGGTCAGAACAATCTTGAAAACAAAAGTCTCCTAAGATTTTAATGGAGTTTAAAAGCGGTACCTCTGATAGACTAGTGCAACCCTTAAAACAAGAACTAGGCAGTACTTTAAGAGAATTTGGAATGTTGATTTTTGTAAGACTTTGGCAATTACAAAAACAATTTTGACCTAAGAAGGTAAGTGAATTTGGGAGTTCTACTTCTTGCAAATATTCAAAATCGCAACAACAATAGGCTCCCAACTGCTTAATTGGCGCGCATATTTTTAGTCGTTTAATCTTTTCTTTTGGGCAAATAAAATTTTCTGTAATATCTGACGGAGTAAGCAAAAGAACTTTTATAACTTTGTATGTCAATGTCTTGCCGTTTTCGGTTTGTATCTTGATGGAACCAGGAACTATAAGCGTATCATCCTCAAATTTTTCATCAACAAAAATATTTTTAATGGCACAGTTGTTATTTTTGCCATAACGAACCACTTTGGCGCAAACACCCATTTGTCCGGTTGGAACTATCGATGTTGTTGGGGTAGCACTGGCGATGACAAAGTTAGTTAAATATCCGCAGTGATTACAGTAAGACGGCAGCAAGGTCAAGATTGCAACTGTCAGTATAAATGTGGTTAATGTAATTTTATAGCTTTTTTTGATTTTTCTTACCTTACTAGCATTTTTAACAATATGCATTTTATCCTCCTTTGTAAAATAATTTTATAATTTAATATTTATTATCAAATCTTAGACTAGTATAGAGCTCCGGATCAAAATAATTTAAGATACAAAACAGACGCTGCAGAAATAAAGGCCCACTCTTGGTGCCCGATTTGCAAGGAGCACCAAGAGAATCTTAAATGCAAAGTTGTTAATCGCAAAGTGAAAAACAACAAAGTAAAAATAGATGTTGGGCGGTAAAAAAAGATGAGAAAGAGAATAATAGGGGGAATATAGAAAAAATTAACAGAGTTTGGGTATCTTAGTACACTCTAAACTACTGCACGAATTGCGGTAATAATCACTCCTTTCGGTCTGGCAAAGCCTAGTTTTAAAGAACTAAATACAAAAGTAGACGAGATGTTAATACAAGATATCGACAAAAACAATCAAAAGGGCTTAAATTAAGAAATGGGAGAAATAAATTTTATAGAAGATCAGGCGCGGCTCTCGTGGGCGCTAAATAATACTAACGTAGCATCTGTCAAGATTGACATAAAGATTTTAGGCACTAAGGGGTTGTTTGGCTTTTCAAAATAAGTGGATACTTTGAAAATCCGGTAAAGCTTAAAAACTTAGAATTTTAGGCGATCAAAGCTTTGCTTTAATGGCAACTGAAAAAGTAGACGGGATTAAAGACGTATTAAAAATTAAAATTTACCACGAAGCTGCGCTGGAGTCGCAAAATAAATTCAGTTGTTTTTTTAAAAATCTTTACAACAGATGCACACGGCTCAATTTCTTGAGTAGGCATAAAATTAGTAGTTGACATCACGTAGATTATCGATTAAAATCATCTCGGTTGTCATTTTAGGGCTAAAAAATGACTCCTGCGTGAATTTTTAGACTGAAAATTTTGATAATCCGTTTGAGTCTATCAAAAGTGGTCTCTTGGGAGAACTTTAATTGTCCATGCGCATTAGCATACAAGGCGAATAAAAACATGCATGTCAGAAACGAATTGTTACTTCGAATGAGAGGTTTTTGATTACCCCCCCGAGTAAAAAATTTAAAATCGTGCTTTAAAGTTAATATGAGGCTTGTTTCTATAAAAGACGCTACCTTGGTTGTTCGAGAGATTTTAAAGACAATTAGTGAGAGAATATTCAAAATATAATTGGGCTTTTGCAAAACTCCCAAAGAGCGCTGCAATAGATTTGTGTCATATAAAAACTCAAAAAACGACTCTATTACCTTATTCGAAATTTATTTTGCGAAAAATCCGGTGTATTCAATACGTGCACTCTGGTCGTATTATTTGCAGGATTTTTGCGCATTTAATACGCGTTGCAGCTTTGTCATCCGCAAAATTCTTCGCGTATTTGACATGCGTTTTAGCTTTTATTTTGCAAAAATTGCACCTTTTAATACGTGAATTCCGGTCGCATTGCTTGCAAGATTTTTTTACGTGTTCCGGTCGCATTGCTTGCAAGATTTTTTACGTATTCCGGTCGCATTATTTGCAAGATTTTTTATGCCTTTAATTTGTACTCCGGTTCGCATTATCTGCGGTACTTTTCATGCTTTTAGCGTTCTTTTGGTCTAGAGCTATTTGCAATCCCCCGTGCCCAAATGCACGCCCCCGAGCTATATTTGAGCCGACATAACGAGATTGTTTTGCAGTTTAAAACCACTCACTAAAATAGCCTTACAAAAACCTATCAGGTCTGATTTTGCCTGGCAAACTAAACTCGGTTCCCTTATTATTGCGTCTCTTTTTAGATTAATAAATTGATATTGCTTGCCACAGCGTCAAGTCAAGTAACTTAGCTTTTTATCTTGAGAGAACATAAGGTGAAGAGCAATTGCTAACATCTAGGTTGATTATGCTTTCAAACTTCACGATAACAACAAAGAAACAGACAGACTTACTTCTTGATAATCTTTGAGTTAAACACGCGTTAGGCAAAACGCGCATCACATAATCAAATTTCACGATAGCAACGAAGAAACAGGACAGATTTACTCCTTTGATAATCCTTGAGTTAAACACGCGTTAGACAAAACGGCGCATTACACAATCTGGCGTGCTCTCTTGCCCATAAAAAAATGCAAAACATATCTGCTAAATGGTGCTCAAACTATAACTGCCACACACTTTGGTTACAGGACAAACATCAGGATCTCCCACAAAATCAAGCCCAGACGTGCCCAAAGACCTCTTACACTGTACGACCTATTAACAAGAAAATAAACTAGCCGAAAGCCTTTAAAAATTAGAAACATAGTAGAAATTTGGCCAACCACAGCTGTATTTCATAGCGCCCTTTATCCTCGGACTTTCGCCCAAAATCCCTTATAGAATTGAACCACTTCCAACAAGTAAAACCCTTAAATCATCCAAATCACCTTGCATTTATCCCGTCTACATTTCTTATTGTATTATGTATCATATCAAAATACAAGCATTTTCTTCCAAGAAAAGCAATAATTTTTTTTTAACCTTTTTGTAGAAAAAATAAAACTATTTCACTAATAAATTGTAAATGCAAAAAAATAACAGTTATTTTAAAAATAATATACGACAATCAATCAGTTAATAATTTAAAATATAAAAAAATTTTTCAAAATAACAATAATAACTAATTTTTCTTCATCTTAAAAAAATAATTAAATTTATGCTAAATGTACTAAACTACATAAAAATTAATTAAATACAAATATTTTATTCTCATAAAAGCCATTTTGCCTGTTAGGTAAGTATATAATTTACATTTTTCTAAAAAGGAGTTACTATGACTTCTAAAAGGCGGTTTGGAAATTTGTGTAACATCAGATTTTTAAGTAAATTACACAAGACTTTAATAATGTAATGCTGATTTTAATAATTTTTTAAAAGAAAGGACAGAATGTGTTGCGCAAAGATAATTTTCTCAAAGGCACTTTTATAGCCACATTCTATATAGTTCTTGGCAAGATTATCGGTATAATTTATGCTATTCCTTTTCACGCGATTATCGGCGAAAAGGGTGGCGCGCTTTACAGTTATGCCTATTCTACCTATGATATTTTTTTGACCCTTTCTACGATCGGTATACCCTTGGCAGTTAGCAAAATTGTGAGTGAATACAGTGCTCTTGGTTTTTTAAAAGCCCAAAGTAGAGTCTTAAATTTGGCTAAAATTCTTACTGTTTCTACAGCTTTTTTGTGTACCATCACTCTGTTCATTTGCGCACCCTTCATATCTTACTGCATGATCAAAGACGTCAAAGGCGGCAACACTCAAGAAAGCGTTACATTTGTTATAAGAGTTTCATCTACCGCGCTCTTATTTGTCGCCATGATCGGCAGTATGAGGGGATATTTGCAAGGAAATAGATACATTTCTGTTTCTTGTAAAAGTCAAGTTTTAGAGCAAATAACTCGAATAAGTTTTGTTATTTTGGGGAGCTACATAGTAAATAATTTGCTAAATCTTGGTATAACGCAAGCTGTGGGAACGGCGGTTTTTGGGGCCACTGTCGGCGCTATTATTTCTGCATTGTATCTAAAATCCAAGATATCTAAAGAGAGTGCTTTTGAACCTGAAAAATACAAATTAAGTGACGAAGAGAAAAGTATAACAAATAAATTTTTAATCAAAAAACTTATTTTTACCGGTCTCCCTTTTATCGTGATAAACATAGTAGATTCTTCATATTCTCTTGTAAATTCTTTAACTGTTGTGACTACTCTTAACGAAAAATGTGGATTTTCAGGGGAAGATGCAGAAAGTGTTTTTGGTATAATAACCACCTGGGGACTCAAATTAAACTCCATAGTTACTTCTATAGCAGGTGGTATAACCATTAGTATATTGCCCAATTTGACCAGAGATCTTGTTTCTAAAAATTTTCACGAAATAAGGGATAAAATAAATAAAACTTTGCAAATTCTTGCTTTTACAACAATTCCTATGGCTACTGGATTGTCTTTACTTTCGCGTTTAGTTTGGATTAGTTTTTATGGAAAAGATAGCAAGTTCGGCTCATTGGTTTTTGGATTTAGTGTTTTCGTTGCTGTTTTTTCTAGCTTTGAACTTAATGTAAGCATTATTGTGCAGTCGCTTAACAAATTTAAGATGTCTTATTTTGCTGCTATAAGCGGACTTATCTTAAATGCCGTGATGAACGTGCCGTGCATGATTATCTTTGGGAAATTAGGCCTTGGTGCACATAACGGACCAAGTTTTTCCACCATGCTGGGTCTGTCGCTATCTGCTATCATAAATCTAATCTATCTTAAAAAATCCTACGGCATAAGTTATAAAAAAACTGTTAGAGAAATTTCTATATGTCTTGCCTCTACTTTTGCAATGGTCTTGACTATAATCTGCATTAGAAGTATTATGATGGTGGAGACTGGCGATAGATTCATATCTATTTTGTTAGTTGGCTTGTACACTGTAGCCGGGGCGTCGGTGTATTTTTTAATTACTTTTAAATCAGGGCTAGTCAAGAGAGTCTTTGGATCTGACATTTTAAAGAAAATATCGCCCATATTGGGGACAAATCGACAAGAATAGGTTTATATTACTTATATGAAAAAAAAATACAAAGAGTATTTAGAAGTGGGAAAAGTAACATCCCCAAGGGGCCTTAAAGGTGAAGTGCGTGTCACGCCTTGGTGCGATGGTCCTGACTTTATTTGCGATTTATCTTTTTTGTATTTAAAACCCTTTAAAAAGCTAACAATTGAACGTTGTTTTGCCCATAAAACTGCCGTTATCATTAAATTCAAAGGTATAGATAATAAACAACTGGCTGAAACCTTAAGAGGCAGTATTTTATATATAAATAGAAAAGATGTAAATTTAAAAGAAGACAGTTTTTTCTTACAAGATATTATAGGAAGTGAGGTAGTTCACGCAGATACAGGGGAAAAATACGGGAAAGTATCGGATATTATAAAAATGCCTGCTAATGACGTATATTCAATAACCTCTGAAGACGGAAAAACTTACCTAATGCCTGCAATAAAAGACATTCTGGCAGACATAGATATCGAGAAGGGTGTCGTTTTAGTGCGTCCGATGGAGGGGATATTCGATAATGAGGTTTGATTTTCTTACTCTTTTCCCCGATATATGTAGAACTTTTTTGAGCGAAAGTATCATAGGTAGAGCTGAAAAAAAGGGATATGTGGAGTTTTACTATCACCAAATAAGAGACTATGCTATCGATAAGCACAAAAGAGTCGATGATACGCCATACGGCGGAGGTAAGGGCATGCTCATGGTAGCTGAACCCATCGCGGCCTGTTTTGAAAGTCTCTGTAATACACTCAAAATTCGACCAAAATTTATTTATATGTCTCCAAGGGGAAAGGTTTTAAATCAAGAAAAAATAAAAGAGCTAAGTAAGCTTAAAAATATCGCCATACTCTGCGGAAGATACGAGGGGGTCGATCAGAGAGTTATCGAGAGTTTTGTCGACGATGAGGTTTCTATAGGCAATTATGTCGTCACCGGGGGCGAACTTCCTGCCCTAGTACTGGCGGATTCTGTAACAAGGCTGTTGCCAGGTGTTTTGTCTAGCGAAATTTGCTATGAGGACGAGAGCCATTTTGATGGAAAAACAATTGAATATCCTCAGTACACAAAACCGGCTGTTTGGCGAGGTATGGCGGTTCCCGAAGTGCTACTCACTGGCCACCACGCTAACATTGCAAAATGGAAAAATGATATGAAAGAAGAATACAAATAAACATGAGATTCATTTTAAATAGACGTAAAAAGTGGAAAATCTCCAGTGCGCAAAGCTGGCTGTTTGGCGGGGCGTGATGGTTCGAAAAAGAACAATTGTCCCTTCAAAAATTATCTTTAGTAGCCCCTAACGCACGTTAACCAAACTTGTTTTCAATTCTCAAGGGGCCCTGTTTTAGGGTGTACGCTCCGCCTCGACTTGCGGTTACAAAAATGGAAGTGAGGCTTATAAGGCTTTGTTTTTTGCAAATTTTTATATAGAAGATTATGACGTCGCAGTGATTGGTGCTGGGCACGCGGGAATAGAAGCCTCTTTAGCAAGTGCCAGATTAGGCTGCAAGACTGTTGTTTTTACCATCAACATGGACGCCGTGGGTAATTGTCCCTGCAATCCTTCAATAGGCGGGACGGCAAAAGGACACCTCGTTCGCGAAATCGACGCACTTGGTGGAGAAATGGCCAAAACCGCCGACAGTTGTTCGCTCCAAAGTAGACTGCTCAACAAAAGCAAGGGCCCCGCTGTGCATTCCCTGAGGGTTCAAATAGATAGGCACCGCTACAGTGAAACGATGAAACATAAACTAGAAAAAGAAAAAGATCTTTATATAAGGCAAGCAGAAATAATAGAGATTTTTAAGGATAAAACTGATGAAAATTTTTACCTAAAAAGTAAAACCGGAATTTTATTTCGTTCAAAAGCAGTAATTTTGTCGGCGGGAACATATCTTGGTGGTAAAATTTTCATAGGCGAATGTTCGTTTGATGGCGGTCCGGACGGAATTTTTCCCGCGATGTTTTTAAAAGATTCTTTACAAAATCTTGGCGTAAAATTTAAACGATTCAAAACGGGTACACCGGCTAGAGCGTTAAAATCAAGCCTTGATTTTTCTAAAATGGAGGTGCAATTCGGCGACGAAGAAATACTGCCCCTTTCTTTTGCCACGAATCCGTCAAAACTTAAAAATCTTAAAGTTTGTCACATAACTTGGACGAACGAAAAAACAAAAGAAGTAATCACCAAAAATCTCTCAAGGTCCATCCTTTATTTAAAGCAAACTAAAGGAATAGGTCCGAGATATTGTCCTAGCATAGAAGATAAAATTTTGCGCTTTAGTGATAAAAAAAGACATCAAGTTTTTGTCGAACCTTGTGGATTAAATACCGAAGAAATGTATCTTCAGGGGCTTTCTTCCTCTTTGCCGGAAGATACTCAGATAGAATTTTACTCCACCATACCGGGTTTTGAAAACATAATAATAACCCGGCCAGCTTACGCTATAGAATATGATTGTGTGGACCCCTTGCAGCTAAATGCTCTTCTTGAATTTAAAGAGATACCGCTACTTTTTTGTGCAGGACAAGTGGCGGGAAGTTCAGGATATGAAGAAGCCGCCAGCCAAGGGTTAATCGCCGGAATAAACGCCGCCAAAAAAGTTCTAAAAGAAGCGCCAGTTATCCTTAGCAGACAGAGCTCTTACATTGGCACGCTCATAAATGACATGACAACCAAAGGTGTTTGCGATCCTTATCGCATGATGACGTCGCGCGCGGAATACCGATTAATTTTGAGACAAGACAACGCAGATGAACGTTTGACTCCCATAGGCAAAAAAGTCGGCCTTATATCCGAAAAAGGGTGGAAAAAATTTCAAAACAAACTAAAAATAAAAAAACTCGAGTCCGAAAGAATTTCTAAAATCGTGCTTTCTCCCTCAAAAGAAATAAATAATATTTTAGAAGGATTTAATACGCCCGAAATAATCACCGGAATAAAATTAGTAGACTTGCTAAAGCGGCCCGAAGTCAACTGTGAAATACTAGAAAAAATTGGACTAATTGATCAGAAAGTGCCAAAAGAAATTTTAAGGCAAATCGAAATAGAAATAAAATACGAAGGCTATATTAAGCGCCAATCTATACAAATAAAAAATGCTCAAAGCCAAGGTTTTATGCTCATTCCCGAAGACATAAATTACGACGAAATCAAAGGTCTAAGATTAGAGGCCATAGAAAAACTCTCAAAAATAAGGCCGCCCAATGTGCACGAAGCTTCAAGAGTATCTGGCGTGAGCCCTGCGGATATTTCGCTCTTAATTTTTTATCTTGATAGGGTGAAGAAAAAATAATCTTTCCCTAAAGTTCGTCATTATTTACAATAAAGATATATATTTAGATAATTGTTAATTGAATTTTATCTTATAAAGATGAATTTTAAGGAACATTTTTTATTTTCTATCGTGATATATTCTAGAATAGTAGGTAAATAATTTTCAAAGTGCGGCGTGTTATAAAGTGAATTTAACAGAATATTTTTTAAATATAAAGTAAACTCTTGGCGTTTCTATTGGTAAAATAAATCAATAACCCAAAGCCCCAAATCTTTTAATTTAAGTTTGATAAGAATTTAAGTTTTAAAATCGCAAAATCGGGTAGAATACCCAACAAGACAAAGTAGTCTTTTATAAAATTTTAACTTTTTAAAAAATCACATGGAAAGGGAATAAAAGTAGACTTATGAAGTTAGATATCGTATGGTCAGAAAAAGAGTACCAAAAATTTATTAAATTTTTAAGGGCTTTTGAAGACATAGAATATAAAAAATTTATCTCAAAAATAAACAAGGACCACACGTCGAAATATATCGGTGTTAGAACTCCCATCTTAAGAAAAATAGCTAAAGCAATATCAAAAGCTGACTACATGGGCTTTATAAAATATAACGGTCATAAATTTTACGAAGAAAAGATTATTCATGGCTTTATAATAGACTGTGCACCATTAACCCACGAAGATATGGTAAAAATGTTAAAGGAATTTGTTTCATCTATTTCTGATTGGCCTTTGGTGGATATGATAGCGGCGAAATTTAATCAAGTTAATACAAATAAAGACAAAGCTTTAAGAGATATATCGAAATTTTCTGAGTCACACAGCCCCTGGGAAGTGCGCCTTGGCCTGATTTTGATATTAAATTCCTACATTGAAGGAAAATATATAAAAAAAATTTTGTCGATTTGCGAGTCTGTTGGAGCAGATTCCCAATATTGTGGCGAAGACGACTACGAAATAAAAGTTCCCTATTATGTGAGCATGGCAAATGCCTGGTTGATGTCCGAGTGCTATGTAAAATTTCCAGAGGTCGTGAGTACTATATTTAGTAGCAGAATCGTCGATCCGTGGACACACAAAAAAGCACTAAAAAAGATAAGAGACTCGTGTCGAGTGGACGCGCCTTGTAAAAATTTTTCCAGAGATTTAAGAGTAGAATTTAAAAAAATGTAAGATCTCCCAGGGAGAAGGCCCGCGTGTTTTGCTGAATAAAAGTCTACGAATTTTGCAATTTTTCAAAATCTATAAATATTTCTTAAAAGTTTTTCAAAGTTATCTAATTACAATTGATTTTTTATGCAAAATGAGTTAAATTCTTAAGAAGAAGTGTTTTTAAAACGCAGTTGACCGAGGTGTTTTTGCTTTTTAAAAGCTCCCTAATTTAGTTAATCAGTCGATTTTAAAAAATAAAAAGAATTAAGGGCTTTTTAGAGGACCCTGATTTAAAAAATTTTTTATAGAGGAGAAAATCAGGTATGCCGAACTTGGTCAAAAATAAGGATATTTGTAATGATGATGCCGAATACACAGAAAAACAAAAGGCCATGTTTAAGAAATTAATTCCAGAAAGCAATCTTACTCAAATACAAAATTACGTCAATGAAATTTTAAAAGCTCGTGGACTTTCTTCGCAACACATACAAAGTAGGATGCTTTTACTTACTGAAGAAGTGGGGGAACTCGCTAAGTCTATAAGGAAGATTTTGCCAAATTCTTTTGTGGACAAAGAGCGCCTTGAAAATTATGACACGGTAGAAAATGAAATAGCCGACGTTTTCATAGTATTGATTTCCATAGCAAATCAACTCCAGATAGATTTATTTTCTGCTTTTGTCGAAAAGGAGAGAAAAAATATTAATAGAAAATGGCAAATAAATGAAAGTTAATGGAGAAGATTATCAAAATATAAAATCTACTCTGATAAAATTTTCCAAAAGGGAAGTGCAATTATTTTAAAATTCAGTTTGAAATCGCGAAAAGCGGAAGTTTTGGTGATTTTGCGCGAGCAAATTTGAGGTAGCAGCTTTTGCGGCAACTATTGACAAATATATTTACGAAAAAACTTGAGTAAAAATTTTAAATAAATTTGACAAAACAATGTTTGTATGATAATATGAAGAGTGAGGAGTGAGATGTTATTCTAGGCAGTTGGGGAGTTTTCGAATGTACAAAAAGAAGTCATCTGTCTTATTTACAGTATTACTATTTGTGATCTCGGTTTCTTTGTCGGCGGGAGTTCTTTATTTTTTAAATACAATGCAAAGAGATTCTGGCAGAGAGCAATCGGATTTTTCATCTTTCATACCAATAATAATGGTTGTAAATGATGATAATTCGTATGCTTCGGCGGTTTCTGTCAGTTCTGCTTTAAAGAATAAAGACAAAGAGAGTACTTATGAATTTTATTTTCTTTGCTCTTCTGATTTTACTGACCTTGCAAAAAAAAGGCTTTCTGCGATTAAAAATCAGTATAAAGACGCTAGTTTTAACTTTGTAGATGCAACCAAAATTTTAAAAAAATTTGACTCTGATTTTGGCGAAATTGACAACTTTCCCGATTGTAAGTTGTGCATGCCAACTCTACTTCCAGATCTTAGAAAAGTAATTTTCGTTGGTCCCAATGCTGTCATCAATAAAGATCTGTGTGAATTTTTTAACACAAATGTGTCGGATGTTTGTATAGCCGGAGTCAAAGATGAATCTGCCATTAAAGAGACCGATTGGTGGCGTCAACAAAAAGATGGTATAGGTTCTTATGCCGGCGATATTTTAAAAATAAATTCTATGGATCAATATGTAAACGCCAGTGTTTTACTTGTAAATCTTGCCAATATGAGAAAGCAAGATATAGAAAATAAATGTCAGCAATACTATAAAATTTCTTCGGAAGATAAAAAAAGTTGCGCTTTTCTAAGCCAAGATGCACTAAATTCTAGTTGTTTTGAGAAGATTCTTCTGCTAGAGCCATCCTTGATTTGTTTTTGTGACTCAAAAGACTCTAACCCGAAGGATGCGGTGGCCGTCTATTATCCTGAAGATAAAATACCTCTAGAATCCGACAGAATATCCAATGGAGAATTGTGGTGGGATTATGCGAGGTCTTGCTCAATTTGGAATGATATCTCTGAGGAATATTGTACAAATTTAAACATGAATGTATTTTTGTGCGCCGACGACGGAAATGCGTTTCAAACTTGCACAACAATTGCATCTCTGCTAGATCATACTTCTAAACACGAGACGATCACGATTCACATCATAGGTTTTTCGGGTAAAGAGATGAGTCGGGCAAACAAAGAAAAATTCGATAAATTAAAAAAGATCCGAAATTTCAATTTAAATTTCATGACTTTTGGCGAAGGGAGATTGGCGGGCTTTGTAAGCGAATATTGGAATAAATCCATACTTATCAAGCTTTTCGCGCCGGAAATATTTAAAAATCTTTCTAAAATTATGTGGTCTGACGACGACATAATATTTACCAGGGGTTTTAGGGAAATTTATAAAAGAAACATGAACGATAAATGCCTCGGAAGTATTGATTTGGCAAAATTTGATCGCAGATATCACCTGGACCACAAAAAATCTGAACGCTGGATTACTGCTGGTATAGGTATTTATGATTTAAATAATATGAGAAAAAATGATTTGCAAAAAGAATTTTTAAAACACGCAAAAGAATATCCCTACGACAAGAGGGCAGAGTTTAAAATAATCGGCGGAGTTGAGGAATATGCTTTTACAAAGGTAATTTCCGACAAATTCCTTTTGTTATTGCCTTACAGAGATTGTATTGTTCCATTTTACGAGAGCATGACCCGGGAGCATTTTGTAGAACAACAGGTGGAATTAGCGAATATTAGGTCTATTCACTATTCAGGTCCTGTCAAACCTTGGAAAGAAGGTAGCAAAAATCTACCTCTTTATTACTATGGAATGTGGCGCAAATACCTTGAAATGACTCCATTTAAAGGCACGGTTTAAATATCTTACCTAAAAACTTTCTAGCTCTTGTCTTTTTCGCAAACAAGTGATTTATTTTGAGAAACAACCCACAAGTAGCTGTGTGAGTTAATTTAAAAGAGTGATTTAAATCTAGTCAAATATTTTATTTAAAGGAGTGATTTAAAAACTTTAACCTGAATGATTTCATTTTAAGAAATGGTTCGCAAGTAATTAGATGGCTTTATTCGAAAGAGCTATTTAAATTCAGTGTATTTTATTTAAAAAGATGACTTTCAAACCTTGGTTAAAGACCTTAATTTATTATAAGGAAAAGAAACTATGAATAGAAATAATTTTAAAAATTTTGCTGAATTCTTCGCTATTTTAACTGTTGTTTTTTCTTCGATATTTTGGGCTTATAAATATTTTTTTGACCGGCCATTTTATCTTGATGGCTCAAGCGTAGAAACGATTGGCTCACAAGAAGATTCTGCTGAAAGAGTAGATGTTTTTTACTGTGTTGACGACAATAATGCTTTGCCCACATGTGTTTCTGTGGCTTCCGTTCTTAAAAATGTCTCTGAAGATAGAAAAATTAATTTTCATTTTATTCATTTGGATGGTAACAAAATGAGCCAAGAAAATATATCTAAATTTGAGTCTCTTAAGACAAGCATTCGAGATTTTAATATAAGTTATATCTCCTTTAATAGCAGGTGGCTTTCTGATTTTGACAATCAAGATTGGAATAAAAGTATAGTGATTAAACTTTTTGTGACATCATTGTTCAGCAATTTGCAAAAAGTATTGTGGCTTGATGACGATGTTATATTAACTAAAGGAATAGATGAATTTTACGACCGAGATTTAACTGGCAAGTATATAGCAGCCGTTGACATATCCAGATATTACAATAAGTATGCTGGCGTATATTACAACTCTCCCTATTGGATAACCGCGGGAATCGGGCTTTACAACCTACAAGAACTTAGAAAAGACAATATCGAAGAAGAATTAATAAATTGCGCTAAAACTTACATTTCAAAGAATCTTTCAAAGGAAGAAAAAGAAGAAGTACTCGGTGGCGTAGAAGAATACGCACTCACAAACGTCATCAAAAAAGAAAAAGCTCTTTTATTGCCGTACAGATATTGCGTGATGTGTTTCTTTGACAATTTTGGAAGAGGGCATTTTAAGTCGGAAGAAGAAGAAATAAAAAATAATGTCGCCTTGCATTTTTGCGGTACTTGGAAACCATGGAAAGGCAGAAGCGGCATTCTCCCCTACTATTACGAATTCTGGGATTATTATTTTAAACTAACTCCCTATTACAAACACATAGATTAAATTTTATAGATATTCTACAGTTATTCCGACTCCTATTATTGCGAATTCTGGGATTATTATTTTAAACTAACTCCCTATTACAAACACATAGATTAAATTTTATAGGTATTCTACGGTTATTCCGATTTAAAATAGACACCAAGTTCTTTGGGTGTTTTCTTTTTTTGCGTCTTTTTGCGCTTTATTCGTTATTTTCGCCAGGGACT
>JAIRSI010000056.1 GCA_031255515.1 Oscillospiraceae bacterium | reverse complement strand
CAAAAAGTATAATTTTGATTTTAATTTTAACGACTATATAAATTACCAGATGAAAGAGGAATCTGGGTCCTTGAGCGACGAAGATTTGTTCGGTGTTACAGGAGGAGTGTTTTCTCTCCAAAGTATTGGCGCAGCGTCTGCTCTGTCTCTGACAGTATTAGGAGCAGGCGCCGGCGTAGCCGGAATGGCAGCGAATTCTCGCACCCCCATGATGGCTTCGCAAAGTGCGTCTGTTGGACAGACGGCTGAAACTGGAGTGGGTAAAGAGGCAAAAGAGACTTCGCAAGAAACACAGAAAGAACAACACAAGTCCAAAGAATCTTCCAAACAAAAGAAAGCAGACAAACAAAAGGAAGTAGGCCAGGAAAAGAAAGTAGACCAAGAAAAGGAAGTAGACCAGAAAAAATCACAAGCATTTAAAAAGGTTTTCAGAGAGGGAAGTTTAAACTTTGGGCGCAGAACTGATGCTTCTTCACCCTCTAGACAAGAACGAAAAAGAAAAGTTAAAGCCAAGGTAGAGTCACAAGAAGCAGGTATCAAAAAACAAAATGACGAGGTCAACGTTGAAGCAGGCGATGCAGTTGCGAAAAAAATAAAACATGATGTAGGTAGTTCTAACCCCGGCGGCGGCGCTCCGCAGAACCAGAGCCCGACGAATTCTGACGATCTTAGCTCCAGCTCGGGGAACTCGTCTAACCTGGTAAGTCCGGGGCAGCAGTTAGACAACCAGGAGTTAAAAAATCCTAATGATCTAGTTGATAGCGCCACAGCCGAAGTAGGCAACCCGGAAGCGCAGCCCAACGACGTTTTAACGTCAACAACTAGTGTTGGTTCGACAGTGGCTACTTCGATTACGGAGGAAAAAATTAACGAGATTATTTGCCAATACTACGAGGGAGGCGCAAAAGGCGGGATTTTAAACTTTTTTGAGGATAAGGGCAATAAATTGGGAGGCGACCAAGCTAAGCAAGTTGAAGGCAAGAAAGCGTTACTCGAGTCAGTCGAGTCGGATGTCAGCGCTCTTGCTGAATTGGCCAAAAATTCTAAGAAAGAGTTTTTAGAGATCATGAATTCAAAAGGTGATGGTGAAGCAAAAGAAGCCTACAAAAAGCATAAAGATAACAAAGCATCAGAACAGCAGGCAAGCAGTCCTGTCGTCAACGGCGCTTCGGAATCTTCTACGGGCGACGGCGACCCTCCGCCTCCTCCACCTCCACCTCCACCTCCGCCTAAAAAAACGCCACCTAAGTAGATGGCACAGGCGAAGCAAACGCCCCATCAGCGCAGCTCAACAGCACTCAACCGCATATTACGGACGGCAGCAACCCTACGCCTACACCATCTCCAGCACTAGCTTCGGAGGAAGATTTAGATCAGATGAATGAAATTTTTTACGAAAAATACAAGCAAGGCGAACAAGAGAGCCTCGAGAGTGTTTTAGGGAAGGGAAACAAGGTTACGTGGGGACCACAAAAGAATTATTTTTCAAAAAGGACATTTTTTCTCAATTTAGTCACGGGAGTCGTCGATCTTGTTAAATTGGCCAATGATTCTAAGGAAAAATTTTTGGAGATTGTGGTTTCAGAAACTGTTGATGGAGCAAAAGAAATCTACGAAAATTATTATAAACAAACCAAATGAGGAAAAAGCAAAAAAAGCTGCAGAAGGAGGTGGCGGCGGTGCAAATGCAACACAGGTCACAGGAGCTCCTGGTTCTAGTTCCGCTCCCTGGTACCAGAGCAAGGGGCGGGAGCGCCGGTGGCACCCCATCACCTTCTTCTAACGCAAGGCTTTCTAACAACAAACAGCCTACTGGGAGCGCCCTAGATTTATTGCAGAAAAAATAAAAGTTGGGAAAAAACTGCTGAGGAAAAAGCAAAAAAACTGCTATCGAAGCTAAAAAGACACCCTAAAAAGGTGGCTCGTAGGTGCCTGAACAAACAGCTGATTAAATGGTTTTAATAAGGAGACATTTTATGTCACAGGAATCTTTCAGAGAATTTTGCAAGGCTATGAATGAGAATTCTACTATAAAGGAATCCATGAGATTACTAAGAGAGAAGTATCCCGAAGGAAGAATGTCACCAGAAGATACTTACAAATTTATAGTGGATGGAATGATACCTCTGGCCAAAAAGTATAATTTTGATTTTAACTTTAACGACTATATAAATTACCAGATGAAAGAGGAATCTGGGTCCTTGAGCGACGAAGATTTGTTTGGTGTTACAGGAGGAGTGTTTTCTCTCCAAAGTATTGGCGCAGCGTCTGCTCTGTCTCTGACAGTATTAGGAGCAGGTGCCGGCGCAGCTGGAATGGCAGTGAGTCATCATATTCCCGTGACGGCTTCGCAAAGTGCGTCTGTTAAACAGGCGGCCGGAACCAAAGTGAGTGAAAAGGCAAAACAGGCTTCGAAAAAAACACAGAAAAAACAACACAAGTCCAAAGAATCTTCCAAACAAAAGGAAGTAGACCAGGAAAAGGAAGTAGATCAGGAAAATAAAGTAGGCCAGGAAAAGAAAGTAGATCAGAAAAAATTACAAGCATTTAAAAAGGTTTTCAGAGAGGGAAGTTTAAACTTTGCGCGCAAAACCGATGCTTCTTCACCCTCTAGACAAGAACGAAAAAGCAAAGCCAACGTAGGGTCGCAAAAAGCAGGCACCAAAAAACAAGAGGCCCAAGTCAGCATTAAAACAGGCGGCGCTGGGTACAATGGGGCCGTAAGCGAAGATCAAACATCAAAAATCAAAGCCCAAAAACAAACAAACGCAGAAAAAGCTACAGACCCTACGCCTTTTCCGTCGATAGCGTTTGATGTGAGCGAAGCGCCCGCTGTTAAAGTTGTTAAGGGGAAATTAGAAGAAGTTGATAAGGAAAAAGCTGCTGAGGAAAAAGCAAAAAAAGAGGAAAAAGCAAAAAAAGTTGCTGAGGAAAAAGCAAAAAAAGTTGCTGAGGAAAAAGCAAAAGAAGAGGAAGAAGCAAAAAAAGTTGCTGAGGAAAAAGCAAAAGAAGAGGAAAAAGCAAAAAAAGTTGCTGCAGGACAGATCGGCGAAACGCCCGAGGAAAGCGCGGCACCCATTAATAACGGTAGCAATGGCGAGAGTACTGTAACAACTGGTTCTAACTCCAACGCAGGAACTACAGGGCAGGAGAAGAACGCTAAGCCACCTGCAGTAACAGATGACCAGAGCAACCCGGGAGCTCCAGCGCAGCCGGGGACGCTGCCGCTTGTTCCAGCTGCACCACCTCCGCCACCTGAGGGGTGGGATAATACACAAACTCCTAATAATCCTAATTCTAGCTCCAACGCGGGAACTCCAGGGCAGCAGCAGCAGCCCGGCGGCGCTCCACAGAACACAGCAAATTCTAATAGTTCTAATACTTCCCCCGCGGGAACTCCAGGGCAGCAGCAGCAGCCCGGCGGCGGCGCTCCACCATCAACTAATGTTGCTTCAGCAGCGGTTGCTACGCTTTCGGAGGAAAAAATTGCTGAGATTAACAAGATTATTTGCCAATACTACAAGGATGACGGACAAGACGGGCTTTTCGAGTTTTTTGAGGCGAAGGGCGATGAATGGAAAGGCGCCCCAGCTCAGTACGCTAAAGACAAGGAAGCGTTACTAAAGTTAGTCGAGCCGGACGGCGCCAGTCTTACTAAATTGGCCAAAGATTCTGAGGAAGAGTTTTTAAAAATCATGAATTCACAAAATGATAGTGAAGCAAAAAAAGCCTACGAAAATTATAAAAATAACCTTCCACCTCCACCTCCGCCTCCACCTCCACCTCCACCACCTCCACCACCTCCACCTTCGCCTCCAGCTCCACCACCAGGAAAAGCTCCACTTGCAAAAAACCCCACGGTAGCTAAAAAGGGTGGCTTAGCTGAAATCAATGCGGTCAAAGCTTCACTTAAGAAGGCGGGAGAAGGGGCGAAGACAAAATTAGAAGAGGTCGGCGAGATTGTTTACGAATGCTACAAGGGTGGTAAAAAAGACGGTCATTTTGATAAGAATCTTGAGAAGAATCTTGAGGAGGCGGGCTTGGGAGAATATTTTAACGACGTGCGAGCGTTTCTCGTGAGAATTTTGGTAGATGCTAATTCGGATGTGATTAGACTTGATGAGTTGATCAAAGAACCTAACGAAGAATCTAAGAAATGTTTTATCGAGATTATAAAATGTTATAGAGATATGAGTAAAGCAGAGAAAATCTACAGCGAATATACAGGACTTGATTATAGTGAAGAAGAAGAAGAAGAAAAAAAAGAAGAAGACTGGTAGTCGCAGACAAAGCTCTGCCACTTAAAATAGATTTGCTTCCTTTGAAAAAAGATCATTTATTACTACTTTCTGAAAGTTTATTTTATTTTTTTCAAACAGTCCGTGGTATTTTAAAGCATGACCACTTCATATGATATTAGATTCTATTGCTCCTTACTTGCTACAAAAGTAGTATCTAATTTCTAATGAGGTGGTTATTTTGCTGGAAAAATTTAACGCTATTAGCATGGATGAAAATAATCGCAAAGAATTTATCGAAAAATTAATAAAAAAGTATAAGTTTATCAAACAAGAAGTCTTATCTAAAAGTTTGTGCCAAAGGGACATAAATTACATACAAATAGGCAATCTTGACAGGGCGCCGGTTTTATTCGTCGGAGCAACTCACGGTATGGAGTGGATTACTTCATCTCTGTTGCTTTATTTTTTGCGCGATATTTGCAATATATTTGAGAATAATGGAAGAATTGTTGGAGTAAATCTTAAGAGTTTTTTTAAAAAAAACGCCCTAATCGTGATACCTTGTCTTAACCCTGATGGCGTCGAAATCCAGATAAATGGCGCTAGCAGCGCCGGAAAATATTCGCATGATATTTTAAAACTTAGCGATAATACTAACTTTTGGCAAGCAAATGCAAGAGGCGTAGATATCAATCATAATTTCGACGCCGGTTGGGAAGAGGTGCACGAACTTGAACAAAAGGCCAAAATTTTTAACCCCGCTCCCACTCGTTACGGCGGAGAAAAGCCTTTTAGCGAACCAGAGAGTCTAGCCATAAAAGAGATTTGCAATAAAATTAAATTTAGGCATGTGATATCTTTTCACAGTCAAGGAAGAGAAATTTTTTGGGACTACGCAAATTTTACGCCAAAAGAGAGTTTGCCAATGGCCCAGCTCATGTCGTATGGCAGCAATTATAGTGTGTCACGGCCCACAGGCTTAGCGATAGGGGCCGGGCTAAAGGATTGGTTTATCAAGGAGTTTAATAGGCCCGGATTTACAATAGAAGTGGGCCTTGGGAGCAATCCTTTGCCGATTTCTGATTTGCCCAAAATTTTTGACGAATTATTTGAAAGCATGGCTCTTGCCATGATTATTTAAGCGTTGTATTTGCCAAAACAAAATAGTAGCGTTATATTTAAGGTGCACTAAAGGAAATTGGGGGGGCTTGGAATTATGTCGGGGCATTCTAAATGGAGCACCATTAAAAGAAAAAAAGAAAAGACTGACAGCCAAAGGGCTAAAATTTTTACCAAAATAGGAAGAGAATTGGCCGTTGCCGTTCGACAGGGTGGCAGCGCGGATCCTGATTCCAATCCCAGGCTTAGAGATTGCATATTAAAAGCCAAAGCCAACAACGTTCCCAGCGGCAACATTGAGCGCATCATTAAAAAAGCCGCCACGGACCCAACTAGCGACAAATATGAAAGTATTACTTACGAGGGATATGGTCCCGGTGGTGTGGCCGTCATAGTCAAGACTCTCACAGACAATCGCAAGCGTACTGCGGCTGATTTGCGGCACTATTTTGACAAATACGGTGGCAAAATGGGCGCGCCGGGCTGTGTTTCGTTTTTGTTTGAAGAAGTAGGAATGTTAATTTTAGAGAAAAAGACTTCTGATATAGATAAGCTTCTTGAAGATTGCGTTAACGCCGGCGCCATTGATTTTTTTGAGGAAAAAGATTCGTTTGAGATTCTTGTAGATCCTGGTGATTTTTTAAATATTAAAAAAGATTTAGAAGAAAAAGGCTATAATTTTGACCATGCCGAAATTACCATGAATCCCAGTACTCACGTCGAATTGACAGATGAAGATGCATTGGCGAAAATGCAAAAACTTTTAGATATTTTAGAAGATAACGGCGACATTCAGGCAGTTTGGCACAATTGGCGATAGGCGTGAAATTACGTACAAAAAGTCTTAACATAAAATAAATAGGAGATATAAATGGAAAAAGTACTCGTAACTGGTGCCGGTGGATTTATTGGCAGTCATCTTGTTGAAGAACTTGTAGAATCTGGATATAAAGTGAGGGCTTTTGTAAGATACAATTCCAGGGGATCTTTGGGTTGGCTTGACGGTGAGTGTACACATATTAAAAGTGATTTAGAGGTTTTAAAAGGTGACATAAGAGATCAAAACGCAGTATTAGACGCTGTTAAGGGTGTAGATTGGGTTTTTCATTTGGCTGCCCTGATCGGCATACCTTACAGTTATTTTTCCCAAGATTCTTACGTAGATACGAATATTAAAGGCACCTTGAATGTGCTTCAGGCGGCAAAGCGCCTGGGCACGAATAGGGTGCTCGTAACCTCCACTTCAGAGGTATACGGTACGGCCTCTTATGTGCCAATTGACGAAAATCATCCTTTAAAGGGGCAGTCGCCCTATTCTGCCACAAAAATAGGCGCGGACAAAATTGCTCAAAGTTTTTACACTAGTTTCGGGCTGCCAGTTACCACAGTTAGGCCCTTTAATACGTACGGGCCCAGACAGTCCATGCGCGCTGTGATTCCAACTATAATTGTCCAGGCTTTGTCTTCTGATGAAATAAGGCTTGGCTTGCTAACGCCAACAAGAGACCTAAACTTTGTTAGAGACACAACGAGGGCTTTTTTAGAGATTGCAAAATCTAAACAGACGATAGGCGAGGAGATCAATATAGCCTCTGGAAGAGAAATTTCTGTGGGAGATCTTGCCCGCGCCATAGTCGATCAGATAAATCCAAATGCAAAAATTATTCTCGAAGAAAAAAGAATGCGACCGCCAAAAAGCGAAGTTGACAGATTGCTTGGTTGTAATGAAAAAATTCTCGCTCTTACCAATTGGAAGCCTCGTTTTTCGCTAGAAGAAGGTCTTGTTTCCACCATAGAATGGTTTAAAAAGAATAAAAGTTTCTATGCGGATTGCGATTACAAATTGTAAAATTTATTATAAAATATACTATGGTAAATTCATGCCGAGAAACGAACAATTAAGATATTTAGGGTTATATTTAGCTCTTGATATTTTAAAACTTCAGAAATTTTTATTAGTTTTAAAATTTCTTGTTAAAGCGTATTCTGCCTTTATCGTTGCTGCTTAATTTTTTTTAAAACCCGTGCCCTGCTTTTTGCGTTGCGGCTTTGTTGTTTTGTTGCTTAATTTTTTTAGAACCCGTGCCAATAGGCTAAAATCTGCACAGTAAAGTACGAATGTGAAAAATTTTAATGATTAGTAGGTGAAACGGTTTTAATTTAATAATCTTTAGATAGTCTGCGAGAATGACTTATCCATAGAAAAGTTTGTTTGAAGCACCATCGCTTTGGCAAAATTTCAGATTTTGATTAAATCACAACAAAACGATAAATTTTATCGCGAAGGATCGTATAATTAACGAAAGCACATCTTAGAACAAAAATGAACAATTAAGACATTTAGAGCCATATTTAGCTCTTGATATTTTAAAACTTCTTGAGAAATTTCTATTAATTTTAAAATTTCCTGTAATTCGAGCTTCTGTGCCAAAAGTTTAGCCTCGTTACTTTTAACAAATCCTTCATACGGCGCCCCCTTTTTTTCACAAGATTTGATAATAGCCGCGTTTTTTAGTGTAGATAACAACAAGGCTATTAAAGAAGCAAAAGATTTTCTATCATTACGTATTTGCTCTAGCAAAACAAGAAGATTCCACTCGTCCCCTTTTAAAATTGAATCCGTCACACTTTTCAGCAATGAACTTGTATGATCAGTTTTCGTGCTGAGTTCCTTTAAAGCTTTTTTGATATTTCCGCGGGAATTTTCGGCGGCTTTATTAATTTTCTCTTTAGAAATTTCAAAATTTTGAAGTCTTAAATAATCAGCGACTAAATTAGTGTCGACAGGGCTCAAAGAAAAGATTTGACACCGGGAGCAAAGCGTATCGATCAAAAAACGAGTAGAGTTGCAAGTTAATAAAAAAATGGCGTGTTCGCTTGGATTCTCCAGAAGCCAAAGAATGGCGTTTTGAGCCTGCTTTGTCATGCTCTGGGCGTCCTCGAAAATATAAACCTTAGAAGGTGCTTCATTTGGTGAACTGTAAGAATCGACTTTAATTTTTCTAATTTCGTCAACTCCAAACGACTGGCTGGTGCCGAGTTTTTGCGGATAAATTACATCGGGATGTGCCTTTTCTTTGAATTTTATACAATTTGTGCACTCAAGACAAGGAATCACACCATTGATAGAACTGCAAATTGCAGCATTTGCTATAATTTTAGACAGCGTACTTTTTCCAAGGCCACTTTCTCCCTCTATAATTATGGAATTTGGGATGTTCCTTGCTTTAAACATTCTGCGAAATTCTTGTTTAATTCGGTCATTTCCAATAAAATCATCAAGTTTTAAGGGCAACATTTATTTTCCTCCAAATTAAAGTATTGACAGTTAAATTCTCTAAAGACGATATTTACTCTGCCAAATAAATATTATAGCTATTTGGACAGCGTACTTCTTTCGAGGGCACTTTTTCCCTCTATAATCATGGAATTTGGAATGTTCCTTGCTTCAAACATATAGCTATTTAGGCAGCGTACTTTTTCCAAGGGCACTTTTTCCCTCTATAATCATGGAATTTGGGATGTTTTTCGCTTCAAACATATAACTATTTAGATAGCGTACTTCTTCCGAGGCTAATTTTTCTCTCTATAATTATGGAATTTGGGATGTTCCTTGTTTCAAATATTCTGCGAAATTTCTGTTTAATTCGGTCATTTCCAATAAAATCATCAAGTTTTAAGGGCAACATTTATTTTTCTCCAATCCAATAAAATTATCGAGTTTTAAGGGCAACAT
>JAIRSI010000020.1 GCA_031255515.1 Oscillospiraceae bacterium | reverse complement strand
GCCGTAAGTGACAATGACAATATAAAGATTCAAGAAAAAGAAATAAAAAACTACATGTGGATAGAATTAAAAGACGTTGAGTCGAAACTTGAGCACTATAACGATATAAATGCCTATCTCAAGGCAAAAGAGCATTACTTTAAAAAAATTAAAAATTAATTTGATTGTCGATGTCCAGGCTCGAACCGACATAGACGCGAATCCGTCGTATGATCGAACTTGAACCGACACGGATGTGAGTTCGCCGTATGATCGGACTCGAACCGGCACGGACGTAAATCCCGTATGTCCCCCCCGGGGGCTTAAACCTGCATGAACGTGAATCGCGTCGTATAATCGAACTTGAACCGACATGGATGCGAATGCCGTATGGCCCCAGACTTAAACCGCATGGAGGTAAATTCCGCCGTGTGGCCGAATTTTAATCAGTACGAGCGTGAATCCGTCACATAAAGAACACCATTTTAAAAAGTTAAAAATTAATTTTGGTACCGATGGCCGGACTTGAACCGGCATGGACGTGAATCCGTCGCATTTTGAGTGCGATGCGTCTGCCATTCCGCCACATCGGCATTTCAAAAACCTTTCAAAAACCTTTCAAAAACCAGCTAACATTCGTCGTACGCACCGCCCCGGACTATCAACGAAAAGCAAAACCCCCGGCTGAATCGGGTAAGTGGTCGAGGTGACAGGGTTCGAACCTGCGGCATCTTGGTCCCAAACCAAGTACTCTACCAAACTGAGCTACACCTCGCCAAATGGTATGAATGCTTATAAGAACACCGGACAAAATACCGTACTCATAAGAACTTACAGCCCCTCGTAATATTTGCAACTTTAAACTTTCTCACCTTTGTGGTGTGAATGCTTAATAAGAGCACCGGACAAAACTCAGTAGTCGTGAGGACTTACAGCCCTCCGTAATGTTTGCAACTTTAAACCTTCTCACCTTTAATGATCATTCTATCATTTAAGTGAAAGGTATGCAAGGAAATAATATTGAATTTGCGAAGTTAATAATTTCTAAGCTTGTGCGGTACAATTAGAACAAATCGAAAATTAAAGGGGCTTCATATGACTGAACGACACGGACCTCCATATTCTTTGAATGGTGAAATATTAAATCTTGTAGCACGAATATCTGACATGAATATCTAAGTTGATTAGCAAAATTACAATTTTAAGTGGGCTCGAAAAAAACAAAACTCAAGACGAAAAAACCGAATTCGTACGATTCAGGCTCCACTTGCCTCTGATTTGCATGACTCCCTCTGCAAAATGGTGCCCAAACTTTTAGAGAAATTATTTAATTTTTTAAAAAACCAAAGCACATTCACTTGTAAAAAGCTGCGTATTCCATTATGAATTTGAATTTATCCACCCTTTTCAGACGGAAATAGACGAGTGGGAAGAATATGCGACAAACTCTAATTTTATACAAGTGTAACTCGGTTTTCACATGGATCCCCATTGAAACAATTATTAAAAACGCCAGCTAAAATATTATGAAATTCTAAAGAAATATGCAATAAAGAAACAAGTTAAACTTTACTTTTAATATTTTCACTAGAAACAACATTACTTCGCGCTGGTGCGAGAGATGGGACTTGAACCCATACGAAGAATTCTTCACACGCCCCTCAAGCGTGCCTGTCTGCCGATTCCAGCACTCTCGCACAAAAACACCAGGCCCTCACCCACGTACCCATTTCAAGACAATTGTCAAATCCAAACTATAGCTATGCCAATCTAAAACCAATTTTAAAATGGGCTACGGCAAAATATGTTTGTTTAGGAACAACACGTTCAATCAAAGATCAAGAAAAACGATGCTTTTGTGCTTAGCAAAAACACATCGCAAAGGAGCACCCAAAGAACTCAAAAGAGCGTCTGTTTTAAATTTTAGAATAGCTGTCAGGGTATCAAACCAGCCAAATAACACGATTGGTAGTTATTCTACAACAAAAGGGAAGAGCATGTCAACTAGCTCATCACAATTGTTGTTTAAAAAAATTCGTTAATTTTCACAAAAATTCTATAGTTTTATACTAAAAATCATAAACTAACTAAATAAAATACAAAATAATTCTTATTTCTCGATCAGATAAAGTTTTTTATTTTAAAGTCTTGATTTATTTTCACATGCATGCTAGTATTGGGGCAGTGCCTTGATCAGGGATGATATTTTACTTGAAACTTGCGCCAGTAGCTCAGTTGGATAGAGTGTTTGGCTACGAACCAAGAGGCCGGGGGTTCGAATCCCTCCTGGCGCACCACTCGAGCTGGATCGCGTTCGAGACTTAGCACAGCAGTTTCTACATATTTGTTGTCGTTTCTGCAATTGTTTTGGGCTGTAAAATCTTTAAAATTGCAAACGTACACTTTTGCTAAGAATCTGCTGTGTTAAACCATTAAGACCTCTGCAAGCCTGGGCATTCATATTTGATCACTTCTAAAAAATACCAAGGGCTAGAGTCTCTCACCCCTTAGCTGTTAAAGCTCTTTAAAAATGCTCACCAAACTGAATTTGACAAGCATCATTTGCACTTGACCTACTCACCCAAATATCATCACTTATATTGTTCAGAAACTAAACAATTTATATTGAAATAGAGCATCTATTCGTCCTGATAGCGTCGTTTGTATTGCAAAATAAGCATCCTAAAACCCGACCCAGTTGAGTACCCTTCATGTTGAAACTGTTGAAAAATTTTCGATAATGGATAATTAGGCATAGATTAGACTTTTAAACATTTTCAACAAAGTTTTCAACAATTTGTTGGGGAATTTTTTGAAAACTTGCTCATTTATTCATTCTACCCAGAGATCTTGCCGTAAAATCAAACTAAAACTCAATTTTAAAAAACAATTTTAACCGTAAATCGCGGAGGGTATTTTGAGAAAATTCATAGCTATTTTGGTTTGTAAATTCTTAAGGGCCATTGGAAAAACGCTAAAAAAAGGCAGTAGTTTGCCGGGCGGAGTTGCTCTGCGCATAGATCCTAACATACTAAAAAAAATTAAGATGCCAGGCCGCGTTTTGGCCGTTACCGGGAGCAACGGCAAGTCCTCCACTGTGGCCATGATCGCCCATATACTTAGCAAAAATTCCGAAAAATTTGCCTTCAACAAAGGGGGCTCCAATCAAATCCAGGGGGTTACCACCTCGATATTAGAAGATTGCAGTTTGCTAGGCAAAGCAAGAAGCAACATATTTTTATTCGAGATGGATGAGCTGTTCGCAAAACACATACTAAAATTTTTAAAACCGACCCATTTTTTGGTCACAAATCTTTTTCGCGACCAGCAAAGCAGAAATGGCAATCCCGAATGGATTTATAAAAATATCGAAAGAAGCATAGAAAACGCAAAAGAAGTCGACGTTACAATGGTGCTTAACGCCAACGATCCGCTTGTTTCTTATCTTGGTTTTGACAAAAAAAATACCATTTGGTTTGGCTTTGACAAAATTTCCGGCGCCACACAGCACATAGAAGCCTCATGCAACGACGGAAAATTCTGCCCAAAGTGTAAATATTTACTGACATACGAATGCTACCATTATAGCCATTTAGGAAAATTTTCCTGTCAAAAGTGCGGTTTTAAAGCAATAGAAACTCCTCAATATGTGGGGAGTTGTCCGGATGGTGACAAGCGTCATTTTTTTGTCAATGATAAATACGAAGTAAAAACACTATTTAAAAATATTTCTGTTAGTTTTTATTACAATTTGTTAGCCGCCTTCGCGGGTGCCAATCTTTTGGGAGTCAGCCCCGAAAATATATGTAAATCTCTGTCGACCTTTACAATTAAAAATTTGCGAACGGTAAACTTCAATTTGGATGAGTATGAGGGTATTTTGCTCATTTCTAAGCACGAAAATCCTGTATCTTACGATCAGTCGATAAAAGTTATAACGGATCACAAAAAACCTTGCACTGTCGTTGTTATCATAGATAGCATAAGCAGAAGATACATGACAACAAATATTTCATGGATTTACGACGTAAATTTTGAAATGCTAAAAAGTGAAAATATAAAAAAGGTCATTCTTTCTGGTTTTTACTGCAATGATCTGGCAGTTTGTCTATCGCTGGCGAAAGTTTCAATTAAAAAAATTTCAGTTTTTGAAAAAATTCCCGATTGCGTCAACTATTTAAGGGCTAACACCGAGGGAAAAATTTTTACTGTCACTTG
>JAIRSI010000067.1 GCA_031255515.1 Oscillospiraceae bacterium | reverse complement strand
TCTTGTTTGGCAGACTCGTTCGTCCCACTTCTGCCTTATGCGATTTCTTATTCGTCAGACCGAGAGTTTGCTTCTGGCTTCCTTCAGATTCCACCTCACGATGGACACCCTTGCCTTCTACTAACAATTCCTACTACTAAGTAAGCCTGTAGTGGAACTTTCATCACCAAGTCATCGTCCATGCCGGGCACACTAAAACTACAGCACCTTAAAAAATTTAAGGCGCTATGTTTTATGTTGAAACATGTATTAATAAATAAAAATATGGTGCAATTTAGTGGTGACACTATAAGACTGCATAAATCTTATATATCAAATGGCGGAGAGTTAGGGATTCGAACCCTAGATACACTTTCGCGCATACTGGTTTTCGAAACCAGCTCCTTCGGCCGCTCGGACAACTCTCCAACTTATTTATTCTACAACAAAAACAAAAGAAAAACAAATATTTTTATTATAAATTGGTTGCTATAGCTATTCCAATTTAAAATAAACCACAGGCAAAATATAAGAATGGCATGTTTAAAAGACGCAGGAGAAATGGTACTTTAGTGCCTAGCGAAAAAACACATTAGAGAGGGGCACTTCAAAGAACTTGGCGTCCATTTTAAATCAGAATAGCTGGTGGCATGTTCAAAAGACACAGGAGAAATGGTACTTTAGTACCTAGCGAAAAAACACATTAGAGAGGGGTACCCAAAGAACTTGGCGTCCATTTTAAATCAGAATAGCTATAAATATTGAATAAAAAATCCTCAGCGAGTACATACTAACTGGTGAGCGGCTCAAGAAGAAAGTAAATAAAATTTTTTCAAAAATCGTCACTAAATTCGATTGTGGGATGGAGTTAAATTATGAGAACACTAGAAAAATCTTTGATATTGGGATTTATTTTTTCGGCATTATTGACCATGATGGGATTCTACGGCAACTGTCTTAGTATGAGCGATAAAATTTTTAGACTTCACGTGCTGGCTAATTCTAATTCTCCCGAGGATCAGCAACTAAAACTGAAAGTTCGCGACAAGATTCTTGTTGATTCGCATGAGAAATTTTTAAACGCCGCCAATAAGGAAGAAGCTAAAGCGATAGCACTTTCGTCGCTACAACAAATAAAAAATTCCGCACAGGACGAAGTAAAAAGACTTGGTTTTGACTACCCCGTGAAAGTAGAAGTAGCGAATAGTTATTTTAGCACAAGAAACTACGACGACGTGACTTTACCGGCGGGCAAATATGAGTCCCTCAAAGTTTCTATAGGTCAGGGAGAGGGTGAAAACTGGTGGTGTGTGATGTTTCCGGCTATGTGTATACCCGCCGCTTTGCAAAAAGAAGACGACGGCGGAAAAAGTTTAAAAGACGTTTTAGACAATAAGCAAGTCAATATAGTGGAAAATAGAAGTGAATACGAGTTTAGATTTAAAACTGTAGAGTTCATAGAATGGATAAAAAGTCTCTTTAATAAACCTTCCGGAAAAAGCAAATCTTAAAATAATCTCCCGTCAGAAAACCTTTTGTCTGCGTTATAGTTTTTCTCGGGGGTGCAGCCGCTCTGCCCGCCGAAAAAAACTTAAACTCTAAGGTGTTTATTTTACCCGCGTTTTTGAGTATTCTACGTAGGCACAATATATGCAAAATGCAATTTGCTTTTGATATTCTGAGCTTGCTAATCTACTGGCTTCCTCGTGATTTGAAAGAAAGCCGCACTCCACTATAACTGCGGGAACTTTTGCCTCTCTTAATAAAAATATATCGCTGCCGGCATTCTTCACCTGCCGTTTGTTGTTTGGTTGGAGCATGCTTATAGTTTGTTTTATGTGTAGTGCCAAGGCTTCGCTCTCATTATTATTGTCTGAATAAAAAACTTGCGCTCCTTTCGAGTTTTCCTTAGGAAATTTATTCTGATGTATACTTATTAAAATGCTATTTGGGTCGGATTCTGTAAATCTTAGTCGATTATTTAAGTCGGAAATCTTCTTTTCTCTTAAGCCCTTTAAATTCGCGTCATAAATAGAAGTATCTGTGTCGCGAGTCATAACCACAGAAAATCCAGAGGATTCAAGCATGTCTCTTAATATTTTTGAAATTTTAAGATTTATATCTTTTTCAAGAACTCCCTTGCTAGACACGGCTCCGCCGTCCTCTCCTCCATGACCGGGATCTATAATAACTGACGGGAAGCGCGGAGAAACTTGCGTTGAGGCTTGTTTATCAACCTCTCTGTAGGCCTTTGTCATTAAAATTGCAAATATAGTGTAACCTAAGAATAAAATCGAATAAAAAAGTATATTGTAATTTTTCTTTGTCATGGCCATCACCCTAAGTCTTTATATGAGGGACTGGTTTATTTTTAGTCCACAGTCAAATATTTCTTAATGTGAGTGGCTGATTTATTTTTAATCCACCTTTAAATATTTCTTAAGGGGATTTCGCGCGCGGCCGAAAATGTCCAGCTCTGCAATCTGTAAGTTAGCTTACAAAAAACAGTCTTTTGCGGCCGGGGGCACGAAAAATTTCAAGCTCCTTTAAACTTGCTATTTTCGATTCTAGTTTCCGCTCGAGGCGCGCTCACACTGGCGCCCGCCTTGTCACCATTTGCCAGATTTAATTTTTCCGCAATCTTTTTCTCTATTTTTTTGCAAAATCTTCACTTCTTATATACTCCTTGGATTTGTCGCGCCCTTTTTAAATTTAATTCCCCACGGCTATTCAGCCAGCAAGCCACGAGAGTCGTCAGGAGAAACGCTCGCCGAAAAACTCTACGCCTACACCAATTTTTAATTTAATTTCCCACGGCTATTTCGATATCATCGTAGTCAGCCGGCAAATCACCAGAGCCATCAGGAGAAACATCCGCCTTGACGTTTAACTTTTCACTGGTTTCCGCTCGAGGCGCGCTCGCACTGGCGCCCGCCTTGTCACCATTTGCCAGATTTAATTTTTCCGCAATCTTTTTCTCCATTTTTTTTGCAAAATCTTCGTTACTTCTTATATACTCCTTGGCTTTGTCGCGCCCTTGCCCTAATTTTTGCTTGCCAAAGTAAAACCAATTGCCATTTTTTTCGATTATTTTGCACTTAACGGCAAAGTCTAAAATTTCCCCTTCTCTAGAAATCCCATTTCCGTACATAATGTCGAACTCTGCCTCGCGAAATGGGGGAAAAATTTTGTTTTTTACAACTTTAGCTCTAGTCCGTGAACCCACTATCTGATCGGAAACTTTCAGTGTTTCTTTTTTTCTTATGTCAATTCTAACAGACGAATAAAACTTTAAGGCTCTACCGCCGGGAGTAACCTCGGGATTCCCGTAAACTATTCCAACTTTCTCGCGCAATTGGTTTATAAAGATGGCAACACATCCAGACTTAGAGATGGAGCCGGCCAATTTTCTGAGCGCCTGAGACATCAATCTCGCCTGCAGACCAACGTGAGAATCACCCATCTCTCCCTCTATTTCTGCCCTTGGTACGAGCGCCGCGACGGAGTCCACAACCAACACATCAATTGCTCCCGATCTCAAAAGGGTCTCGGCTATTTCAAGGGCCTGTTCGCCAGTATCTGGTTGCGAAACCATGAGTGAATCCACGTCGACACCCACAACCTTAGCGTAAGATGGATCCAAAGCGTGCTCTACATCTATAAAGGCCGCGTACCCGCCACTTTTTTGCCCTTGCGCTATGCAATGAAGTGCAAGAGTAGTCTTACCGGAAGACTCAGGCCCAAAAATTTCAACAATCCTGCCCCTGGGCAAACCGCCTATCCCCAACGCAAAATCTAAAGAGAGAGAACCGGTGGGTATAAAATCTACATTCATAGCCTTGTTTTGACCTAATCTCATTATAGAACCTTTGCCAAACTGCTTTTCTATTTGGCTAAAAGCCATATCTAACGCTCTTTTTTTATCGACCATAACTACAAAACCTCCCGCTATTTAAACTAAAATTTATTTTAAAGTACAACTTCTGATTGATCCAGCACTCAGTGGTACCGCCCGCGAACTGCACTTTCTAAAAGTTCTATCCCCTACTGTACAACCTTTTGGTGCCAAAAGCAACACTAAACACTATAAATAAAATAAATCAGGTGTGTGCACTGACATTAAATTCGTGCACAGCGAGCTCTGGCAAAAATTCTTGCGTTTTTTAGATATTTTTTTAAAAATTTGCCAGTGAGAGAATCTTTACAAGCAGCGATTTTTTCAGGAGTGCCGCTAGCCACCACCCTGCCTCCATTATTGCCGCCCGAGGGCCCAAGATCTATAACATAATCCGCAGTTTTTATGAGATCCAAATTATGTTCTATAACCACCACCGTGTTATTTTGATCAACCAATTTTTGCAAAATTAAAATAAGACGCTTCACATCAGCAACGTGCAGCCCAGTGGTGGGTTCATCGAGAATATATATGGTCTTTCCGGTTGAGCGCTTACAAAGTTCTGTCGCCAATTTTATTCGCTGTGCTTCTCCTCCGGAGAGAGTTGTTGAAGATTGACCCAACTTGATGTAACCTAAACCCACGTCGCACAAAGATTGTAGTTTTCTAGAAATTTTTGTGATATTCCCAAAAAAAGATAATGCTTCTTCGCAGGACATATCAAGAACATCGTACACATTCTTGTCCTTATATTTTATGTCTAAAATCTCACGATTGTATCTTTTTCCATTGCAAACCTCGCAAGTCACGTACACATCTGGCAAAAAAAGCATTTCAATCTTTTTAAGGCCATCCCCTTTACAGGCTTCGCATCTGCCACCAGGCACATTAAAAGAAAATTTAGAGCTGACAAGACCTCGAATTTTTGCACTCTTAGTAGAAGTAAAAAGCTCTCGGATATCACCAAACACACTGGTATAAGTGGCCGGATTAGATCTTGGAGTTCTACCTATTGGCGACTGACTTATATTTATCACTTTGTCTAAATTTTCAAGACCCTCTATGGCTTTAAAGCTACCTGGCTTAGTTTTTGCGCCGTTTAACTTTAAAGCTAGATATTTGTAGATTACCTCATTTACAAGAGAAGATTTTCCCGAGCCAGAAACACCAGTGACGCACGTAAATGTGCCCAGAGGAATTTTTACGTCTAAATTCTTTAAATTATTCTCTGAGGCAGCAAAAACCTCTAAATTATTCCCAGTACCCTTTCTTCTATCAGTGGGAACTTCTATTTTTTCTTTGCCGTTGAGAAATCTTCCAGTTATGGATTTTTTAGAAAGCTCCACTTCATCGAGCGTCCCAGCACATATTAACTCGCCCCCTCTTACGCCGGCTTCAGGCCCGATATCTACTACAAAGTCGGCCTCTCTTATCATCTCTTCATCGTGCTCAACAACCAACACGGTATTGCCCAGATCGCGCAAATGTTTTAAGATGTTTATGAGTTTTTTATTGTCAGACTGATGCAGCCCTATACTGGGTTCATCCAAGATATAAGTAACCCCCATTAATAACGACCCAATTGAGCTGGCAAGCCTTATTCTCTGACTTTCTCCACCTGAAAGTGTGCCTGAAGGACGAGAAAGAGTTAGATAAGAAAGACCTACATTGTCTAAAAATTCAAGACGAGATTCGACTTCTTTTAAGATATTTTCAGAAATCACACGCTCGGCACTTGTAAGGGGCAATTGCTTTACAAAACTCAGCGCATGTTCCACCGACTTGTCGCAAAAATCGGATATATTCACACCGCCAACCGTCACAGCAAGACTTTCCTGTGAAAGCCTTTTACCTTTACATTTCTCACAAGGATTTGAGGACATAAGAGACATTATCGTGTCTCTAACCCAAGAACTTTTAGTTTGGCCCAATCTTCGTTGCAGATTTGGTATTACGCCTTCATATTCGTAATAATAATCTCCGTAAAGTATAAGTTTTAGTTGGTCTTTAGTAAGAGACTTTATGGGTTTTTTAAGTAGTAATTTGTATTCTTTGGGAAAATTGCTCAAAGAATAAGGAAAACCGCCGGACCAACCCGTAGTTTTTATGGCTCCTTCTCTAACAGAAAGAGATTTATCTGGGATCAGAAGATCTTCGTCAATTGCAGAACAAGTACCCAGCCCAGTGCAATCTTCGCAAGCTCCCAAAGGGCTGTTAAAAGAAAACATTTTCGGCGAAAGTTCACCAACATTTACATCGTGCTCTGCACAAGCAAAATTTTGATTAAATTTTATGTCCTTATCTCCTATTAAATTAACGGTAACCGTACCCTCAGAAAGGCCAAAGCAAATTTCACAAGATTCAGTAAGTCTTTGCCGAATTTCCTCCCTAACGACAAGTCTGTCCACAACAACTTCTATATTGTGATTTTTATTTTTATCGAGTTTTATATTTTCCTGGATGTCGTAAATCTTTCCATCGACTCTAACTCTTACAAAACCCTCTTTTTTTATTTTTTCAAACTCCCCAAAATGTTCGCCCTTTTTTTCGACTACTAGGGGAGCCAGAATTTGTATTCTGGTTTCTTGTGGCAAAGCTAAAATTTTGTCAACAACTTGATCTATAGTCTGAGAACGCACCTCCTTGCCGCATACTGGACAGTGAGGAATGCCGATTTTTGCCCATAACAGTCTTAAATAGTCATAAATCTCCGTTACCGTTCCGACGGTGGAACGAGAATTGTCGTGAGTAGTTTTTTGATCTATAGAAATAGCGGGAGAGAGGCCCTGGATGGAATCCACATCTGGCTTTTTAAATTGCCCAAGAAACTGTCTAACGTAAGACGAAAGACTTTCAATATATCTTCTTTGTCCTTCTGCATAAATAGTATCAAAAGCCAAGGAAGATTTGCCGGAACCAGAAAGACCGGTGATGACAACAAGCCTGTCTCTGGGTATCTTGACGTCAATGTTTTTTAAATTGTGCTCGCGTGCGCCCTTTATAATTATATTTTTTTTCTGCAAATTAATTAGTCACACCCTCTTAGCGATCTAATGCACAACTATCACCCACAATTTACGCTCTTTCCATATATTCACCCGTTCTCGTGTCGACTCTCACAAGCTCGTCCTCTTCTACAAAAAGTGGCACTTGAATTTGCGCGCCCGTCTCTAAAACCGCAGGTTTAGTGGCATTAGTGGCCGTATTTCCTTTAAAACCTGGGTCTGTTTCAACCACCTTCAACACGACAAAAAATGGGGGCTCTACGCCAAAAACCTTCTCTTTATAGGACAAAACTTTACACTCCATATTTTCTTTAACAAATCTAAAACTATCTCCCAGCACGCTCCCACTTATAGGCAACTGTTCGTAGGTTTCACTGTCCATAAAATAGTGTAGATCCCCGTCCTTATATAGGTATTGCATATCTTTTCGCTCTATAAAGGCAGTCTGATATTTTTCGTTGGGATTGAAAGTCTTTTCGACGACACTTCCCGTGACAACATTTCTAATTTTAGCCCGCACAAAAGGAGAGCCCTTTCCAGGCTTAACGTGCTGGAACTCAATAATGGAGTAAACGCCGCCGTCCATCTCGAAAGTTACGCCATTTCTGAAATCGCCCGCTGATATCATATCTTCCTCCACAAAAATTATACTGTTATGATGCCCAAATTCTCATCTTTTTTCAAAAAATCTTAAAATCGCCCCTTCGCACACCACTCACTACAGATTAGCACTATGTTGACCCCATGTCAATTCCGTATGGAAAATATTGCATTCACAACGCTATTGCTTTTTTGAAAGTTCTCAATTATCATGAGGAAGTGAAGAGTTTTTGTTGTTGGTCCTAAACTCCGACGAAAGCCACTGCCTCTCATAGTCTGAACGTCAAAAGCATATGCATTTACTACTCACGTAGGAGGTGCAGTTACATGGTTTCTGCGAAAAAAACTGCTGTCGTTTTTTTGATATTTCAACTAATGTTTTTACAAACAACTATAGTTGCCAGAGCCGACGACACTGAGATTAAGGCTCCGTCCGCAGTTTTAATGGATGGTTTGACAGGAAAAATTTTGTTTGAAAAGAACTCTCATGACAAAAGACCCTGCGCTTCTCTTACAAAAATAATGACGCTGTATTTGATTTTTGAAGCCATAGAAAACGGCAAAATCACCGCCCAAGATATGCTTGTTGCCGGCGACTATGTGTCCTCAGTAGAAGGTGCGCACGTATGGATAAAACCCGGCGAAAGTCTGAGCGTTAACGATTTAATAAAATCTATCGCCGTTGCATCTGCCAATGATGCAAGCCTGGTTTTAGCTTATAATCTTTGCGGCTCTGAAAAAAAATTTGTGTTACAAATGCAAGAAAAAGCTCGTGAAATTGGCATGAAAGATACAACTTTTAAGAATTGCAACGGAATAGAGCAAGAGGGTCATGTTTCCAGCGCCCACGATATAGCGCTGCTTTCGAAGAAAATCTTGCAGTACAAAGAGGTGTTTGATTATACCTCCATTTGGATGGATAGTATACGTGAAGGAAAAACTCAGATAGTGAACACAAACAAAATGCTAAAAAATTACAATGGCACCACCGGGCTTAAAACTGGCACGACCGATGAGGCGGGGTCTTGCATTGCGGCGTCGGTGACCCGTGAAAATTTTACCCTGGTGGCAGTTGTTTTAGGTTGCAAAACCGGAGTGGAACGCTTTGATGATGCTACAAAACTTTTTGATTATGGATTTTCTAACTACAAGTTGGTAAGTATCGATTTTCCCCCAGAAAGCCTTCCTCCCGTTAACATAACAGGGGCCGCGGAAAGCAAAGTTCAAGTCGACACCAGATCAGAACAAGAAATTATTGTAAAAAAAGGAGAAGAAAAAAAAATTAAGTCAGAAATTATTCTTCCGAAAGAAATGAATGCGCCCATCAAAGCCGGGCAAAAGCTTGGAAAAATAGTTCATAAAATCGGTGATAATGTTTTAACAGAATATCCAATTACCGCCACCAAAAATGTTGGGGAGTTGTCTTTCACACTTGCTTTTTTGCTTTTATTGAGAAATTTTGTTAGTATGTGAAATAACTGATAAGAAGTTCTAAGAGAAAATTTAAATTTTTAAAATGTTTACAAGGAGAGCTTTATGCAAACATCTTTAAAGACAGAAAGTTTACTAGATCTATCCAAAACTATCTCTTCGAAAATTTTCAAGGAAAAAACATATCCTTGGCAGGTTTTGTCTGATCTGTCTTCGTTTATTATTTTTTTGGGCGAAAAACTGCCTAAAGAAAGATACATATTTTTTAAAGAAAATATTTGGGTGGCCAAAAACGCCAAAGTTTCAGAAATGGCCTCTGTTTGTGGGCCGGCTATAATCGATGAGAAAAGCGAAATTCGCCACTCGGCTTTCATTCGGTCAAATGCAATTATAGGCAAAGGAGTAATTGTCGGAAACTCAACAGAAATAAAAAATTCCATTTTATTCGACGAAGTTCAAGTTCCGCATTACAATTATGTAGGAAATTCTGTTGTTGGCTTCAAATCTCACTTGGGTGCGGGTGTGATTTTGTCAAATATTAAATCGGATAAAACTAAGATTGTCATCAAATCAGAAGAAACGATAGATACAGATCTCAGAAAATTTGGTTCTATAATTGGTGATTTTGTAGAAATAGGGTGCAATAGCGTCTTAAATCCCGGCACAATTATCGGGAGAAATTCCACTATTTATCCACTTTGTTCGGTGAGAGGGGTCGTTGAGGAAAATTGTATTCTTAAGGGTTCT
>JAIRSI010000015.1 GCA_031255515.1 Oscillospiraceae bacterium | reverse complement strand
AGATTTGCTTGCAGTTTTGTTGTTCAACAATTGTGAGGAATCCTCCATAGGAAGTTGAACAAAAGGAAACTTGAATTAAAAGTAAGTTTACTTGCAGTTTTGTCATTTAACAATTGCGCGAAATCTCCCATGTTTAGTAAGAAATTAAACGCAAGAGAGTTTGGATTAAAAATAAGTTTATTTGAGGTTTAATTATTTAACAGTTGCATGAAATCTCTCGTTGAGAAATTAAATCAAATCATTGGGAAATTTAAATTGAAGTAGATTTATTTGCAGTTTTGTCATTTAACAATTGCGCGGAATCTCTCATAAAAAATTAAACAAAAGGAAGCTTGGATGAAAATAAGTTTACTCACAGTTTCGTCACTTAATAGTTTTGCGAAGTCTCTCCTGGAGCGAGATGAGTATTTACAAAATGTTCTTGTTATGGGGGAAATTTCAAATTTTAAGGATCATTACAGTTCGGGCCATTTATATTTTTCGCTCAAAGATAAAAAAGGCGTAGTAAGATGTGTAATGTTTAGGACTTTTACAGGTAATTTAAGATTTAAAGTGGTAGACGGAATGAGTGTGATCGTAAGAGGCCGTGTTTCTATTTATGAGCAGACGGGGCAATATCAGCTCTACGTGGAAGACATTCAGCCGGAAGGGCTCGGCTCTTTCAATCTTGCTTTTGAACAGTTAAAAGAAAAGCTCAAAAAAGAGGGTCTTTTCGACGAAATTCACAAAAAATCTATTCCGAATTTTGCTCAAAGAGTGGGTGTGATTACATCTGAAACTGGTTCTGTTCTGCACGATATTTTGCAGGTTTTAAAACGAAGATTTCCGTTAGCTGAGGTGTATTTTTTTCCCGTCCCAGTACAGGGGAAAGCTGCTGCAGGTGTTATTGCTTCTGTTATTTCTAAAATAGATGCCAAGAGTTTGGATGTGATAATTATTGGCAGGGGAGGAGGGAGTCTCGAGGAACTTTGGCCGTTTAACGAAGAGGTTTTAGCAAGGGCGGTTTTTGCCTGTAAGGTGCCAGTTATCTCTGCAGTTGGGCATGAGACGGACTTTACTATTTGTGATTTTGCAGCCGATTTGAGAGCGCCGACGCCGTCTGCTGCTGCGGAGTTGGCGGTTCCAGACCAAAGGGAGGTTTTTTTGAAATTAAAAAGCCTTTTGTCTTCTTTTGAGAAGGAGTTTACTAGTAAGATAGAATTTAAAAAACAAGAAATACGAAATTTAGTGTTACTGAGATTTTCTCAAAATGCTTTAAGAATTTTGCAAGAAAAATTAATTCTCCTAGATTTTATTTCACAGAGAATGTATACTGAATCTTTGGAGAAGGTTTGTTTATCTAGAGAAGCTTTGACCGGCTTGGCTTCTAGGATAGACGTGCTTTCTCCGCTTAAAATTTTAAAGATGGGTTACGCCGCAGCGCGAAAGGGGCCCGTTGCAATAAAAAGTATCAATGACGTGGAGGAGCAAGATCTGATCAACCTACACATTGTTGATGGTAGTGTGGGATGCATGGTTGTTTCTAAAGATAAGCTTCGTATAGGGGAGAAAAGATGAAATTTGAAGAAAATATGAAAAGATTAGAGGAGATTGCTGTTTTGTTAGAAAAAGGTGACACTCCGATCGAAGAGTTAATAAAATTGTATGAAGAGGGCTCAAAACTCGCGGCGCAGTGCTATAGTGTTCTCAAAAAATCAGAACAAAAAGTAAAGACTCTAAAAGCATTTGAAGAAAATTTAAGTTAGCGCAAACTTGCAGGGAGATGTTGCGCAAAAGGCAGAAATTTAAATAGTGTCCATTTAAGAAGATTCGAGTTAACGTGAGTCTGGCGCAGCGCTATAAAAGGGTAAAAACTCTGGAAGTGCCCAAAAAAAATTTAAGTTAGCGTAAACTTGCGAGATGTCGTGCGAGGTTTATAAATTTAAGCGACGCTCGTTAAGAAAGTCCTAGCTGACACAGTTTATTAGGTGTTATACGAGTCTTAAAAATTCGAGCAGCAAAAATTAAGCCGACGTGGACTCGCGAGGTGTTGCATAAAAAGTAAAAATTTTAGAAGTGCTTTGAAAAATTTGAGCTAGTATGAGTTAGCGAAATGTCATGCGAAACGTGAAAGCTTGAATGGCGCTTGGGGGTTGTAGCCTAGCGTAAGCTCGCGAGGTAATATACGAAGGTTAAAAATTAGAATAGCGCTCGGAAAGATTCAAACATGGCGAGTCCGTAGTTATATAAAAAATAGAAATTCTTGAAAAAATTTAAACTGGAATGAATTCGCAAAGCGCTATGCAAAGAGGTTAAAAATTCAAAAAATGACTTTTATAAGAGAATTTGGGCTCGAGAAGCATCGTGCGAAAGACAAGAGTTCAAACCGATATAATAGACTTGTGGAGCGTCACATAAAAGATAAAAATTCTCGAAGAAAATTTGAGCCAATATAAGCTCGAGGAACATCGTGTAAAAGGTAAAAATTCAAACTCATAATGAGCTCATGAAGTGTTATATAAAAGATAAAAATTCTCGAAGAAAATTTGAGCTAATAAAAACTCGAATAACCATCGTGCGAAAGACAAGAGTTCAAACCGATACAATAGACCCAAGGTTAAAAATTAGAACAGCGCTCGGAAAGATTCAAACATGGCGAGTCCGTGGTTATATAAAAAATAGAAATTCTTGAAAAAAATTTAAACTGGAATGAATTCGCAAAACGCTATGCAAAGAGGTTAAAAATTCAAAAAATGACTTTTATAAGAGAATTTGGGCTCGAGAAGCATCGTGCGAAAGACAAGAGTTCAAACCGATATAATATACTTGTGGAGCGTCATATAAAAGATAAAAATTCTCGAAGAAAATTTGAGCCAGTATAAGCTCGAGGAGCATAGTGCAAAAAGTAGAGTTCAAACTGATATGCAATGAATTCGTGGAATGCCATATAAAAGGTAAAAACTTTCAAGGAAAGTTTTGAGCTATAGCCATTCCGATTTAAAATAGACATTGATAGCTTTTTGGATGGTTTCGAAATCTTTGGAGCTATAGTTTTGGCCAATTTTTAAGGTTAGCCGGGGGGATGTTATTCGATTGGATTTTTTATCGGTCGAATAAGGCAGCAAAAAATAAAGCATCAAAAACTCCTGATGCCAAGCTGCTAAAAATGAGAAGTGGATTTGTTTTAAAGTAGCATCCGGATTCTTGTCTACGTAAGTTTTCAGCTCGTCAGGGTGAAACTTAACTTGCCTACCTATTCCTTGGTCGCTAGTTTAAATTTCTGGCCCGCGCGTTTAGAAGTTTTTTTCTTTTATTCATCGTGCTTATTCCCAGAGCATCCAAGTTTTTAGGTGATTTCTTGTAAGCGTGTCCTTTAAAATTTAGACTAGCGCGAGTTCGAATGGTACTTGCGAGAAAGTTTGAGCTAGTATAAGCTCGAAGAAGGTAAAAGTTCGAACGGCGCTTAAAAAAGTCCGAAATTAGCATAAATTCTTGGAGTGTTTTGCACAAAACGCAAAGGTTCGAGCGGCGCCTGATTTGAGAAAACGGGAGGTTCGTATGAGCTCGCGAAGTGTCTTGAAAAAGGTAAAACGCATCCAAAGAAAATTTTAAGATTATACTTTTTGCACTTGATGAATTTTAAGTTTTAGCGTTTTTGCTTGAGTGATTTTTTATTTTGATAAGTCCATTGATGTGGATTATATTAATTTAAGGTGGGATGTTTTTGCAATATTTAGTCGAAACACTCCTTTTCTTCGCCCGTATATTGTTGCCACTGGTGAGCTTCATAATTGTCTTTAGATCTTTTAGGTCTTTGAGAAATAGCAGGAGAGAAAAGGTTCCTTTGATATCTTTATACAATAAAATATTAAGAAAATCTGTCCCTGTTATGTTTTGGGAAAATTCTATCGGGAGAAGCAAAAGTTCAGATATAATTTTACAGGATCCGACAGTGTCTAGGGATCATGCGGTGATTTTCAGGCGAGAAAAGGGATGGCTGGTTGCGGACACAGGTTCTCGCTTGGGAGTTTTGGTGAATGGCGAAAAAATTAAAGAGCCCACGTCGCTGTATTTAGACGATGTCGTAACTATCGGTGGCAACACTTTGACTGTTAAGAGAAAAGAATCCTTTGGCGATGGTTTTGACAACAGCTCTTTATCTGCGGATTCGGTCAAAAGAAAAAAGCGAAAATTTAGTCAGAAATCACTACTCTTTTTTGTTAACATTTTTCATCTTATACTAGCCTTTGAGATATATCTTTCTGGGTTTAGAAAAACCAAAGGCCACGAAATTGTCAGGGATTTTAAAGATATTTTCGACAGTGAAAAGTTTTTGTGGTGCCTTAGTAGTTTTTTTGTAGTTTTTGTTATGTCGTGGTTTTTTTTCTTGATTACTGTGATATTCACTAAAAGGCAAAATTTTGAGCTGGAGTCTATTGGAATTTTTCTTTCCGGCATAGGCATATTGCTCGTTGGCGCCGAAGGTATAGAGCAAGTCTATACTCAGATTGCGAGCTTTGCCATAGGATTTTTTGTTTTTTATTTTTTAATTTGGCTGATAAAAGATCTTGAGAGGGCGGTTAAACTCAGGCTCGCAATTGGCTTGGTTGCTGTTTTTTTATTCATTATAAATCTTGTATTTGCAAAGGAATATAATGGAGCTAAGAATTGGATTTTTTTAGGGCCGATTTCTTTGCAGCCCTCGGAATTGATTAAAATAGCTTTTGTTTTTGTGGGTGCGTCGACTCTTGATAAATTGCAAACTGCTAAAAATTTGAGCGCCTTTATTGCTTTTTCTGCTTTTTGCATTGCGTGCCTATTTTTAATGCGCGATTTTGGTTCGGCCTGCGTGTTTTTTGTTGCCTTTTTAATTGCTTCGTTTATGAGATCTGGAAGCATACGCACAATTATTCTCTCTTGCTCCGCTGCTGCCATGGGAGCCTTTATAGTGCTAAAATTTAAGCCTTATGTAGCGGAGAGATTTTCTGTTTGGAGGCATGTTTTTGAGCACGCGCAAGAGGCCGGTTATCAGCAAAGTCGCGCGCTTAGCTATTCGGCTAGCGGGGGACTTTTTGGTGTTGGCGCGGGCAATGGTGCGCTGAAAAATATTTTTGCCGGAACTAGCGATCTTATGTTTCCTGTTGTTATAGAGGAGCTTGGCTTGCTGGTCGCAATTTTTGTTGCTATCACCTTCGGAATGATTGCTCTTTTTGCAAGAAGTTGCAGCGAAAGATCTAGATCGACATTTTACTCCATTGCCTCTTGCACGGCGGGCGCTATAATAGCATTTCAAGCCTGCTTGCATATATTTGGCTCTACAGATATTTTACCACTAACCGGCGTTACTTTGCCATTTTTGAGTTTGGGTGGATCCAGTCTTGTATCAGTGTGGGGGCGGGCTGCTGGCGTTTATAAAGGCGTCGGACGACAGGACTTATCCTTTAAGAAATGACTAGATCTATGAGATTTTAGCGAAAGGAGAAAAGGTTGAAAAATTCGAGAAAAAGGTCAATTTTGCTAGTTTTATTGGTTTTATTTTTCTTGTCTGGCGTGGGTTTTTTGGCATTTGAACTTTACATGAATGCTGCCAATTGGGCCTTAAAACCTTTTAACAGTCATTTATCGCTCAATTCTCTTGCCAATGCCGGAAAGATTTTTGATAGAAATTCTGTTATTCTTGCAGAAAGTGCAAATTCTAAGCGTATTTACAACAAAGATGATCAAATAAGAAAGGCTCTTTTTCATACGGTGGGTGATGAAAATTTTAATGTTGCTACTTCCATACAGAGTAAATTTAGAGACCAGCTTTTTGGGTATAATTTTTTTATGGGAGTTGATTCCCCAGAATTTTTAAGAGAACATCACGACATTACTTTGAATGTAGATAGCAGACTTTGCAAGACTGCTTTTGCTAAATTTTCTTCGCACAAGGGAGCCATAGCGTGTTACAATTACAAAACAGGGGAGCTGCTTTGCATGGTGAGCATGCCCACCTACGACATAGAAAATCCGCCCAATTTTAAGAAAAATACGGACGGACAATACGATGGAATTTTTATGAATAAAGCCATGTCTTCTAGCTATACACCAGGCTCTGTATTTAAGATTGTCACGGCGATGTCCGCTCTTGAAGATTTGCCGGACGCGACTACTAAAAAATTTACGTGCAACGGCACCGAGATAATAAATGGCCAACCTATTACCTGCATGGGCAATCACGGATCCATCGGCCTAAGAGATGGGCTTCGATATTCTTGTAACATAGTTTTAGGTAATTTTGCCGTAGCTCTCGGAAAAGAAAGGATGGAAAAAAATACCAAAAAACTTGGTTTTGGCGAAAATGTAATCATGGACTCCATGGAGGTAAAATCCAGCTCGTACGAGTTGTCTTCAAAATCTAAAGATGCGATTGCCTGGTCGGGGATAGGACAGGACAACGTGCTACTCAATCCCATTCACATGCTCACCATCGTTGGTTCGATAGCGAACGACGGAGTTGCTGTTATGCCAAAGCTGATAAAAGAAGTTACGGGAGGCTTTTTACACAGGAAATTTAACGATAATACTCAAAAAAAGTCTGAACGACGTTATATGTCTAGTGAAACAGCTCAAATTTTGACTGAAATGCTCAGTTATACTATCAAAAATAGCCGCATTTCTTCTCTTTTTTCAGGACTTGACGTTTGCGCAAAAACTGGGACTGCGGAAGTAGGGGCGGGCAAAAAACCTCACGCGTGGGTGGCTGGTTTTTCAAAAAACAAAAAGACCCCTTTTGCCTTTGTTGCCGTTGTAGAAAATTCAGGTTTTGGGGGCGAGCATGCGGCGCCCATCGCTGCTGCTGTGTTGAGAGAAATGTGCGCCGCTTAAAAACGAAGTTATAGTTGCTTTTTGCAAGAAAAATAATAAAGCTAAAGCCCGTGTTGTCTGGCAGAGAAAATTCGCCGCTTGCCAGAAACTTCAAGCTCTTCGTACTTTTTGGCGGGTAAAAATGTGTTTGCCGCCGCCAATTGTAGTGCCTTTTTGGCTTTGAGTATTTATTTGCGCTTTGCCAGAAATGTTTATGTTGTAATCTTTGTCGGAATTAGCCCGGCCCCCGAGTGCTGAGTTTTCACCGAAAGATGTAGAGTTTAGTCGAGATTGTCATTGAAGGGTGATATTTTTTGCGTAAATGGCCCGATGAGTATATCCCGGTTTTTTCATAATGGCCATAACTAACGTCGGTGGGGCAGTTAATTTTAAGTTATCGCCTAAAATAACATTAGGCCCGCGCACCCGGGGCACCTTTAATTTTGCGTTATCTTTTAGTATCACCGAGGAGCAGGACGATACGTGCTCCCGAGAATCAGTTTCGTGTTCTACATTAAATTCAACGTCGTCACAAATAGTTAAGATAGATTCATTAGCAGAGTCTAAAAGTGGCTCCGGAACTGCATTTAATACCATGTTTCTCGCTAGAGTTAATCTGAGGCTGTAAAAGCATTCAAGTAGAAGCGCTGCAGTTTTTCTTAACGTCGCTATCACAGACGGAGAATGTAGTGTGGCTTTAACTTCTATATGAAGAGGCACTCGGGCTGGGCCTATTATTTAGCTCCTTTTCTATGTTTTTAAATTATTTCAGGAAAAGTTATATCCATTTATTATCTTTTTGTTATTCTTTAAATCATCAATGAATATAAATTTGTCTTAGCTGTTTCTATTGTAGCGCTACTACTGAAGCCTTACTAGAGAAAAGTGTTTAGGTAGATTTTTAGTTAAAATGCAGTAATCAGTAACGATTTAATTCGCAAATTCTCAAATAGCACTTGACATTCACTGCGAGTTTATGGTAAACTAGCATTTGTTTAGGTCTGATCTAAATGAAGGTTAACTAATGCGGAGTGGAGCAGTCCGGTAGCTCGTCGGGCTCATAACCCGAAGGTCGTGGGTTCAAATCCTACCTCCGCAACCAATACGGCAATTCAAATGCCAAGAAATTTTACAAGATTGGTACATTTATCAATCTGTAGTTTTGCGGCGAATAATTTTGATATTAAAAGTAAAAATGCTTTACTCTGGCAGAGGGGTTGCCGCGCGGACCGCTTTCAAAAGTAGTGTTCGATTTCTTGTTTATAATCATCGCTTGTCAATTTAAGCTTTGAATTCGAGTTTATCCCCACGCTATTGATAGTATTCCCCATAAAATTCACCTGAGTGTTTACATTTTCAAAGGAGTCTTTTGTACAAAGAGTGTGATCGACTTCTACCACAACGTCCGCGTAAAGCTGCACTGAATTACTGTTGGGGTAAGTTGTATTCCCCGCGTTGTCTGTAATCCTCACGAAAAGTTTATCTGCCTCTTTATAAGGATCCGGATTGCGATTATCTTCTGTATTGGCGCTAATGCTTGCCTTGTTTCTCTCTAATTTTCGCGTCCTTTTCCAGTAAAATTTTGACAAATCATCTTTAATTTCATTCACACTTTCAATGTCATCTTCACTCCTTTAAATATACGTTGCTTCATTTATTCCGCTGGTGAGAATCACTGCGTATGATCTTTAATTTAGCTTTTTGTTGCCCAAAATTGTTCTCCCGGGCGCCTCAATTAAGAGAATCACTACATATGATCTTCAATTTAGCTTTTTATTGCCAAAAATCATTCTCCCGGGCGCCTTGATTGGGCTCTCGTTT
>JAIRSI010000008.1 GCA_031255515.1 Oscillospiraceae bacterium | reverse complement strand
ACATCATCGTTTGTGCCGCCTGCATCAAGTACGCCCCCAGCTACATCATCGTTTGTGCCGCCTGCATCAAGTACGCCCCCAGCTACATCATCGTTTGTGCCGCCTGCATCAAGTAAGCTCCCAGCTACATCATCGTTCCACGTCCACGGCAGTCCAGCTCCTGTGCCGTATTCAGCTAGTCCCCCGGCTACATCATCGTTCCACGTCCCCCAGAATACGATGTCGTCTGGTCATAAGAATTTCCCCAATGCTGGCTACCATCATATTGCAGGCCTTTCGACAGAGGGGGAAAAGCTGGTAAGAGATTTTTACCAGCATTACAATCAAGCCGCGCAAGAGCTTTCAGAAGGGGCGAAAGAAGGTCATTGGATGTGGTATATGTTTGGGCAATTAAAAGGATTAGGTCAGTCAAGTACTTCAAAGTCATATGGATTAAACTACAAAACCGCCTTAATTCTTATGAAGGACGAGGAATTTAGAAGGGATTTTCTAGCCTTAGTTAAAATTGTCGATGGGTCTTTTTACGAAAATAAGAATTTATTTGGATCACCCACCGATACCAGGAAGTTTTGGTCTTCAGTCACCTTGTTTGGTATGGCCTACGCGGGAATTTTTAACGATAATATTCCTCAAGAAATTAAAAAGGTTTTTAAAAACCACGGATGCAAGCTTTACGGATGGGATTCAAAAACTTTGGATATCATCGACAGTCAGCTTAACAAGTCGCCCGGCTGGATGGGAGCATACGTGCGACGTAACTTGGAGCGGTGGGGACTCAAGCCCCAGTGAGGGCGGACATTGAAGATGCACCCGACGTCACAAAATGGTCTTGATCCTGTTAGTTGTATTGGAATTGGCTGCCTTAGAAACTGCTTTACATTATCGCACCAGGTGATTCCAAGGGATAACAAAAAAAAATATCGCAATTACGCCGGCACGAGCAACAAAAGACACAAAAACCACCACAGTCGCGGTCGACACTTTTTTCAAAAAGCTGCGTTTATACTTTGAGAATTACAACAAATACTCTAAGAATTATGATTTACTGTCATAACAAATATTGTCGCTTTTCCCGATATAATCAGCAGGCTAAAAACCAAAATTACCTTAGATCTTTCAAAAAATCAAGCTATATGCTTTAAACTTCACGAAAATTCATCGACAGAAATTTTAAATAAAATAGGAGAACTTTTGCAGATTTAAACGACATATTTTTTTAAATCGCTAAATCACATGCACCAACGACAATTTATCGACTCCTACAATTGGGCTTTTCACTATCGCACTCACGGGGTCACATCGTGAGAGGTAATAGTTCGCCCGGCACGCCGCACGGGAACGATTTGTCCAGGCTAAGTTCTGATTTGTTATACTCACAAAACGCACGCCGAGATAATTTACTTGATCGAATAATGCAGAACAAATACATAAAAAACAAATACACAAAAATCTACAGCGAATTTTTACATTTATCCTTAAAAATTTTAAAGCTAAATTGGCTGATTTAGAAATTATTTTACATATCGCACCAGGTGATTCCAAGGGAATAACAAAAAAATATCGCAATTACGCCGGCACGAGCAACAAAAGGCACAAAAACCATCACAGTCGCGGTCGGAATTTTTTTTCAAGAAGCTCTGCTTGTATCTGAAATTACAGTAAATATCCTAAAAAACTATAACTTAGTATCATACCAAGTCTTGCCTAGAGTCAATTTTACGCCAAGATTTACCCTGAGTTTTACCGCCGTTTCCATTTCTCGCTGCAATATTTTCGCTGTTCTATCAGCTTCGTCTTCCTTTGATTGCACTATTAACTCGTCGTGAACCTGCAGAATAAGCTTAGAACTCAAGCCTTCTTCTTCAAGACGTCTCGCAACGCGTATCATAGCTATCTTGATGACATCGGCCGCGCTGCCTTGTATCGGCATATTCATCGCAACTCTCTCTCCGAAGGATCTTAGGTTGAAATTAGAAGAAAAAAGCTCCGGCAAATATCTTCTTCTCCCAAAAAGTGTCTCCACGTAACCTGTATCTCTTGCTTTTTTTAGAGTTTCTCTCAAATATCTGTTTATATCTGAGTAATGATTAAAATATCTGTTTATATAATCTCCTGCCTTTTTGACACTAACCCCAATCTCTTTAGAAAGTGAAAAAGCGCTTATACCGTAGACAATCCCAAAGTTGACCGCCTTGGCGCGTTGACGCATCACATCCGTGACCATCTCAACGGGAACATCAAAAATTTCCGACGCCGTTATGACGTGAATATCCTCTTCCAATTTAAAAGATTTTATCATGTTCTTATCGTTTGCTATGTGAGCCAATATTCTGAGTTCTATCTGAGAATAGTCGGCATCTATCAAGATGCAATCTTGTTCAGCACAAAAAAATCTTCTCAGCTCCCTGCCAACAGCTGTTCTCACAGGAATATTTTGCAGATTCGGTTCAGACGAGCTTAACCTGCCGGTTCGAGTTTCGGTTTGGTTAAAGATCGTATGTATCCGACCATCTTTCTTTGTTAAATCTAGTATAGAATCGCAATAAGTCGACTTTATTTTTGCAAAAGCTCTAAATTTGATGACTTTTTTGATCACAGGATGAGAGATGCTTAATTTTTCAAGAACATCTGCACTTGTAGAATAACCGCGCTTATTTTGTTTGCCGTGGGGCAAAGATAGCGACTCAAACAAAGCGGAGCTGAGTTGTTTGGGCGACTGTATATTAAATGAATATCCTAGGGATTCAAAAATTTCTTCCTTAATTTCTGACATTTTTTTATCTAAAGACTTAGAATATTTCTTCATGCCCTCTTTTTCTATAATAAACCCTGTGTTTTCCATGGAAGCTAGAACCTTAGATAACGGTATTTCGATATTCTTCAAAAGTTCGGTTTGCATACATTCTTCTATCTTTTTAGACATATTATCCACTATGTTAGAAAATTCCGTGGCCTTTCTGACTATTAAAGCTTCTTGTTTAGGCAAGTCACTGTTTTCGCGGACCTGACCCCCACCGTATTCTAGCGCCAAATCGCTTGTATCGTAAGTTTTCGCCGCCGGATTCAATAGATAAGCGGCAAGAAATGTATCGAATATAAGATTATTTGTACCTATTTTGTGTTTTTCTAGACAAGAAAACAAACTTTTCACGTCATGTGTACGTTTTTCTATACTTGGATTTTCTAAAAAATTTTTAAGAAAATCTAAAAATTTCGCCCCATTTTTCGCAACAACTATTTTATTGTCGATAACAAAGGCAACTATTGTGATTTTTTTATTAACACAAAGAAAGACAAAATCAGCCTTTTTATTTTCCTGAAGGATGCACAAAAGTTCGTTAAGACCTAGTGCTCCAGATACCACGTTAACTTCTTTAAGGTCAGAGGAATCTGCATCCCCCTCGCTAAAACCGCCTTCTTCTTCTTCAAACCTTTTTATTACAGAAAACAACTCTAGCTTGGCCATCAATTCTCTTGCTTTTTTGTAGTCTATTTTTCCTCTCACATAGTCTTTAGCATTGCGACTAATTGGCACATCTTTGCGTATTTTTCCTAACATATAGCTGAGATAAGCGCTCTCTTTGCCTTCAATTAATTTTACGCGAACGCTATCTTTTATCTCTTCGGAATCTATGTTTCCATATATATTATCGAGCGTCCCAAATTTTTTAATAAGATCGGAGGCGTTTTTCTTTCCTATGCCAACAACTCCAGGAATATTGTCGGAAGTATCGCCTCTGAGGGCTTTTATGTCTATAAGCTGATGGGGAGAAAAACCAAATTCCTCCTCAATTTTTTTTCTATCATAAAGAATAACAGAAGGTCTGCCGCTTTTGGTGGCTGCAATTCTTACGCTAACCTTATCCGAAACAAGCTGCAAACCGTCTTTGTCACCTGTTGCGATTATACACTGATTGTCGTCTTCCTCGCAACCGGCCGCCAGAGTGCCAAAAATATCGTCACCTTCGAAACCCTCGCACTCCACCAGACGATAGCCCAAATAAGAAAGAAGTTGCTTTAATGTGGGAAGTTGTGAAAGAAGCTCTAAAGGCATACCTTTTCTGCCCGCCTTGTACTCCTCGTAAGCCTCATGACGAAAGGTTTTAGCAGGCGTATCAAACGCAATTGCTATCGCATCTGGATTTATTTCTTTTTTTAACTTTTCGAGTATACTTAAAAAGCCATATATCGCATTCGTATAGGTACCATCTTTGGTGGTTAAAAGCCTGATACCATAAAATGCGCGATTTAGGATACTGTTACCATCCAAAACAAGTAATTTCATTTCGTCGCTCCAAAAACAAAAACTGGCGCCTTAACAGCAAACACTGTGTCACGCTTAAAGACGTCCTTACAAAATCCTACGAAAACCCTAAATGCCAAAACTACACATGTGAAAATCTTGTAACAAAACACTCCTTTCAAAAACCTTACCGGACGTTGAGTAGCTACTAAATTCGGGCGCCAAAGTCGAAAATCTCACTTTGCCTCTTCACCTCTCCTTTACTATTGTATCACCCAGCTCCAAAAAACTCAAAGACTTTTTTAAAAATAATCTAAAAAAAGGCAAAAATTTCGCCGCCGAACAAAATTTAAGTTACAACATTGAGTTTTTTTAAAACAGCATAAACACAAATGATAAATTAAAATTTTAAGTTGGTGAAATTTGACTCAAGATGTATTATTTTTTATAAATTAATTTGACAAAATAGTCCATCTAGTTTAGACTGTAATTTGTCGCAGTCGACGTCTAAAAAAGCACCGAGTCACCATATGCTCCGTTTCGACCCTAATCTTTCATTTTAGCAAGCTGTTTTTGTGGATTCTTGTTGTAAGGGGGAAGGCATGAATTTAGACAACGTTCTTATGATGTTGAGCGGGATTAGTATATTTTTGCTTGGCATGAAACTCATGAGTGACGGTCTTGAAATTGCAGCGGGCACTAAAATGAAAGCCATTATAGAAAGGCTAACAAAAAACACCTACATGGCTGCGCTGGTCGGGCTTTTGGTGACAGCTATAATTCACTCTTCCGCCGCCACTACTGTTATGGTCATAGGCTTTGTTAACGCCGGCGTGATGGAACTCACACAGGCAGCCGGCGTGATAATGGGCGCAAACATCGGCACGACCATGACGGGCTTGATGGTTGCTATGGACCTTGCAAAAATATCTCCGATAGTGATTTTTGTTGGCGTGTGTTTACTGTTTTTTATGTCAAAGAGCAAGTACAAAAATATGGGGCAGATCATGGCGGGATTTGGAATGCTCTTCTTCGGTCTTGACATGATGAGCAGTTCCATGGAGCCGTTGCGAGGATCAAAGGAATTCGCCAGCTTGATGGCTTCTTTTAAAAATCCATTTTTGGGACTTCTAGCGGGAATGATAATCACCGCCATCATACACAGCTCGACGGCGATTGTGGGCATTCTTCAATCGCTGGGAATGGCGGGGATAGTGGATCTTAGGAGTGTTGTCTTTATAATATACGGGCAAAATATAGGTACTTGTGTAACCGCGCTTATGGCGTCCGCTGGTACTAACAAAACCGCGAAAAGAGCAGCTGTGATCCACCTTATGTTCAACGTTATTGGAACTGCGATGTTCACCGTAATAACTCTAACTACTCCTTTTACCTATTGGGTGGAAAGGCTTGCCCAAGGCAACGTGAGCGCTCAGATTCCAATTGTTCACCTGATCTTTAATACGATTACAACCGCAATACTACTACCGCTTAATAAGTATCTTATAGGGATTTCTTACAGCATGGTGAAAGGCGAAGATGAGGTAAAAAGCAAACAAAGTCTTTTATACCTTGATGATCGCATTCTCACGACGCCTATTGTTGTGGTTTCTCAAATTCTCAAAGAAACAGAGAGAATGGCAGATATCGCCAAGAGTAATTTCAGGGACTCCATGGAGTCAATTTTTGAAAAAGATACGGGAAGAATCAACAAAGTTTACGAAGAAGAAAAGACAATAGACTACCTAAACAGCACAATAACGGAGTACTTAGTTAAGACTAATGGGCTCGATATTAGCGACACCGATAGAAGAATTGTCGGCTCTTTGTTCCACGTGATAAGCGACATAGAAAGAATTGGAGATTATTGTGAAAATATCTGTGAAGTTTCTGAGCTTGTATCGTCTGGCCGTGCGAATTTGAGTGAGATCGTAGTTGTCGAAATAAAGGAATTGAGAGACATGGTGGAAAAAATATTAGACCGCGCCATGTTTGTTTTCTCTAGTAAAGAGCCAAATAGTGAGCTTTTTGAAGCTGTGAGCGAGTTGGAGGATGCGATAGACGAAAAAACAGAAACTTTAAAAGAAAATCATCTAAAGCGTCTAAATAACAATAAATGTGACGCGATTTCAGGTACGGTTTTCTCTGATCTTATAACAAGTCTTGAGCGCATAGCTGACCACGCGACAAATATAGCTTTTTCTATGAAGAAGAGAGAGTTAGTGTCCGGTAGAATTTAACTGTTAAAACGTCTAAACAACAATAAATGTGACGCAATTTCAGGTACGGTTTTTTCTGATCTTATAATAAGTCTTGAGCGGCATAGCCGGGCCACGCGACAAATACAGCTTTTTCTATGAAGAAGAGGGAATTATAGCTATTCCGATTTAAAATAAACCACGGCATGTTCGAAAGACGCAAGAGAAATGGCGCTCTCATACCTAGCGAAAAGACACAAGAAAGGAAGTACCCATAGCAAAATTTAACCATTTTTATAAAGTTGTAAAAGGAGTAAACATCTGGAGTGTTTAAAAGAGTGGCAAAAATTCTGACAAACCCAAATAAAAAGGAGTTGAATGTCTTAGAAGAAGAGGGAATTGGCATCCGGTAGAATTTTACTGTTAAAACGTCTAAACAACAATAAATATGACGCAATTTCAGGTACGGTTTTTTCTGATCTTATAACAAGTCTTGAGCGGCATAGCCGGGGGCCACGCGACAAATACAGCTTTTTCTATGAAGAAGAGGGAATTATAGCTATTCCGATTTAAAATAAACCACGAAGAAGAGGGAATTGGCATCCGGTAGAATTTAACTGTTAAAACGTCTAAACAACAATAAGTATGACGTAATTTCAGGTACGGTTTTTTTCTGATCTTATAACAAGTCTTGAGCGGTATAGCCGGGGCCATGTGGCAATATAGCTTTTTCTATGAAGAAGAGAGAATTGTAGCTATTCCGATTTGGAATAAACCACGGCATGTTCGAAAGACGCAAGAGAAATGGCGCTCTCATACCTAGCGAAAAGACACAAGAGAGGAAGTGCCCATAGCAAGATTTAACCATTTTTATAAAGTTGTAAAAGGAATTAAACATCTGGAGTGTTTAAAAGAGCAGCAAAAATTTTAGCAAACCCAAATAAAAAGGAGTTGAACGTCTTAACATGCAAATGAGGGAAGTACTTGGAAAAAAGCTCGCAGATCTAATGAAAGAAAATCAGAACATAGTGGTGATTGATGCAGATTTATCAAAAGCTAATGGCACGTATCACTTAAGAGAAAATTTTCCCGACAGAGTTTTAGACGTTGGCGTGGCCGAACAAAATATGGCTTCTATCGCAGCGGGGATGAGTTCGTACGGATTCATTCCCTTCATTTGCACTTTTGCTCCATTCGCCACAAGAAGAATATGCGATCAGATTGCCGTTTCGATATGTTACGCAAAGCAAAACGTAAAAATTATAGGCACGGACCCGGGAATAGGCGCGGAAATAAATGGCGGAACCCACATGAGTTTTGAAGACATCGCAGTGCTCAGAAGTATAGCAAATATGGTTATTTTTGAACCAACAGACGAAATACACCTTGAAAAAACATTGCCTCAAATCGTCGAACACAACGGTCCGGTTTACATGAGAGTTTTCAGAAAACAAGCAAGTGTGATTTTTTCTGATGATGATAATTTTTCGTTATTTTCTTCTAAAAAAATTAAAGACGGGAATGATATTTCTTGTTTTTGTTCGGGATTAATGGTCAGCGAGACATTAAAAGCCGACAGAATTCTTGAAAAATTTGGAATATCAGCTGAAATAATTAACATTCACACCATAAAACCTTTAGATGAAGAGGCAATTCTGAACTCTGTTCGAAAAACGAAGGCAGTAATTACCGTCGAAAATCACAACATTATAGGTGGCCTGGGATCAGCTGTGAGCGAGCTTTTAATCAAAAATTACCCCGTTAAACTCAAAAGCGTGGGAGTAACAGATAAATTTGGACAAGTGGGAAAAATCCAAGACTTAAAAATAGCCTATCAAATGGATAAAAATGATATTGTCAGAGCGGCACTAGAGCTTTTGGGGGTAAAAGATTGTAAATATTAAAATTTTGACTTTATTCTCTTAATAATCGGCCCGCGCCAGACACGAAAAGTGAAGGCTAGGACCTTGTGCACCGTGAAGTAACACGGCAAAAATTTAAATTATTTGACCAAAAGGGCAACTAGCGGTACACTTACTTTGTGTGTGCTACTTTGTCTATATTGAGGTGAGTTTTTCAAAAAGAGTTAATAGCCTCTTTGAAAATTTTATCCAAAGATCGAAAATGGGCTGCATAAATCTTGCAAAATATCCTATCGTGGAGGGCGCATGTTTGGTTACATTAGACCCAGTGAAAATGATCTGATGGTCAGAGATCTTAAAACATATAAGGCTATTTATTGCAGCGTGTGCAGGGCTTCTGGGCAGTCCTTTACTTGGACGTCAAGGTTGATGCTTACGTATGATTCTGCTTTTTTAGCAGCTCTAACGATTGGCCTAAAGCACGGTCCTTCGCCCATCCAAACTGGCGGCAGATGCATAATTAATAAGCTGAAAAAATGCTCTTTTTGTGCGGGATATTCAGAGGAATTTAGATTTGTCGCGGCAGTCGGGATTATACTCGCCCATTCAAAACTTGTGGACAATATAAGGGATTCTAAAAATATTTTTAGGAAAATTTTCTTTTATTTTCTTTTAATTGTACTTAATTTATCATATAAAAAAGCAAGAAAAGTTTACATTAAAGTGGATAAAATAGTAAAAGATGAGATGGTAAATCAAGATATTGTAGAAAAAAATCTAGATTCAACCATTGATCAAAGTGCTTACCCTACCGCACAAATGTTTTCGTCAATTTTTGGCATGATATCAAAAAATGAATCACAAATAAGAATTTTAAGTAAGTTGGGTTTTTTTCTGGGTAAGTGGGTTTATTTAGTTGACGCTGTCGATGATTTAGAAGAAGATTTCAAACGAGGAAATTTCAATCCTCTTATTATTAGATTTGGCGAAAATTTTAAGGCGGCGAGAAAATATTCCGGCGAAGTTTTAAATCAAATTCTTTATCAGTTGCTCATAACGTATAATTTATTGGAGATTAAAAATTTAAAAGGTTTACTCGATAATATAGTTAGGCTATCTTTAAAACAAACGCAAGATAGCATAGTAAATAAATCGTATTGCAAAAAGCGGAGATTGAAATTTTCTTTTAGATTTAAGAAATCTGAAGGGACGTGGCGAATTATTGCCAAGAAAGGTGAAAATTAAATGAAAGATCCCTATGAGGTTTTGGGTATTTCGAAAAATGCCAGTGCCGATGAAATTAGGTCAGCCTATCGAGAGCTTGCAAAAAAATATCATCCGGATAATTATTCGGACAATCCGCTTTCTGACTTGGCTTCTGAAAAAATGAGAGAGATAAACGAAGCTTATGAATTTATAATGAATCAAAAAAAGCAAGGAGATGACGGCGGTTATCAGTCGCAGCAGCGCAGTTGGCGTCAAAGCGGCGCGGCGGCCCACAGCGATTTTCCGAATATAAGGGAGCTGATTTTGAAAGGGCGGCTTTCTACTGCGCAGCAAATGTTAAATGCGGTTCCTGAATCTTCAAAAAATGCTGAATGGTTTTTTTTAAGAGGCGTGATTATGTGTAGAGAAGGCTGGCTTGATCAAGGTTTTACGGACATTCAAAGGGCGCACAATATGGACCCCTCAAACTCGGAGTATTACTCCTCATTACAGCAATTACAAAATCAAAGAAGCGGGAATTTTCCCCAATATCAGACTATGAATCCTTCAATGGCGCCTAGTTGTGGAATATGTGACATATGCTCCCTTATTATGTGTGCAGATTGTTGCTGCAATTCCCACGGTTTTTAAAATATAACATATATTCATATAGAAGAGAATTAGCGAAAAATGAATTTTAATATAATTTTATTAGGTTAATTCGTAAAAGAAAAGGATGTGGAGTTTTGCTAAACACTGCGAAGATAGCTTTTTGTGGGAGCATGACAGCTCTGAGTGTAACGGTTATGCTTATTTCGGGAATTTTCGCCCCGGGTTTTTATACACTTCCCGCCTTTTCTGGTGTAGTTTTAGCAGTTATATGTCTAGAAATTGGCTTAAAATGGAGTTTAATATCATTTTCCGCCACATCTATTTTGTCTTTACTTTTAAGCCCCAACAAAGAGGCCCCTCTCATGTTCATTATGTTCTTTGGCTATTATCCGATCTTTAAGATTTATCTTGATAAAATTAAAAGTAAAATTTTAAAACTTTGCGGCAAAATATTTATTTTTAATGTGGCTAGTGTGCTAGAGTTTTTTATAACGACTAAATTATTGTCTATACCCGAGGAAACCTATAATTTTTTTGGCGCGTATACACCTTTAGCGCTTTTGTTACTGGGCAATATCGTCTTTTTAATTTATGATCGCGCCGTATTTAATTTGATTGCCATTTATTTATTCAAATTCAGTGAAAAAATAAAAAATTTGATGAATTTATAAAATTTTGGGCCGGTAGAACTCAATAAATTTGAGTGGATTTTTTGGCTAAAATGGGACAACTAGTAACAATTTTTGGGTTTTTAAAGTTATCCTGTAGACTAATGAGCCTAGCATGTGTTAGAATAGCAAGATCAGGTAGCCGTGGATTATTTGGGAAGATTTAACTGCAGTTTTTATTAAAAAACTCGGAGTGATGCCGCTTGTTAGCTTTTTTATCAAACCAAAGAAACTGTCTAGCTTTGTAAATAAAGCTTAAAAACTTCATATACATTATAAGTTGCGGCCTTGGTTTTCTTGAGCTTTAAAAGCGATTTAAAGTTGTCTGGTTACAATTTGTTTTTTAAAAAAGTCCAAATTAAATTAGTTGGGGGAGATGGTCTTATGTGCGGGATTGTGGGATATATAGGGGATGAAGAAGCGGTGGAATTACTTTTAAATGGTCTTGAAAAATTGGAGTACAGGGGCTATGATTCGGCTGGCGTTGCGATATATGACGGCAAGGAACTTAAAGTTTCTAAGACAAAAGGCCGCCTAAAAGCCCTAAGGCACATGTTGGGGAATGGTGAAAAAATGAACGGCACGGTTGGCATCGGGCATACCAGATGGGCCACTCACGGCAAGCCTTCTGACGAAAATTCTCATCCCCACACGAGCGCTTCTAGAAAATTTGCCGTTGTTCACAATGGAATAATCGGGAATTATCTTTCTATCAAAGAATTATTGACGAATCTTGGGAAGGAATTTTCGTCAGAAACTGACACTGAAGTTATAGCGCAGTTGCTTGAGCATTACGACAATGGTAATACTCTCGAGACTGTGATACGTGTGCTGAAGGATTTGGAGGGTTCCTATGCCATCGGAATTATTAACAAGGATAACCCTCATGAAATTGTCGCGGCGAGGAAGGATAATCCGCTGATAGTTGGTGTTGGCAAAGACGAAAATTTTATCGCATCTGATGTTAATGCCATTGTTTCTAGGACAAAAGATATTATGAGATTAGAAGATGGCGAAATTGCTGTTATAAAGAGTAATAAAGTTGTTGTTTATGATATGGATAAAAATATTATCAAAAAGAATATCCAGCGCGTGAACTGGGATATTTCGGCGGCGGGGAAAAATAATTACAGTCACTTTATGTTAAAAGAAATTATGGAGCAGCCAAAAGCAGTGCACGACACCTTGTTTCCCAGACTCAAAAAAGGAGAAATAGTTTTAGAAGACGACATAAATCTTTCTAAAGAGTATCTCGAAAAAATAAACAAAATCTTTATTGTGGGCTGCGGTTCGGCATATCATGCCGGGTGTGTTGGAAAATATATTTTTGAAAAACTTCTCAAAAAACCTGTTGAGGTTGATATAGCTTCGGAGTTTCGTTATAGAAATCCCATTGTTGATGAGAATTCTCTTGTTATAGCCATCAGCCAGTCCGGCGAAACGGCCGATACTTTGGCCGCAATTCGCAGATCGAAGCAGCTGGGCGCGAGGGTTTTGTCCATAGTCAATGTGGTGGGGAGTTCTATAGCGGTTGAGTCGGATGATGTGTTCTACACTTGGGCCGGGCCTGAGATAGCGGTAGCCACGACCAAGGCGTATAGTGCGCAACTTGTGGCGATATATTTACTCTCTATTTATGCGGCGAATAAACTTGAAAAAATTTCCCGAATTGCCTACACAAGATATGTGGATGAGCTCTTTTTTCTGCCAAAAAAAATGCAAAAAGTGCTTAATTTGACTGATAAGATTAGAAAGTTCTCAGAGAAGAAATATTTGCTAGAAAGTGTTTTTTTTATGGGTAGAAACTTAGATTATGCCGTTTCTATGGAGGGTTCTCTTAAATTTAAAGAAATTTCTTATGTTCACGCGGAAGCATATGCCGCCGGAGAACTCAAGCATGGAACTATTTCGCTGATAGAAAATGGCACGTTGGTGGTGGCGGTTGCGACCCAAAGGTCCGTGACAGATAAGATGGCGAATAATATAGAAGAAGTAAAAGCTCGAGGTGCACAGATTCTTGGGATATCTACTGATAGTTGCTTGGATTTGAGAAAAATTTGCGATTTTTCCTTCAGTGTTCCGGATACTCACGACATATTACAGCCCTCGCTTTCTATTATTCCCCTGCAATTATTTTCTTACTTTGTGGCTATGTTAAGGGGCTGTGACATTGACAAGCCTAGAAATCTCGCAAAATCAGTTACCATAGAATGAGATTTTATCCTAAAATGGCCAAAGATTTGTCGAGGGAAAAACGAAAAAATTTTGTCATTAGAGCGGCGAAAATATCAGGGCAATTGTAAATTTTTAAAATTAATGTTGCTATTTTGAGAGCGCCGTGTTAACATTATGACAATGTCGTAATAATTTCCCCTTGACTGTGACGGTGGAGGGTAGGAAAAGAGGTTTGGTTTTTATGAGGATTCACGCTAAAACTCTGTCTGTAGTTTTAGCTGCAGCGGCACTTATGGCGGATTTTTCTGCCGCAGATTTGCTTGTTGCGCACGCAGGAGGCCCGTACGAATCAGGGAGTGTAAACGGCTCGGACGACAATATTTTTGGTGACCATAAAAAATCATTAAATTTTATAGAACAAAAAAAGAAAAAGAAAGAAAAAGAACTGCGCGATTTGGATGAACAAGTACAAGAACTCAATCAAGGAATAACGTCTATTGCGGCGGAACTTTTTAAACTTGGGCAGCAGATTGCTGATAGAGAAAGGGAGATTGAATCTACTAAAAAGAAGCTAGACGACAAGATTGAGGCTTTAAAGATTTCCATAAGGTTTATAGAAGTTACTGAGGAGCCTGATTTTCCAGGTGCTAAATTGTTTTTTCGTATCGTTAGTAATTCAAAAGAGAACGACGAGGTTGGAGATGACAGCAATCAACTTGAAAGTAATTTGGCGCACAACATTAAAATTATTGAAGGGCATAAATTAGAAATTCAAGAAAATGTCAAAAAACTTGGCGGAATGTCGAAGGAAGCTGAATATAAAAAACAAGAGATGCAAAAGCGGAAAGATAAATTAAAAGAAATAGAGGTAAATAGTGCTCATGAGTTAAAACAGTTGGAAGAAGAGCAAAAAAAGATTGACTCAGAGCAAGCGGCGCGGGAGAAAGAAAAAAATTCAAAGCCAAATGAAGAGGTGCGCAAGGTATGTAAGACGCAAAAAGAAGACAATCATTCGAGTAGTGGTGACTCTAAACGGCCGCCGCATAGATCTATTGCTTTGAGGGGTTCAGGGTCTTTGGGGCAGCCTTGTAGGCCCATCAAAATTCTTCAGCATTTTGGTGGTAGACACAAAGGTATAGATCTTGCGGGGAAGCCTGGGGACGAGCTTTATGCGGTTTTCGATGGCGAGGTTGTCAGTGTAAATGACACTGACCCGTGGGGTAGCGGTTGGGGATTTAACGTTGTTATAAGAAGACGCGGAGGAGGGATGGAGGTTAGATATGCCCATCTTAATAAGGTGTCCGTTGGGGTCGGTCAAACAGTTTACCAAGGTCAAGTTATTGGTACAATGGGGAGGACTGGCCGGGCCACCTGTGTTCATTTGCATCTTGAGTGTACGATAAGCGGTAATCATGTTAATCCCGGCGAGCATCTGCATATAGGCCCTTAAAATCCATGTAGGGGCTTTGACTCTGTTTGAAGTTCTGCGTTTTTTGATAGATTTTTAGGAGGAGAATATAGGGGTTTTGAAAATTTTAAAACAAAAATTTTGGCGCGCGTTTTTTTTAATTTTTACCCTACTTTTCATCGCGGGTGGCGTTTTTGTTTGGATGTTTGGCCCCAAGATTTACTGGAGGGTCAAAAATTTTACCAGGGGAAATTTAGTTTGGGGTGCTCCAGATAAAGAAATTCGGCATTCTGACAACGATATACCCGTGGTGGTCACCACCGACGACGCCTATACACTTCAGACTGTCGTAATGCTCACGTCGCTGTTTATGAACGCAAATCCTGAAACTTTTTACAAGGTGGATGTGCTGGTCACAGATGAATTTTCTCCGACGAATAAAAATAAAATTTTAAGTTTGCAAGATACCTATAAAAATTGTGACATAGAGTTTATAAACATGAGAGATTGTTTTAAAAATGCATTTTTATCTAAGCACTTTAGTGAAGTGGTTTACTATAGACTTAGAATACCGACGGTTTTAGAGGCCAGAAAAAAATGTATTTATATGGATGTGGATATTGTTGTCAAAGGAGATTTGACTTCGCTTTACAATTGTGACATGGGGGATAATTGGCTCGCTGGAGTGGCTGACGCCGGGAGAAGTACGTTTTACGAAAACGAGGCCGAAGCAAAGAGAAAAGAAGAAGATCGAAAGAGCATGGATCTTGCGAGTCGAGATCAATATATCAATTCGGGGGTCTTGGTTTTTAATTTGGAGGCTATTAGACAGCACGATGTAGAAAATAAATTTAAAACCTTTCTTCAAACTCACAGGGACCCCATCCAGCACGACCAAAGCACCATAAATAGTGTGGCTTACGGTCATATATTTCCACTAAAACTTGAGTGCAATGTGCAAATGTACATGTTTAGTGTTAAGGGATATGGGGAAGATAAAAAAAAGTACTCTCTTTTGTTTAGCGAGGCTGAGTGGCGCGATGCCTGGAAGAATCCTCTTGTTATGCATTTTGCGGGCGAAAAACCCTGGAATGATCCGACTGCTTACGGTATAGAAGAGTGGTGGAAAGTTGCCAGACAAACACCGTGTTGGGTGGAGATTCTTCAAAAATTTAGGACTACTAAGTAGAGGATAAGGCGGGCGTGGTATGAGATTTTTTTCGGCAAATAACGCCACATAATCTTAAAAAGGAGCTTTGCTCGTTTGATGATGGGAGGCGTACATAATGCCGCGTATGAGTTGTTAGAATAATTTTTTAAAAAGAAGGTTGCAATTATTTAAAGCTTATGATAACATACCCGTATGTGATTGCTAGTGTTTTGTACTTTGACGTGCCACTTTCGCAGTGCGCACCGCGACCTGTGGGATCTGAATTTTAAATATTTGGCTTGGGTTTATCCTATAGTGATTAATTTTGAGGGAGATATAAATAAAATGGCGACTAATAAAATTAGAATAAGACTTAAAAGTTACGATCATCAACTTATAGATCAATCGGCTCAGAAGATAATTCAAACGGCCAAACGCACAGGTGGAGAAGTTTCAGGGCCGATCCCCTTGCCTGTGGAGAAGCAAATTATTACCATTTTGCGTTCTGTTCACAAACATAAGGACAGCCGCGAGCAATTTGAGACTAGAACTCACAAAAGGGTGATTGATGTGCTAAGGCCGTCGAGTAAGACGGTGGATACGTTGATGTCGCTTGAGCTTCCGGCCGGAGTAGATATAGAAATAAAAGTTTAGATTTGTTGTGGGTTCTTGCTTTAAAATGTAGTGAAAGGAGAGGCATACAAGGTGAAAAAGGCAGTTATTGGCGAAAAAATCGGAATGACTCAGATTTTTGACGAGCACGGTGACAGGGTACCTGTGACTGTGATTGAAGCTGGTCCGTGTGTGGTTGTACAAAAAAAAGACGCAGACAGAGATGGCTATTGTGCCGCTCAAATCGGATATAAAGATATCAAACTTAAGTATAAGAAGGGGGCTAGGGCTTCAAAATTTGCCGAAAAACCAAATAATATAACCCTTCCTTTGTTGGGACATTTTGCGAAAGCGGATGTTGCTCCCAAGAAGGTACTATGTGAGTTTAGATTTGAAAACTGCGATGATTATAAAGTAGGCGACTTGATCAAAACGGATGTATTTGCCGTTGGTGAAAGCGTCGATGTTACTGGCGTGAGTAAGGGTAAAGGATGGGCTGGTGTTATAAAACGCTGGAATTTTTCTAGGTTAAAAGAAAGTCACGGCACGGGGCCATGTTCTAGAACGGGAGGTTCTATTGGTGGTTGCTCTAATCCTTCGAGAGTTTTTAAAGGTAAGAAGATGGCCGGGCATCTTGGCACAAAAAGGGTGACTATATCCAATCTCAAAGTTATTAAGATTGACGCCGAGAATAATTTGATTGCGATCAGGGGGGCCATACCCGGGCCTAATGGCTCAACTGTTTTTATACGAGATAGTATTAAAGTAAAAGAGGGGAGCAAAAAACATGCTTAGTTTGCCTGTTCTCAATATGGCAGGAGAAAAAGTTGACGAAATTAAGCTTTCTGGCGCTGTATTTGGCATAAAACCTAATGCAGTGGCTTTACATCAGATGGTTGTCAGCTATCTTGCCAGTCAACGTCAGGGCACGAAGTCTGCTCTTACTAGGTCCGAAGTTTCCGGAGGGGGCCGAAAGCCGTGGCGGCAAAAAGGAACGGGACGAGCTAGGCAGGGTTCTACTCGTTCCCCTCAATGGAGACACGGTGGTGTTGTCTTTGCACCGAAGCCGCGAAAATATGGTTTTACTGTCAACAAGAAGGTCAAGAAACTTGCTATGAGGTCGGCGTTTTCTTCTAAGGCGAGTGAGAGTAATGTGGTTGTGGTCGATGATGTGAGTTCGGATAAATTTAGGACGAAAACTTTTGTCAAGATGTTCGATGCTATCGGGGTGCAGGGCAAGACACTAATGATTTTACATCAGCCTAGCGAGAAAGTAGTTAGGTCTGTGAGGAATATCCCGAAGGTTAAGACTATCTCGACAGGTACTTTGAGTGTTTATGATGTACTTAATGCGGAGAAGTTGGTGTTTTCGCGGGATGCCGTGGGATTTATACAGGAGGTTTATTCGTAATGCTTGCAAATGAGATCGTAATTAGCCCCATTGTCACAGAAAAGACTATGGCTGGCAACCAACTTAAGAAATACACTTTTGAAGTTGCTAAAAACGCCGGAAAAATACAGATCAAAAAAGCGGTGGAGAAACTCTTTGGTGTTCAGGTTGAAAAAGTTAATACCATGCACGTTAGAGGTCACTTGCGTCGTCAAAGATCCACAAGGGGTTATACTCCTTCCTGGAAAAAGGCCGTCGTCAAGCTTACAGAAAACAGCAAGACTATAGATTTTTTTGATGGTATGGTGTAAATTGCTGGGATGTGTTGGCGCAAATGATGTACCTTTGGCCTTTCTTGCGAGCTTGGTAAGGTGGTCGTTTCTTTAGGTATGTTGGCGTGGAAGATACGTGTTTGGCTTTTGCAAACTTGAATGACGGCTGCTCTCTTAATTGTGTTAGCACAAAAGGTATGTATTTGATTTTTGTAAGTTTGACAACGATTATCGTTGAGATATATCGAAACAGAAAGTACGCGGTTGATTTTTATAAATCTGACAGCGATTATTCTCGAAGCGTGTCGATGCAAAAGATGTGTGATTGATTTTTGTAAACTTAACAGGCGGCTCTTCTTGGAGTATATTGGCGTGCGGATGCGTATTTAAGTGGCTGTTGGTTTGGTTATAAGCTTAATGGAATGATTATTTCTCGAAGTGTGTCGATGCAAAAGATGTGTGGTTGATTTTTGTAAACTTAACAGGCGGCTCTTCTTAAGGTGTGTCGGCGCAAAGGCTGAGTGTGTGAATTTGATGAAATGATTATTTCTCGAAGTGTGTCGATGCAAAAGATGTGTGATTGATTTTTGTAAACTTAACAGGCGGCTCTTCTTGGAGCATATTGGCGTGCGGATGCGTATTTAAATGGTTGTTGGTTTGGCTATAAGCTTAACGGAATGATTATTTCTCGAAATGTGTCGATGCAAAAGATGTGTGATTGATTTTTTGTAAACTTAACAGGCGGCTCTTTTTAAGGTGTGTTGGCGCAAAGACTGAGTGTGTGAATTTGATGAAATAATTATTTTTCGAAGCGTGTCGATGCAATAGATATATGTTTGGTTTTTATCAGATTTGGTAATAACTGCTATTTGGATTGAAAAAATTAGTGTCATACACATTGTGTACTATCTGTATAGTTTAAAAATCTATGTAAAGGGCTGAATTTTTCTTGAAGAAAGGGGGCCGTTGCAACGCTCTCAAAAAACGCAAGACCGTGGATTTTTTTGGTGGTGTGCTGTAGACCATTGAGGTGTGTTGGCGTAGAAGATATATGTTTGGCTTTTTGGTGAGCTTGGGTAAGCGGTTATCCCTCGAGATGTGTTGGCGCAAAGGAAGCGTGGCAAGTTTTGAAAACGACTATTCTCGAATTGTGCTTATGTAGGGGATAGTGTTTGACTTTTGCTGAGTTTAGCTGTGTTATTATCAATTAGAGTTTAGGCTGAAAAAATTAACCTCATGCGCGTCGTGGGTTGTTTGCGTGGTTAAAAAAATTTAGGGTTGTATTTTTAAAAAAAGAGCGTAAAGCTATGGATTTTTTTGATAATATGTTGTAGACTGTTAAAGTGTGTTGGTGCAAGAGATGTACATCTGGCTTGTTGCGAGCTTGGTTAAACGGTCACCTCTTGGGATGTGTTGGCGCAAAGGAAGTGTGGCAAGCTTTGAAAACGACTATTCTTCAGTTGCGTTGATGCGAAAGATGTATGTTTAGTTTTTGCTAAATTTGCCAATGATTACTATCAAGGCGTGTTGTTGTGAAAATATATTTAATCTTGTTAAGCTTGGCAGTGATTTTTGTCGCGTTGCACTCTTTTTTAGGAGAAGTTTAGAAAATACATCCTAAATACTGGTTTGTTACGGCAAAGTACGCGCGTTTTGGTTATGTTTTGAAGATTTTAATTTTATATTTTTTAAATTTTTGGAATTTAGGCTTGATAATATTTAAAATATAAGTTAACATATTCGGTAGTGCGTCGGATAATAGACTTCTGGCATAGATTGCTAGTGATTGTATTGTTTTTTGATGTTCGCAAATATTTGTTTGACATGTCTCTTGGAGAATTGGTCCTACTGTTTGGTTGCGACGATATTTGTTTGCTGTTTTTGTTGTAGCTGATGTGTGGGCTTGGGTCTTTGTTTGAATTTAGAAGTTTGAAATTTTAACAGAAAGGATAAAACTTATGGCAATAAAAAATTACAAACCAACTACTCCATCAAGAAGGAATATGTCAGTGCTTGATTATTCTGAGCTTTCTAAGGCGAGGCCTCGTAGAAGCTTATTGGCGCCTTTGAATAAAAAAGCTGGACGTAACAACTATGGTAGGATTACTGTGCGGCACAGAGGCGGCGGTAACCGTAGAAAATATCGCATTATTGATTTTAAGAGAAGAAAATTCGATGTTTTTGCCGATGTTGTTACATTAGAGTACGACCCCAATCGTTCCGCCCATGTGGCCTTGGTTCGATATGAAGATGGAGAAAAAAGTTATATAGTTGCGCCTCACAACCTTAAAGTTGGCGACAAGGTCGTTGCTGGTCCCGATTCAGACATCAAGCCCGGTAATGCTTTGCCTCTAATGAATATTCCAACCGGCACGTTTATTCATAATGTTGAACTTTATCCCGGAAGAGGTGCCCAGCTTGCTAGGTCCGCGGGGAATATGGCTCAGCTTATGGCTGTCGAGGGCAGGTTGGCGCTTTTGAGGTTGCCTTCCGGAGAACTTCGCAAGGTGCCTAAGGAATGTATGGCGACCATTGGTCAAATTGGCAACGCGGATCACTTTAATGTTAAGATTGGCAAAGCGGGCCGCAAGCGTAATATGGGTTGGCGCCCTACTGTGCGCGGATCAGCTATGAATCCTTGCGATCACCCTCACGGTGGTGGTGAAGGCAAATCTCCCGTCGGGCGTTCCGGTCCTGTTACTCCATGGGGCAAACCTACTCTTGGGTATAAAACTAGAGGAAGGCACAAAATTTCAAATAAATTTATAGTGAGGCGTCGCAACAAGTAGCTCGGTGTTTTTACATCAATAAATGGCTGTTTTTGCGAGGTTTTAAGGTATGTTTGCAGCCTTTGAAATTCTATAGAGAGGAGTTTTAATTGAAGAGATGAGCAGAAGTTTAAAAAAGGGGCCCTTTGTACAAGCTGCATTGTTTAAAAAAGTCAAAGTGATGACGGAGTCCGGCGAAAAAAAGGTTATAAAGACTTGGAGTCGTGCCTCGACTGTTTTCCCTAGTTTTGTTGGCTTTACTTTTGCTGTCCACAACGGTCACAAGCATATTCCCGTTTATGTGACCGAAGATATGGTTGGGCATAAACTTGGGGAATTTGTTCCCACTAGGACTTTTAAGGGCCATGCGGGCTCTAAGACTACCAAAAAATAGTTTGTTCTTGTTTGTTGTTTTTTATGGACTAGTTTGAGCTATTGAAGTCGTTAAATAAGAAGTTAGTATGTTAATTTAGAATTAGAGGTGTCATTTAAAATGGAAGCGAAGGCCCACTTGAGGCATGTTAGGATTTCTCCGCGTAAGGTTTCTATAGTGCTGGATCTCATTCGCAATGAGTCGGCAGAGCTTGCGCGTTCGATTTTGAAATATACTGATAAGGCGGCATGCAAGTATTTACTACCTCTTTTGGCGTCCGCCGTGGCAAATGCTCAAAATAATAAGAATATGAATCCAGAAGATCTTTACGTTGCAGAGTGTTTTGTTTGTCCGGGTAAAACTCTCAAAAGGATGAGGCCTGGACCCAAGGGCAGGTCGTTTAGAATTCTAAAAAGAACTTCACACATTACTGTTGTTTTAAAAGAAAAAGAAAGTTAAAAAATTTTAAGTTAAAGAGAGGTGAGGGTTTTGGGACAAAAGGTGGATCCGCACGGGCTTCGTGTGGGAGTAATTAAAAACTGGAATTCGCGTTGGTTTGTTAAAGATAAAGATTTCGGTGCTTTACTTATTGAAGATTATAAGCTTCGTACTTACCTGAAAAAGCGTCTGTATGCTGCAGGTATTCCTCAGATTGAAATAGAAAGAAATTCCAACAAGGTGCTTTTGCATATTCACTGTGCGAAGCCGGGTATGGTCATAGGAAAGGGCGGCGCCGAGATAGAAAAGCTTCGTTTGGAATGTGAGTCTATAGCTAAGAAGCCAGTGTCGATTAATATAGTCGAGGTAAAGTTTCAGGATATGGACGCTCAATTAATTTCTGAGGCTATTGCTACTCAGCTTGAAAAGAGAATATCTTTTCGCCGCGCGATGAAACAGGCTATGGGACGTGCCATGAAGGCTGGAGCGAAAGGAATTAAAACTCAGGTTTCGGGTAGACTCGGAGGGGCTGAAATTGCGCGGACCGAGCATTATCATGAGGGTACGATTCCACTTCAAACTCTAAGAGCAGATATAAACTATGGTTTTGCCGAGGCGTTTACTACCTATGGTAAGATCGGGGTCAAAGTTTGGCTTTATAAAGGAGAAGTACTCGGGAAGGCGCGTATTCAGGCCCAGGCCTATGATGGAGAGGGGGGCAAAAAATAATGTTGATGCCAAAGCGTGCGAAGTTTCGCCGCGTTCACAGAGGGCGAAGAACGGGCAAGGCGGTTAAAGGCAATACTGTTACTTACGGAGACTTTGGGCTTCAAGCGCTTTCTGATGCTTGGATAACCGCCAATCAAATTGAAGCTGCCCGTGTTGCTATGACGCGTTATTGTAAGAGGTTCGGGAGAGTGTTTATAAAGATTTTTCCGGACAAGCCGATAACGAAAAAACCGGCGGAAACTCGCATGGGTAAAGGTAAAGGCGCACCTGAATATTGGGTGGCTGTTGTCAAACCTGGTAGAGTTATGTTTGAAATTGCTGATATTCCCAAAGACACTGCGAAAGAAGCTATGAGATTGGCGGCAAATAAGTTACCAGTTAAATGTAAATTTGTTTCAAAGGATGAAAATCGACAGGCGGTGAGTGGGGAATGAAAGCTTCAGAATTAAGAAAACTGTCAGAAAGCGATCTTCAAAAAAACTTGAATGATCTTAAAAGTGAGCTTTTTAATCTGAGATTTCAACACGCTACGAATCAGCTTGAAAACTCCATGAGGATTAGCGTTGTCAAAAAAGATATAGCGAGAATTTTATCTATCATGAGCGAATCTTAAAGTTTGGCAAAAAGATTGATTAGTCGGTTTTAAGAGATCCGCATGCTATGAA
>JAIRSI010000088.1 GCA_031255515.1 Oscillospiraceae bacterium | reverse complement strand
TTGGGGCTTAATGTAAAGATATATCAGAAAAACAAAAAAGAAGTCGATCTTAGGAGGAATTTTGAAGAAGATGAAGAATCAGCATTTAATTTGCGAAGAGATGCTTTGCGAAGAAGAGCCGTGGCACCGTCCGGTGGTTTCGCTTTGGATGAAAGAGCGGATTTGGTCGACGACAAGAATCCGTACGAGTCAGAACTTGCCGACGAAGGAGATAAAAATGTTGAAGATTTTGATTTAGAGTCTTTGTTAGAAGATACTCGCAGCTAAAAGTACTGCTTAAAAAACGTTTCATATATGGTTGGCAGTTAGAAGGCGCATGATGACAATACTAAAAGTACCCGCGGCAAAAAAATAAAGCGTGATATCAACGCCAAAGAATACTTACACCAAGAAGTTTTGATTTCCCGAATCTCTGGGCAAAGACATGACATCGACGCTAAGAAATGCTGCAGCAAGAAGTCTTATTCTCCCGAATTCTTAGTGAAAGCGTGATGTCAACATTAAAGAATATTCGCAGCCAGAAATACCATTTTAAAGAGATTTCACATATAATTAACAATTAGAACACGCGCGGCGACAGTGCCAAAAACACTCACAACAAAAGTTTTGTATTTCTTAATTCTTAATAAAAGCATGGCAACAGCAGCAAAAAGTTTTGTATTCTTAATAGAAACGTGGCATCGGCGCCAAAAAATATCCGTGGCAAAGACTTTTAAATTTTTAAATCGTTAATAAATAGGAGGCGTGGGCGTAGTGCTTAATGTATTTGACCAGATAAAAATAGGATTGGCTTCGCCTGAACAGATCAGAAAATGGTCCTACGGTGAAGTTAAAAAGCCAGAAACAATTAACTACAGGACCTTAAAACCTGAAAAAGATGGCCTGTTTTGCGAGCGGATTTTTGGTCCGAAAAAGGATTGGGAATGCCACTGCGGCAAGTATAAGCGAATTCGCTATAAGGGCAAAATTTGCGACAGATGTGGTGTTGAGGTCACCAGGGCAAAAGTGAGGAGAGAGCGCATGGGTCACATAGATTTGGCAGCGCCTGTTTCTCATATTTGGTATTTTAAGGGCATCCCTTCCAAGATCGGTTTGGTTCTTGATTTGTCGCCCCGCATGCTTGAAAAAGTCTTATATTTTTCTCTTTATATAGTGATTAATCCCGGTAACGCGAAAGAGCTTACTAAATGTCAATTTCTCACTGAAAAAGAATATCGCGATTTGAAAGAGAAGTACGATGAGGATTTTGAAGCTGGAATGGGCGCAGAAGCTGTCAAAAAACTTCTTGCCGAAATTGATCTTGATGTTCTGTCAGAGCAGCTAAAACAAGAACTCTCTAGCACCAGCGGCCAAAAGCGTTTTAGACTGCTAAAGCGCCTTGAAACGATCGAGTCTTTTAGACTTTCCGAAAACAGACTTGAATGGATGATACTTGAGGTTTTGCCGGTAATTCCGCCCGATATCCGTCCGATGGTGCAGCTTGACGGTGGGCGCTTTGCCACTTCTGATCTTAACGACTTATACAGAAGAGTTATCAACAGAAATAACCGCCTAAAGAGACTTTTAGGTCTTGGGGCTCCAGATATTATAGTCAGAAACGAAAAGAGGATGCTCCAAGAAGCGGTTGATGCGCTGATAGATAATGGCCGCCGAGGTCGCCCTGTTACCGGCGCGAACAATCGCCCTCTTAAGTCTTTATCCGACATGTTAAAAGGAAAACAAGGTAGATTTAGGCAGAATTTGCTCGGAAAACGTGTAGATTACTCCGGGCGTTCCGTTATCGTTGTCGGGCCCGAACTCAAAATCTATCAATGCGGCCTGCCAAAAGAGATGGCTCTTGAGTTATTCAAACCTTTTGTTATGAAGCGCCTTGTGGAGACGGGTGTTTCGAGTAACATAAAAGCCGCAAGAAAAGCTATTGATAGGCTCAAACCCGAAGTTTGGGATGCTCTGGAGATTGTTATTAAAGGTCATCCCGTGCTTTTGAATCGTGCGCCAACTCTTCACAGATTGGGTATACAAGCTTTTGAACCAATTTTGGCAGAAGGCCACGCTTTAAAGCTTCACCCCTTGGTTTGTGCCGCTTACAACGCAGATTTTGATGGAGATCAAATGGCGGTCCACGTGCCACTTTCGGCCGAAGCGCAGGCAGAGGCAAGATTTTTGATGCTCGCGGCGGGAAATTTGCTCAAGCCTTCTGACGGCAGGCCCATGGCTGTTCCCACTCAAGACATGGTTTTAGGGTCTTATTATCTAACTTTGGTGAAAGAAGGCGAAAAGGGAGAGGGCAAGATTTTCATGAACTGCGATGAAGCGGTGATGGCTTACGAGCTTGGTGTGATCAGTTTGCATTCTAAAATTAAAGTTAAGAGAGTCATTGATCTGCCAAAGGGCGGCAAGGCTTCAAAAATAATAGAAACTACTGTCGGGCGAATTATTTTCAACCAACACATACCTCAGAGTCTTGATTTTGTTGATCGGTCTATCCAGGAAAATCTTTTCAAATTTGAAGTAGATTTTTTGGTGAATAACAAAAAATTAGGGCAAATTGTGGATCGCTGTATAAAGTTACACGGCGCCAAAAAAACCGCCAAAGTTCTTGATGATATCAAGGCTTTGGGCTTTAAATATTCCACAAAGGGCGCCATTACTGTCTCTGTTAGAGACGCTATAATTCCCGAAGAAAAAAAGTCTATCATTGATTCTGCCGAAGAAAAAATTGATAAGATTTCAAATCAATTTAACAGGGGCCTTATATCAAATGAAGAGCGATACGCGCATGTTTTAAAGGTCTGGGACGGCGCCACCAACGAAGTTACTGTTGCTCTTAAAGCTAATCTAAACGCCCCGAATCCTATTTATATGATGGCAGATTCTGGCGCCAGAAGCTCTATGAGCCAGATCAGGCAGTTGGCGGGTATGCGTGGCTTGATTGCTAACACTTCGGGCAAGACCATCGAGATTCCCATAAGGTCCAATTATCGAGAGGGGCTTAATATTTTTGAGTATTTTATTTCTTCCAGGGGTGCCAGAAAAGGTCTTGCCGACATGGCTCTTAGAACCGCTGACTCCGGTTATCTTACCAGGCGTTTGGTGGATGTTTCCCAGGATGTTATTATTCGTGAAGATGATTGCGGCTCCAAAAGTGGGATAGTCGTTTTTGAGATCAAAGATGGAAAAGAATCGATTGAATCTTTGTTCGAGCGCCTGATCGGGAGATATCTCTGCGAGGACTTTAAGGACCCCGACACGGGCAAAGTTTTAATTCCGAAGGACAAACTGATGAACACTAAGGACGCGCAGCTGATTATTGATCTTGACGTGAAAGAAATAGAAATTCGCTCTGTTCTTGGCTGCAAGGCCATCAAAGGTCTTTGCAAAAAGTGCTATGGCTCAAGCCTTGCAACGGGCCTGCCTTCCAACATTGGCGAGGCTGTTGGAATTATTGCAGCTCAGTCGATTGGAGAGCCGGGTACGCAGTTGACGCTTAGGACTTTCCATACCGGAGGCGTCGCCGGAAACGACAGCGATGATATCACACAAGGTTTGCCCCGCGTTGAGGAGTTGTTTGAAGGCAGAAAGCCGAGACGTTTATCGATTATTAGCGAAATAGCCGGTATCGTTAGTTTTCAGGACATAAAAAATAACCGTCACGTTGTTGTTTCGAATGAATCTACAGGGGAACAAGTCGCTTATCTTATCCCGTTTGGCGTTAGAATTCGTGTGGAAGAAGGCGAGAAGATAAAGAGCGGCCATCGTCTGACAGAGGGCTCTGCGAACCCCCACGATGTGCTTATGATAAGTGGCAGAGAAGCCGTTCAAGATTATCTGATAGCCGAAGTTCAAAAAGTGTACAGAATGCAAGGTGTGGACATCAACGACAAGCATATAGAGATTATAGTTTGTCAAATGCTCAGAAAATTAAAAGTAAAAGATCAGGGGAGTACGACGTTTTTGCCGGGTTCTTTGGTCGAAAGAGTTGTCTTTGATTTAGAGAATGAGAAAATTAGAAAAAGAATAGAAAAAGGCGAAAATGATCTGACTGAGGCCACTTGTGTACCTGTTCTGCTCGGCATTACCAAGGCGTCCCTTGCCACTGATTCTTTTCTGTCAGCCGCGTCCTTCCAAGAAACCACGAGGGTTTTAACCGATGCCTCCGTTAAAAGTAAGGTAGATTTTTTAGTTGGATTAAAAGAAAACGTTATTATAGGAAAATTAGTCCCCGCTGGCACCGGTATTTACGATTACGACGAGGTTTTTGTTGATAAATCTTTTCCGTCGACCCATGTCGGATAGCTTCAAACTGAGAGGGTTTTAATCGATGCCTCCGTTAAAAGTAAGGTAGATTTTTTAGTTGGATTGAAAGAAAGCGTTATTATAGGAGAATTAGTTCCCGCTGGCACCGGTATTTACGATTACGACAAGGTTTTTGTCGATAAATCTTTTCCATCGACCCATGTCGGATAACTCTAAACGTGGCATATTGTTGTCGTTTACGCCCGGGTGCGAGTTGTATTTATGACTAATTTTAAAAAGATTATCATTTCCCGGTTGACATTTTGTCTTTCACTGTGATAGAATCAACTTGTTATCAAATTTTAATCGTATTTATTTTATTTTGCGATGTTTTTAATCCTAATTAATGTTAATTTTTATATAGATGTGGTCCTGTGGGCGAGTTTTGCAATTCAAGAACGTTTGCAGGGTTTTATACTCCTTAGGCACGGCGTTTAGTTTTTGTTTTAGATCCATATATATTATTTTGTTGAGGTGTGAATATGCCAACCGTAAGTCAATTGATCAGGAAAGGGCGCAAAGTTATTCCTAAAAAGGCAAAATCGCCCGCTCTTTTAAAGGGATGGAACTCCCAAAAGCGCAGAGCAATGTCCCAAAGATCCCCGCAAAAACGCGGAGTTTGCACTACCGTTAAGACCATCACTCCAAGAAAGCCAAACTCGGCTATGCGTAAAATCGCCAGGGTAAGGCTTTCTAACGGAACCGAGGTGACCGCTTATATTCCTGGCATCGGTCATCATCTGCAAGAACACAGCGTTGTTTTGATACGCGGCGGCAGAGTTAAGGATCTTCCGGGTGTTAGGTACCATATCATAAGAGGCGCCCTTGATACTCAAGGCGTCGAGAAGCGTGTTCAAGGGCGTTCCAAATACGGCGCCAAGCGCCCGAAAGCCGGCGCTGCTAAGGGCTAAGTTTGGGCCAAGGGCTTTGCCTTGTCGCCACCTGTGTCCCGGCGATGTGAATTTATATTTGTAAGAATTTGTAGTTATTTTACCGTTCATAGGTCTTATTTTGCAGAATAGATTGGGACCGTTTTGGTGCCCAAAAGGAGGAAGAAAATTGCCAAGAAGAGGTTCTGTTACAAAGCGTGATGTTTTGCCCGACCCTATGTACAATTCAAAATTAGTTACGCGTCTTATTAACAATATTATGTTAGACGGTAAACGTGGTGTATCCCAAAAAATAGTCTATGGAGCCTTTGATACCATCAGAGAAAGAGTTTCCACCGACCCCCTAGAAATCTTTGACAAGGCCATGGAAAATGTTGTACCGTCCCTTGAGGTGAAAGCTCGTCGTGTTGGAGGAGCTACGTATCAGGTTCCCATTGAAGTTTCTCCTGACAGGGGCCAAACTCTTGGGCTGCGCTGGATAACTAAGTATGCTAGATCCAGGAACGAAAAGACCATGAAAGAAAGGCTTGCCAACGAAATACTCGATGCCATAAATAATGCCGGAGGCTCATTTAAAAAGCGTGAGGACACCCATAAAATGGCAGAGGCCAACAAGGCTTTTGCGCATTATCGTTGGTAAGAGTTTTATTAAAATAAAGTTTTAAAGAATCAAAATTTTGCGTTGGACTTTAAAATTTTCTTAAGATGAAGTAAGCAGATGCAAAGACGAATAAGGTATTGGTGATACTACCGCCGGTAAAGGTTTTATTGGATCTCTTTTGAAGAAAGTTTCTTATGTTCAAAATTACAAATTCCGGCTATAAAATTAAGTCTCAAGGCAAAGATTGTTTTCATCCGTTTCCATACTCATTCGAGATTATTCTAAAGGGTTTTATGGTGTGCTCTCCAGCGTCCGTAAAGCGCCCAATTTTCCTTTTTCATGTTTTTAACCTCGTTATATTTTAAGATTTAGATTTTAATATATTTTAAACTTCAAAAAAGTTCATTAAAATAAAACTTTAAGAAATTTAGGATTTTGCATTGAATTTTGAAGTTTTTTTAAATCGGGGCAAGTAGGCGCTAAAGACGGATAAGACCTTGGTGTATCATCGCTGGTAAAAATTTTATTAGAATAAAATTTTAAGAAATTTAAGATTTTGCATTGAATTTTGAAGTTTTTTTAAATCGGGGCAAATAGATTTAAAGGAGGATTAGATTTCTGCACTGGCGAGATGTTTTAAATCAAAATAAACGGCACAAGAGTTAAGACTCTGCGAAGAGGTTTTTAGACAGAGTAAATTTAAGAAATTTTCTAAATTGACAGGTTTTATGTATTTTTGCTGGGCGCGTCAAAAATGGCTTGCATACGCATTTTTCGTGCTTGCGGTGCTCATGTTCTTCGTCTTAGTGTTGCGCTTATATTAACACAATTGGAGTTTCTTAGGAGTTTCTTAGGAGTTTCTTAGGAGTTTCTTAGGAGTTTCTTAGGAGTTTCTTAGGAGTTTCTTAGGAGTTTCTTAGGAGTTTCTTAGGAGTTTCTTAGGAGTTTC
>JAIRSI010000074.1 GCA_031255515.1 Oscillospiraceae bacterium | reverse complement strand
AATTTAAAAAAGATTGACCTCGCTTTGAACTTTTTCGTTTTCAGAGCAAAAACTCACAAATAAAATGCAAGCATCCTCTTTAAACTTTTTTGAATTTATTTTATCTTTTATTTGCCTTTGAAGTTGTGCTTCGCTTAAATTGGCAAAACCTACATTTTTGCATTTTTTGATTATAAAATCAACATTTACGAGAGCTTTGTCGTGAATTTCAAAAGCAAATAAGTCAAGTAGCGCAACATCTATGGACCTTTTAGTTGCCTTTTTTTTGATTCTTAGCCAAGTTTTCAAATTATCTTCGCCTTTTCTATTTTTTACGTTTTTTTCAGCTTCTTTTTTTATAATTTCTGACACTTTAGCAGCAGACATATCGCTAAAACAGCAAACAGCTTTTTCTATCACATTTTTTATTTCTTTTTTGCACCACCACATAGCCTTGTTATTTTTGTATTCTATATCAAAAATTAAACATTGATAATTATTTTTTAAAGTGGCATCATTTTTTTTATTATCGGGCTCTGGATTTTTTCTTGGTGTGCCGCCAATAACTTTAAGTCTGCATCCAGAGAGATTTTTTTTATTTTTTGTTTTCCATCCGATTTTGCTCATATGTTTCTCCCTCTGAGGCACGGCTCCCCCGCTTCTATCGTTGCTTCCTGCGCACTTTTAAAATCACTTAAAATCTCGCTTTATATTTTTCGTTAAAGTCTTTAAAATATACACAATCTGAACGATGAAAGACATTCTCATAGGCTCATATTAAAACAAAAATCGCAAACAGTTTAAGGTTTAAGGTTCCCATAAAATTTTTCAGGAGGTTTTGCTAATATTTCGACGTTATTTGGTAGCTAATGACGTTATTTATTTTAAATAAACGTACTTTAAGTTGACTTTAACTGATATTTGTGGTATAATAATCGTAGGGTTTAATGAAATAGGTAGACAATAGAGATCCTGGGCGAGTAGCCACTTTAAACGTGATTTTTGAAAGGAGATCTATAAATTTTGAGAAATCTACGTACATATAAAAACGAGAAAAAATTTTCCACAGGCACTGTCATCGCTTTTGTAATATTGATAGTGTCGTTGTCCATTGCCGGTTTTACGCTCAACGCGCTGATCTCTGAGCTTTCTATATATAATGAATCCTCCTCGGAGTACGAGCACCTAAAAAAAATAGGGGAGAATGACGACTCTAACCTATCTCCCGATCCTGATCCCGAAACTCCTGATGAGATCTCGGACATCAACCACGACGCCCTTTTAAGGGAAAATCCAGACTATGCGGGCTGGTTAAAAATAGAAGAAACTCTAGTTGACTATCCGATAGCAGTAGGAGAAAAATATCTTTATAGGACCTTTAAAGGTAAAGAGAACAGACTCGGTACCCCTTTTGGCCGCGAGCCCGAAGAAAAAGGAGGCAAATCGACCTATCTTGAGCGAAGTTTCATCAAAATATATGGGCACAATGCAAGAGATGCTTCTATGTTTGGCTCTTTACACGGTAAAATTCACGACATTAATGCAAAGGACAACAAAGTTCGCGTCGACACAAGTGCGGGGAAGCGTATCTGGTATAAGGTTATAGGCTCGGCTAAAGTATCTACACACAGTAAGTTTTTTTCAAAAGAAACCTTAAACTCAGAAGAATTGCAAAGCGCCTGCAAAGAATCCAACTTACCCATTCCTTCAAAAGGCAAAAAGGTTATATGCTTCATAACTTGCGACAATTCTGGCAACAAAGACATAAGATTAGTTGTGATTGCAGAATCTGTAAAGTCATATAATTTATAACTTATGATAATTCTGCCAACAAAAATATAAGATCAGTTGTAAGTATCCGTTTTACAATAAAAAAAGCAAAGATCTAAGATTTTTAGAGTAAAACATCAAAACCAAACGGTATTTTTTGATGACTTGCTTTAAAATCTTAGGTTTTTTAAATTAAATCTCCTTTCAATTTTCAATTTTTAGCTTATATATCACAATTTTTTGCGTATAATAAGGACCGGTTTAGTATTTTCTGAAAGGAGATATAAATATGGATATTGATTATTGTCGTTTTAATGGGGGAGAAAAGTATTCTTACAAAAAATTTAACACTAAAGGTGAATCCAAAAAATGCAACAGAAAAAAAATTGAAAAAAAGATGGTTGGCGACGCACTAAAGATGAGAGAATTGCAAGATCGTTTTTACGCCGACAATCAAGATTCTATTCTTATAGTTTTTCAGGCTATGGATGCTGCCGGGAAGGACGGCGCGATAAAGCACGTTATGAGCGGAATCAATCCTCAAGGCGTTAGAGTGTCGAGTTTTAAGCAGCCCAGCGCAGAAGAATTGTCACACGACTATCTTTGGAGAGCCTCGAGGGCCCTGCCAAGAAAAGGAGAAATAGGTATATTCAATCGATCTTACTACGAAGACGTTTTAATATCTGAAGTACACAAACTTTACAAAAATGCCCGCCTGCCAAAAAGGTGCATGACAAAAGATATAATATCAAAAAGATATGAACAGATAAGCAATTTTGAAAAATACCTATGGCAAAATGGCGTAACTATAATAAAATTTTTCCTTTGCATTTCTAAGGAAGAACAAAAGAAAAGATTTATGAGCAGGATAGTAGATTCTTCCAAAAATTGGAAATTTTCGGAATCTGATTTAAAAGAAAGAAGCTATTGGGACGAATATATGAAGGCGTATCAATCTGCGATCAACGCAACCGCCAGTAAACATGCGCCTTGGTATGTTGTGCCTTCGGACAAAAAATGGTATGCCAGATCTTTTGTTATGAGCGTAATTCTTGAAACACTCAAAAAAATTGACCCCAAGTATCCCAAATTTCAAAAAGAGAAAAAAGGCAAACTTTTGGAGTATAAAAAGATTTTATTGTCCGAAGATAATTAAAAGTTCCCATGGGATTATTTGGCAAAAAAGTAAAAATAATTAAGTTGCAGAGTATAAAAAGATTTTATTGTCTAAAAACAACTAAAAAGCCCAGGAAATTACTTTGCGAAAAAAGCAAAGATAATTAAAATGTGAGAAATTATTTTATGAATAAGAATAAAAAACTCAAAATAAACTCTTATTAAATAACTAAAAAGCTACGAGGAATTTCTTTATGAATAAGAATAAAAACTCAAAATAAACTCTCATTGAATCACTAAAAAGCTATGAGGAATTTCTTTATGAAGAAGATTAAAAAAATTAGTATTATTTTTATAGTTTTTATTTTATTTATATGTAGTTCGCTATTTTGGGCCGAAAAATATCTATTTAACCAAGCTCTAGGAAACAAAGATGTTGTCGAATCCTCCGATTCTCCAGTGTCGCAAAAGATTTTAAACCCACTCACCGGCCTTGAACTTCCCTCTCAAAAATATGACGTTCGCCCTATAGCGGTGATGATAAATAACTCAAAGACTGCCCAGCCCTTAATCGGCGTTCACGCATCCGACCTTATCTACGAGGTCTCAGTGGAAGGCGGAATAACTCGATTAATGGCCCTTTATCAAGATCCGTGGGAGGTAGAGTCAATAGGCAGTGTAAGAAGCGCAAGAGATTATTATATTAATCTTGCAAACGGTCATGATGCGATATATGCGCACATTGGCGGAAGTCCGCAAGCCGACGAAATGATGGAAGATGGTAAAATAGATCATTTTAATATTAGTAGCTATTACGGCGCTATGTGGAGGGATGAGTTTCGCATGAAAAACCTGGGATACGAGCATAGCGCCTTTACTTCTGGTCGAAAAATTATCGACCTAATAACGGTAAATAATGTAAGATATAAAATAGATCGAAAAAAAATTCCATTTCAAAAATTTGACGAAGATTCTCAGGTCGTCGAAGAAGGTTCTCCCGCCTATCATATGAAAGTTGAATTTTCAAATTACAAACCCACAATATTTGATTATGACGAGGGCAGCAGGGGCTATTTAGTTTCTCAATTTGGCACAAAACAAATGGACGGAAAATATAACCGGCAGGTGCAAAGAGGGAATGTTTTAGTTCTGAAAACAGAAATTTCTACAATAAATAGCAAGGGATTAAAAGAAATAAAACTTGAAAATGGTGAAGGACTTTACATGAGCCGAGGCAAAGTGATGGATATAAAATGGAGCAAAGAATCAGAAGGCGCCCCTTTCAAATACGAAACAAAGAATGGCGGAAACTTAGTAATGGTGCCGGGCAAAACCTACATCTGTATTGTTTCTAAAAGTGACAATATATCCATAAATTAGCACTGCGGCAATCTTTTGATCTCATTTTTTTGCGAGTAAACATTCGCCAAGCAAAGCTCTTAATATCTTGATTTTTGTGAGGCAAAGAATTAAACTGGATCTAGAATGTTTTTAGATGCTAGAAAAAACTCTCAAAAAGGTGACAAAGAGATGGCTGGCAAAAAGGCTCTAAATCGTAAGAAGATATCAAGAAAAATTTTAATTATCCTGTCGTTTTTGGTATTTTCTGTTTGGTTTATTCATCAAATAAGTCAAATAATATCTTCGAGTGTGAGCACGGAAATGGCCATTTTTGGCGAATCCGAAGACATCATAAGCGCAAAAGGATATATAATAAGAAGAGAATTCTTAATTGAGCTAGACTCTGACCCTGGCAGCGCAATTCTCGAGGTCAAAAGCGGTCAGAGGATCTGTAAAGGTGGTACCATTGCCGTCATTTATAAAGACGCCAACGATGCGTTTGTAAGAAAAAAAATAAAAATTTTAGAAGATGAAATAAAAAGACTTAAAAATCTTAGTAGATCCAGATCTTCTTTTGCCTCTAGCCCCAATGAAATTTCAAAACAGATATGCAGCGGAATTCGATCAATTTCATTCAAAGCAAATAATTGTCGCTTTCAAGAAGTGTTTTCTGGGAGAGAAAAATTACTCGAATTATTGAATGAAAGACAAATTGTCACGGGGAAAATAGAAAATTTTGACGATAAAGTATCACAATTAAAAAAAGAAAAAGAAGAATTGTCTAAAAATTTAAACGAGACAGATTTGACTACCGTGCAAGCACCAGAAGCCGGAAATTTTGTGGATCATCTGGATGGCTTTGAAAATAAATTTGATCTTGAGTTAGTTACCTCTTTAAAACCCGGGGATCTGGATTGCATTCAGCCAGAAAAATACCCAAAAAATAAGAATATTTTAGGGAAAATTGTAAGCGATGCGTCTTGTCATGTGTGCTTTTGCGTTGAACGCGATATGGCGGAAAAATTTAATAAGGGCATGAATGTTTCTATATCCATACCCACGGCGACTTCTCAAAAGATTCCCGCGGAAATTATTTCTATAAATTGGGCAAACAAAAAATCCGGCGCCGCTTTAGTTTGCTCTTGCGACCACATCGACAACGACCTCGCAAAAATAAGAGGAGCAGAAATAAATATTAGCTTTAATAAAGTTGACGGAGTAAAAATTCCCAGAAAGGCTCTATGTGAAAAAGAAATAAAAAAAGTCGTAAATGGCCAGGAAGAACAAAAAAATACAACGGGTGTATTCGTGCTGTATGGCAATAAGGTAATATTTAAAGAGGTGATTATTCTGTCTCCTAGTGAAAAGGAGTATATCATTTGTAAATATAACCCTGATCTTGACGAAGTTTTCTGTGATAATTATTTGAAAATTTACGACAAAGTGGTCACTAGGGGTATCGATCTTCTATATGACGGAAAAATCGTCAAATAAAACGAGAAAATAATGAAGAGGGTGGTAATTTATCGAACAAAAGGTAATCAATAATGTGATGGAGGAATTTTCAGACAAAATAACGAACGGTGGCAACCAAAGGCAGCAATATAAAAGGAAAATTATCAAGCAAAAAATGATGATCATCGACAGCGATTTGTTGGCAAAGGGCAATCAAGACAGATAGCCCCCTGGTTGGCGGCGATGTGATGGAGAATTCTTAGGCAAAATAGTGGTCGGTGGCAATCAAAAGCGAAATTTTATCGACTTTTCCCCATAAAGATCTCTTCTTTTTTTGCAATATCTTCTTCGCATTCATAGGTAACTTCGGTATAATATGTACCATTTTGAACTTTTTCGCGTTTATTTCGCTTTAAAATTTTTATATCTTTAAAATCTAATTCCTCCCTTTGCCTTAGCCTCTCTTCAGCTTTTTGCCCGGCTTGTTCGGTCGTTAAAACAACGTCGCTCTTTTCTTGTTCTGTACATTTTTCAAGATAAAAAATGATGGGAAGAAAAGATTTGCCGAATCTTACTCTATCTGTAAAAAGTTCTTTTTGATAATCTTCTTTTGGCCTCGGCGCCAGCGTTAGAGGAATTTTTAATCCAAAAAACCTCACAGTTCTACGATTTATAACTTTTCCAGTGGGAAATTCTATCTTTTGATTAAAATCCAACCTTTCTCTTAACACGTATTTTGTGAGGGCAAAAACTCTCGCATCGGCGTGATTGATTGTGATTCTGCCAAAAGCATCTTCCACAAAACCATTAACCAACAAAGCACCTTTGGCCACGGCGTCTCCATTTTTCACTTCAGCGCTGCCCTTGTAGGCTTCTATTCTGGTCACTTGGCCCGGGCGCGCGGCCACTATATTACACGGCTTATCTTTGTCGAGCATATCAGGAACAGGATTTTTTTCCTGCAATTCTATGACCGCCAAGCTGCCCCTTATATTAATCGATATCCAAGACAAATCCTTCATTTTGCACATGACGGCTTTTTGAAGAATTTTAGGATCAACAAAACCCTTGGGAGTGCCAACTGTCAAGCCAAGTTCCTCCACGGCTTCGGCCACTTCTTCCTGTCTTAACTTTACATTTCCCACAACGCTTATATCCCACACAAAAAGAGAAAGAAGATAAATTATTCCCCAAAAACAAAAAGGACCCACGATCAAACTTGGCTTTCTTTTGAATTTATTGACGATAAATGGCAAACCGTGTTTACTTTTCAGTCTCAACAAAACGTGGGATTTTCTTGAAAATTTCCTAAGACTTTTAAAATCTACGGCCGTGACCTTGCAAACAAAAACTTCTTGAGACTTCCTGTTAATATCCCATATATTTATATTTGCCCTGGCCACCAGGTTCAAAAAACGCTCTGAGCCCTTTCCTTTTATTGTGAACGACGCAAATCCAAAAATATATTTTATAATCCTAAACATACTAAGGGGCCCCTTTACCTTTAAATTCTATTGATACAAGAAAACCTTCGATAATTAGCGAATCATGGGTTAAACATTTAAGAGTTAAATTTCTACCTAAAAAAAACATTGACATTTTGCCAATATCAATACTCACAGTATTTTCATCGTAATCAATAACTCCCTTGCTGCCTTCCACTATAACTTCCCTGTTTCCATTCATCTCTATATGGGGAATATTTGGTAATAATCCGATAGGAAGTTGCATTTTTTTTGCAATACTATAAATTTTTTCATTAGCTATGTTTTTTTTGGAAGTTTTATCGATTTTCTTGGGCATATTTTCAGCTCCAGACAAAAACAAACTTTTCGGTCGCTCTCATTTTAAACATATGAAAAAAGCTCTAAAGCTAACACAAAACAAAAATGCGAGACCCATGATTATCTATTTTTCTTTAAAATGTGATTCAAGTTTTAAAAACTGTTCAGTATACATATATCAAAGGCGGTGCAAAACCATGTCTTTGTCAAAATCCCCTCAACGAGAAATTGTAAGGGCTCTACCAATCACTATTTCTGTTCTTTTTCTATTTTTTTGTCTTTTATTTTGGAACAAAGAATCAATAAATGGCGCAAAAATAGGGCTTACTTTTTGTTCAGAGATGCTAATTCCCTCCATGTTCCCATTCATGGTGCTGTCAGCTTTTGTGGTAAAATCTGGGTTATCAAGGAGAATGTCGGGGATTCTTGGGGTATTAACCAAGACTCTGTTTGGCCTTCCAGGTTGCACAGGAGCCACGATTTTAATCGGCTTAATAGGAGGCTATCCGGCGGGCGCAAGGGGCATAAAAGCTCTCTGGGAACGCGGGGAGATTTCTCAAAATCATGCAGAAAGAATGCTCTACTTTGTGGTTGGCGCCGGCCCCGCTTTTGTCATAAGCGTCGTGGGACTAGGTTTACTTCGCAACTATCAAATCGGATTAATTTTATTTATTTCACAGCTAATATCGTCAATATTTATAGGTATGCTTTTAAAATTTGATAAAAAAGATCACGAAAACCAAATTTACGCTGTAACTTTAAAAAAATCTTCAAATAAAAATAGCCTCTCGGACGCCTTGGTCGAATCTTGTGCGGATTCAACCGGCGCTATGCTGAGCATGTGCTCCTTGGTAGTCTTATTTTGTTCTCTTTGGGGAGTAATAAAGAACACAGTGTTTGAGAGCATGGCTGTAGATTTTTTTACCAATATTAGGCTGAGTGACGGAATCTCTAAGTCAATTTTTCCAGTCTTACTTGAGGTGACAATCGGTTGTAGGGATTGCGTAAGTTTTGGAGCTTCTTATACTTTATTGGCGTTTGCTTTGGGATGGGCGGGAATTTGCGTGCATTTTCAGATCTACACCTCAGTGGGTGATATGAAATTTTCCAAGATTAAATTTATAAGCATAAGATTGCTACACGGAATTTTAGCAGCGCTAATCTTTTCTATATTTCTTAAAATTTATCCCGCAACTGTTGCCGTCTCGTCACTAAACTGTATAAATTGCGACAGATTACCAATAAATGCATACTCATTCACCTCTGGAAGCTTGGCATTAATTTTGTTATGTGCTTGTTTTTTATCAACACTAACACCTAAAATAATAAACCTAAAAGAATCAGATTCTAAAATGAGAAAAATATCAGAGCCTAAAACTTAAAGTTACCCACCAGGAGCTCAGCGCGCAGCCGGCGCGGCGTGAACAAAGGAATTGTAGGACAACGACTCAGCGCAGAGGGAATCGAAAATACCAACTGGCACGGCATAAAAACTCCCACTATTCACGAAATAGGAGCCTCCCCGGGCTGTACAATAGAAGTTTTTGAAGATTCCAATCTGTTGGGAAGATGTAGCGTAAGGGAAGACAATTCTTTCGAAATAACAGTAAGCGAGCTGTCCAGCGGAATTCATCTCATCGCCACGACGAAGAGAATCAGATTAACAGGACAACGGGATTTTTATGTATAGACACCACAAGCAACGACTGGAAAAATGTCTTTCTGGCGACTTCTCATTTTGGCAAAGGCAATTTAGAAAGCAAAATTTTACAGCAAAGTGAAAAACCTCAGTTGGCTGCTAGGGAATATTATGTCAGCACACACTATAGTCTTATCAAATTTTAGCTAAAATACTAAAATTTGGCCTTAAAATCATCGTCAGCTTACTTTTTTCCAAAAAAATCTTCACAAGGGAGTAGACATTAATTAAGGTAAGTATTAGAATTTAGGTGTGTCAGAGCTCAGTTTAGTTGTAGGAAGTGAATTCTCGTGAAAAGACTTTTTGGAAGTAGAATCGCGCCATCTTGTTCTTATTGTATGAATGGAAAAAAAGATGTCACTATGGAGGTTTTTTGCGCTGAAAAACTGCGCTATATAAAGGATGACAGCGTAAGCAAAAAGTGCCGAAAATATAGATACGACCCTTACGAGCGCGTTCCCAACGCGACTTTAAAGCTTCCAAAATATGACCGCAAGGATTTCGTACTATAATTTGCCATGAATTGTCGTTCTTTAGTCATCACCTTATTATAGCTGTTGACGCGGACCGTCTCGCGCTCGCTCAAACGAGGATCTTACCGTCCTCTCCCCCTCCCGATAATCTTCCACAAACTAGAAGTAAGACTGTTTGTTTCTTTCTGTCCAAACTCTTTCGTAAAAGCCTTAATGATTTCTGTATCGAAGGACGTTTTTTTTATGCTAAACCTCTTAAGAACATTTAAAACTTTTGAAGGAATCCTCATTTTCTCATGTAAACAAGAAAGCGATACAAACGTCGCTGAAGCGTAAATTTTATTAAGAGCGGCGGGATTTTTTCGAAAACGCATCCGATCTCCGTAATTACTGGTAAGGCGGTCTATATAGTCAAAGATTTCAGTATACCTGATAATAAAATTTGGGTCTTTTACAAATTCTAACATTTGTTTAATTTCTGCACGAGACGGCAAAAGCATCACTTCACCTGGCGCACAATTTATAAAAGAGAGTGGCTTATTTTTGTTTGTAAACCCCTGCAACTGCCTTGCGAGCTTTTCGCAGCCCACGTTAAAAGAGGCCATTATGCTGTTTTTGGAGTTCGTCGGCTTAGTACTTGCAGTGCTGCTGGTATTACTTTTATTAGGAGCCAAAGGCGCTGCATTGCTGGTTGTGCTTTTTTTACGCAACGGCCCCTTCTTCGGTAACAATGGCAAAGGTGAAAATAAAAGTTTTTTAAATAAACTCACCCCAGGAGAGTACCTAGGAAATGGCAAACCTAAACCCGAGTTTAAATTTGCGGCACGACTAGTCGTTGATTTTCTAAGAGGAGAATTGTCGTCATCATCCTCTTCAGGCAACAATTCTTCATTTGATTCATTTTCTGCACTTTCTTTGTAATCTTGGGTGTTCTGTGAATTTTTAAGGGGCTCTTTTTTGCTACTTTTATCTTCTTTGCCAACGAAAGAAAAAGCAGTAATTCCCAATCCAACGGCACCGAGTCCCGCTGCTATGCAAGTAGCGATCTTTTTTGCCAAAAACTTTTCCTTCGCCTTTTCGAATATATTTTTATTTAAACCATCTCCATGACTCTGCTCCAACGACCGAGATTTAATGTATTCATCCACCTCAAAACCGTAGCCTTTAGACCTTGCGAACGGTACCAAAAAATCCCTTACAAAAAGATATCTTTCTGTGGAAGTTAACTTGCCTTTTTTATATTCACCCCTGAGTTTTCTAACTTCTCTTTCTAAACTTTCATCCTTTTGCAAATCCTCAATAAAGGATTTAGCATCTTTTTTTATTTTTTTTCTCATTTTTAGACCTCACATTTTTATGTTGGGCTTATCAAAATTTCATACACATTACAGCTATCATAACACCGCGATTGTCGCCCATCGCCCTGTGGGAAAAGAACATATCGCTACATTTGTACGTACAAAGATCAGACATATATATATTGCTACTTTTAACACCGGCCCTTTTTAAAATTTCTTTGTTTGCCGTTTTCAAGCAAAGCATATACTTATTTTCATTTCCTTTAGTTTGGCCTTTTTTTGACTTTATAAAAGAAGAATTTATCACCCAGGGCATTTCTTTAAATTCCTCATAAACTACATCGTCGACTTCGTAGCAATCCTGCGAAATTGCTGGTCCAATAACGCAAATTATATCTTGCTCCTTGCATGAAAACTCAGCGCACATTTTATTAATCATTTTAAAAGCAATGCCTTTAGCGGTCCCTTTGAAACCTGAATGCACTAAGCCTATAACTTTTTTAATCGGATCAAAAAAGAAAATGGGGGTGCAATCGGCATGATAGGTAACAAGAGCCAAATCGCTGTGAGCAGTAACTAGACCATCAGCGTCGTAAATAGGCCTTTCTTGTCGATAAATTGCGCTAGCAGTGCCCCTGTCTTTGTCTTCAATCACCTGTATCTGATCTCCGTGCACTTGATGTACTGAAATTAAATCTTTAAATTCTACGCCAATGGCACGTGAAAATCTGCAGTAATTTTCCAAAATATTGTCTCGAGTCTCATTGCCAAAAAATCTAAAATTCATGGATTTAAATTCATTTTTACTTACGCCGCCAAGTCTTGTTGAAAAACCATGGCGAAGCGATTTGTAGGCTTCAAGAATGGGAAAGGTGACAAATGCAGTGGCTTCTTTTATATTAAGATTTGTGTTGGCGCTTTTAAAAATCATTTTTATCCAGCTCTCAAAATTTTAATAATACTCAAAATCTATGACACTTCGGCAAAAATTTAGTACTCCATTTAAAGAACCGCAAATCGCAAAACGACAAAATAAACCAAGAGTCTTTTAAAACAATCAAATCAAACCGACTAGTCAACTACCAGCTCAGTCAGGCGTGCACATAAATATGCAGCCAAAACGCCCAACATCTTTATTATACCACATTGAAACTTTTTTTGCAAATGCAAAACATGGATATATTCAATAATAAGGTTTCATAACCTCTACTCTAGTGTATTAATATACTCCCCATAAGCCGCCTGGATCTTCCTGCGATACGTCGCCTTATTCGTAATCTTCAGATTCTTCGTCTGTGTCAGAATCCGTTTGATCCTCACCATCTCGGTTTTCAGTAACTTTTGGTTCATCGGAGTCTTGGTTTTTTTCAGCTGTTCCTAAAGCATAAAAACCAGCAATATCAGAAACCGTACCCAGAGCCAGCGTCTCGGAAATTACATTTTTTTTGGACATAGGTCCCATGCCGCCAGATATATCCCTAAAATCTATACCATCTCTTTCTACTTCTAATTCATACTCAACATAGTCATTCAAAGTAAAATTATAGCCCCTGGATTTTGCAAAGGGTATCAGATCTTCATTTAAAAAAATGTAGCTGTCCTTAGCATTCAATATCCCTGGTTTATATTTATCTCTTAATTTTTTGAGCTCGCTTTTTAAATCTTTATTTCTTGATAAATCTTCTACAAAAACTTTCACATCTCTTTTCATTGGAGTAGTATCACCTCGCAAAATTTTCCCAAATTCATATGCGTTTTCTTCACGTAAAGATCTTAAAAAAAGTCCAAAAACGTGACGACAAAACGCATCATCAGTACGTAGTCTCTCCTGGGAGATGAAAAATATACGAATACATTACCGGAAGACCCGCTCGGTGGGCCGACTAATTCCGACAAAGAGGGTAGCATAAATATTTCTGGCAAAGCGCAAATAAATGCTCAAAGTGAAAAAGGCGCCGCGATTGGCAGTGGCTTATCAGACAACCTGCGCGCCGCATAATATATTTTAAAATTTCATACATTGGTCTTAGCATCAAGAAAACTCTGCAAAATAACTGTAGCAGCAACACTATCTACGATATTTCTTCTCTTTTTCGTCACTAAATTTACAGAATCTAAATATTTATGGGCAATAATAGTGGTCATTCTTTCGTCCTGCATGACAACCTTGGCATCCGTTTTATTCTCTATCGCCTTTCCAAAACTCCGGGCTTTCTTCGCACTCGCGCCCTCCGTTGCATTCATATTTTTTGGCAAGCCCACCACGATTTTTTTTATATTCAAACGCTCTATAATCCCTAAAATTTTAAATAGTAGCTCTTCATCGCTGCGCTCTTTCAGCGTAGTCAAGGGGAACGCTAGCTTTTCGTTTTCATCGGAAACAGCAACGCCCGTCCGAGCCTTTCCAAGATCAATGCCCAAAATTTTCAAAACAGTACCTCCCGTTAAATACTAAAAGCCACCCACTAATTATATTACCATATGTAATATAAAAATAAAATCAACAGATATTTTTATCAAAATCTGAATCACTCAAAGTTCTTGCATTTTTTTGGCTTTATATGGTAAGCTGATAGACAGGTGAGCTGGCCGACTTTCTGTTATGATTTTGTTTTTAAATCATCAACTCTCACCGTCGATCAGTCGCGCTCTCGTTTTAATTAACAAGCACATCGCGCCACCCGCGCACAATCTCATGAGATAGGTACAAATATCTTTGAATTTTTAAGATTTAAACAGAAATAAAGAGGTTTATAAGTTATGCTGTACAGTAAAAAAGTTATGGATCACTTTGAAAATCCCAGAAACGTGGGCGAAATAGAAGGCGCCGACGGAATAGGAGAAGTCGGTAACGCCAAATGCGGGGACATCATGAAGATATACATTAAAGTGGAGAACGATATCATAACAGACGTTAAATTTAAAACTTTTGGTTGCGGCGCCGCAATTGCCACAAGCTCTATGGCCACCGAAATTATAAAAGGTAAAACGGTATCAGAAGCGCTGTCTTTAACGAACAAAGCGGTTATGGACGCTCTCGATGGCTTGCCCCCAGTCAAAGTTCATTGCTCCGTTCTGGCCGAGCAGGCCGTGGTGGCTGCCATTTGCGATTATTACACCAGAAAAGGGATCGCTCTCCCAGAGAAAATCAAAGGCTGCAACGGCTGTAGCTATTGTGAAGATCAGAAAAATATCGACACCACGTAAATTTGCCAAAGCGCAACACCGAAAACGCTACTTTGTAAATTCTCTTTTAGTTTTATGAAATTCGCTATTTTAATTGAGAAATAAAGCAGCGTTGTCGATCTATTCTAGTTAATTTATTTATAATAGACGTTACTTTGCGAAACTAAATTATTGTGTCAACGACAAGGCTATGAGGGCATAAGCACCACAAACGCATTAACAAGGCTGGGGGAAATCTTGGGTGCCGATCTGCGAGAGTATTAGATCTATCATAGAAAAAAAGCGGGGGCCCGAAGCGATTCTTTCGGGTATGTTCCCGAGTGGTGGTGAATTTGAATTTTAGGTGTTTGCAAAAAAAGAG
>JAIRSI010000073.1 GCA_031255515.1 Oscillospiraceae bacterium | reverse complement strand
CTGTGCCGATCTTTTGTATTCCCCAAAAAACTCAGCAAAATTTGTCAAAATCGAAGCCAAAATTAATTAAAGTCAAAAGGATAAGTGTTGAATTTTTAAAAGAGCTGTTGTATAATGCAAAAATGTACTTTGGTGTAAAATTTGGTTTTTGCGCGTCGTAAAATTGTCTTGCACCGACCCTTCGTGTACGTAGAGACGTCAATGCTCATTGTAAATTGTGCTGCGCCGATCTTTTGTATGCGTGAAAATATCAATGCTTACTACGTAAAATTGTAATTTACTAGGGGGGTTATATGAAAGATGTCCCAAAAATCTTTGGAAGCATGATCTTTGGCGACGCAGTTATGTCTAAGAGATTACCCCGGTACACTTACAAAAAACTCAAACTGGCAGCCGAGCTGCGGGCGCATTTGGACATCGATATCGCGGATATTGTCGCAAATGCAATGAAAGACTGGGCTGTAGAAAAGGGCGCCACTCATTTTGCCCACTGGTTTCAGCCTATGACAGGCGTAACAGCCCGCAAACACGACAGCTTTATCGCGTTCAAAGATAACGAAAAAATTATAATGGAATTTTCTGGACAGGAGCTCATCAAGGGCGAGCCCGACGCTTCAAGTTTGCCTTCCGGCGGGTTAAGAGCCACCTTTGAGGCGCGCGGATACACTGCCTGGGATCCAACTTCTCACGCCTTCATAAAGGATCATGTTCTGTGCATACCCACGGCTTTTTATTCTTACAGCGGAGAAGCTCTTGATAAAAAAACGCCACTTCTTAGATCCATAGAAGCCATCAACAAACAGGCCCTAAGAGTGCTCAAATTGTTCGGAAACACTGACGCGGAGACCGTAGCAGCAACAGTGGGAGCCGAGCAAGAATATTTCTTGGTCGACAAAGAACTATTTAAAAAGAGAAAAGACCTTATTTTTTGCAACCGCACACTCTTTGGCGTAAGCCCACCCAAAGGTCAGCAACTTGAGGATCACTATTTTGGAACAATAGGACCCAGGGTCATTGATTTCATGAACGATCTTAACGAGGAGCTTTGGAAACTTGGAGTTCCGGCAAAAACTGAGCACAACGAGGTCGCTCCGGCGCAACACGAGCTGGCGGTCTCTTTTGTCCGCGCGAACACGGCCACGGACCATAATCAAATAGTGATGGAAGTGATGCAGTCCGTTGCCGACAAAAAAGGCCTTACTTGTCTACTGCACGAAAAGCCTTTTGCGGGAATCAATGGCAGCGGCAAACATAATAATTGGTCTATTTCTACTAATACTGGTGTTAATTTGTTGGAACCTGGAGATTCTCCGTACGAAAATGCTCAATTTTTGCTCTTTCTTTGCGCCGTCGTAAAAGCAGTTGACGAGTATCAAGATCTACTGAGAGTCTGTGTGGCAAGCGCCGGCAATGACCACAGACTCGGCGCCAGCGAAGCTCCGCCCGCCATAATTTCTGTGTTTTTGGGCGACGAACTCACAGGAGTTTTAGAGGCCCTGGAGTCCGGAGAAATCTATCCCGGAGTAAAAAACAAAGAAATGGAACTGGGCGTGGGCGTAATTTCTAACCTGCCAAGAGACACAACCGACCGCAACAGAACTTCTCCTTTTGCATTTACTGGGAACAAATTTGAATTTAGAATGGTGGGCTCAAAGTCCTCCATAGCAGATTGCAACACCGTTCTCAATACGATTGTTGCCGAAGAATTGGGAAAATTTGCAGATATTTTAGAAAAATCAAAAAATTTCAAGAAACAACTTCATGATTTGATCGTTGAAAACATTAAAAATCATAAGAAAATTATCTTTAACGGCAATAGCTATTCTCACGAATGGGAAAAAGAGGCAAAAAAGCGCGGCCTGCTGAACTTAAAAACGACTGCTCAAGCTCTACCCTATTTAATAAAGAAAAAAAATATCAAACTTTTTTTAAAACATAATGTATACACAGAAACTGAAATTAAATCCAGGTATGACGTAGCTATGCGAAACTATTGCACCGTGGTGGACATAGAAGCTAAAACAATGCTCAGTATGTCGAAAAAAGAAATTATACCCAGTGTAATCGATTACCAAAAAGAGCTTGTGAAGATTGCAACGATGAAAAAGTTTCTCGGCAAAAATCTTGATTCCTATTTAGAAAGTGAAATCACAGAAGAAGTCTGTTCTTTGTCGAGAAAGTTACTTGTTAATACTAAAAACTTGGAAGAAGTAATAAATACCAAGAAAATAAGTGATTTAGCAAAGCGTGCAATACACTATCAGGGGGCCGTTCTTGACGCTATGCATGATTTAAGGACAGTCGTTGATAAATTAGAGGCCATATTGCCCGACAAACTTTGGCCATATCCCACATATTCTGATCTCCTTTTTAGTGTATAGCGGTATTTCAAGTAAAATTTACAATTAGATTTTTTGCTGTTAATTTGGGTATGTAGTCTTTTTCTGGCGATAATCGGATGGTGCTTTTTGAGGCTTGACACTGGCGATTAGATGCTACTTTTTGAGATCTTGCATTATCGATCGGGTTACTTTTTGGGGATTTTAAAATTTTACGTTGGCAAGTTGGCAATTGGACACTATTTTAAAAAGGCTTTTTAGAAATTTTGTATTGGCGATTGAATGCTATTCTTTGAGATTTTATATAAGCATTGGATACTACTTTTTAAGATTTTACATTAGCCCGTCCCCGGGATATTGTTTTGAGAGTTTTTTAAAATTTTCCACCGGTGATTAGATCTACTTTTTAAAATTTAGTATTGGCGATCGAATAAAGTATCCCGGATATTAAGGCGAATTTTCAAAGCGATATTCAATCGACAACACAAAATTTCAATGAGCTACTTTTAAAATTTTGTATTAATAATCAAGCACACTTTTTAGTAACTTTTTAAAATTTCACGTTTAAAGTTTTATTGTTTTTTGTCATTTAATTTTGAAATAACGGTGTTTGGAGCAAATTATGGATTACAATTTTTTAATAAAACTTGCCAAAAACTGCGGCTGCAACGTTCGCTTGAACGAACCGATGTCTCATCACACTTCCTTCAAAATAGGAGGAAACGCCGATGTTTTCTTGTTTGTTAACAGCACAGATTCGCTAAAAAAGATTTTGCAACACCTGCTGACCAATAAACTCCCGTATTACATACTTGGAAACGGATGCAATTTGCTGGTTTGCGACCAAGGTTTCAGAGGAGTAATAATCAAACTTTGCGGAGATTTTCTCAAAATTTCTCTTCTTGACGACAACATAATTTCCTGCGGATCAGGCGCAAAATTATCCAAACTTTGCTGTTTTGCTGCAAAAAATTCTTTGTCTGGTCTGGAATTTGCCTGGGGAATACCGGCAACGGTTGGAGGAGCGGTCTTCATGAACGCCGGAGCTTACGAAGGGGAAATCAAAGACGTGTTGATCGCTTGTGAACATGTCGACAAAAAATTAAATGAGGTAAGACTTGAGAAAAACGAGCTAACAGGATTCGGCTACAGAACCAGCGTTTATTCGTCCAACAAAAATATAATAACCACAGCTGTATTCAAGCTAAAAAAAGCAAATCAAGACGAAATACGTCAAAAAATGAATAAACTATTCGAGAGAAGAAAAATCAAGCAACCACTCGAATATCCCAGTGCCGGTAGCACATTCAAGCGCCCTCTTGGTCATTTTGTAGGGAAGCTCGTCGAATCTAGTGGCTTGCGCGGTAAACGTATAGGCGGCGCTCAAGTTAGTAGCAAACACGGCGGGTTTATTGTAAACGTAGGCGGTGCAACTTGTGAGGATGTGCTCAATTTAATAAGTCTAGTTAAAGAGGAGGTTCTTAGAAAAACTGGCGTGGTGTTAGAAGAAGAAATTAAAATTTTAAAAAATTAGACGGCATTCTGACATCATAGTACACGCCCCCCGGGGGCAAACTAAAAATTATCGCAAACCAAACTAGCGCAGTCGAGTAAAATCAAATTAGCTCAAATCAAACAAATTAAAATCGACACAAGCCAAATCATAGCTATTCCGACCTAAAACAAACTATGGCAGAATGTAAGGATGGCGTATTCAAAAGACATAAAAATGGTATTTTGTGCCTAGTAAAAGCACCCTTTCACCCGATAAAAACTCAGTCGAACACAACACTCACCCGCGGGCTAATCTTGAAAATTAGCCAAAACTCGAGCTCCAAGCTATCCGAAAAGCTTATCGGGCATCTCATTTTAAATCAAAATAGCCATAATATCAAAAATTTAAGAACTTCCTGTACCAATGATCCAAAATCTACGATAACTCTTGTCGCCGCAACCGGCTTTAATTGCTTTAGATATTTTTCAGACTTTTTGCAAAAAACGCATCACTCACCCTGTGCGGGCATCATGGACATTAGCGGCATAAACATGATGCCCCAAGCAAATTGCCTATGATGTCGATGACTATTGTGCTTTTTTGCCTTTGATCTTTTTCATCAAAAACCTCTATTTTGAAAGAATGTAAACAGTTTTTACATTCCTAAAGTCAATTAAAGCATAACTCGTACTCTCTTTTCTGCTTGCGACACTCTAGTCTTTTTGGTTAAAAGCTTCAAAATTCTATCCCAAATTCCTTTATTAATATCACAATTGTGATAAAAATTTAAAACTGTAGTACAAGGCGAAAAATCATGCGAAAGTTGCCTTCATTTGCAACCACTGTCTATTAAAAACTAAATTAGCAAATTCTCTTTTCTCCCATTTACTTTTATTTCCAGGCTTTCGCAAGATAAATCTTTTATTATTTCTCACTGATTATCTGTTAAATCTATATTATATTCTTTCCTTTATTTGTATCACCGCTGCATTGTATCATATTTTTATCTAATTAGTAAATGTTCTAAGTCATAGTGCTAAAACATATCTCCTTTTTTGATCGCTCTTTGCTGCCTCCCACATAAATTTTTAAACATTCAATTTTTTCAATAAAAAGATCTGTGATTTCAGAAATCATAAGCTTATCAAAACTTTTTTTCAATAAATTTGCCGCTATTTGAATTTTACTTTTCTCTGCACCTTTCTTCATACTTCATCTCTACCCTTCTCTATGCCCTCGTTTCTGCCCTTTTTTATGTCTTTTTTCATAAAAGCCCTCATATTTTGTAAAAAAATTCATTAAGATCTCTTTTCATTGCTGCTTCGATGACAGATTCATCTCCGCATCTCCTTATTAGTTCGGATACCGCTTTGGCAATCCCAGGATTTTTCTTGTTTAGCATTTTTAATTCCTCCTCTTTTTTTAATACTAAAAAATCTAAGCCACAGCACCAGAGGGCCTTCTTTTTTGGGAATATTCTTCTGGTATTTTTTTACTTCCAAAAAGTAAAAAGTATTTAAATTTTGCGGCATTAATACTCCCCTTTCATCGCGTAACTGAAAGCGATTTACATACCTATTTTCAAATTCTTCTCCTGACAAAACGCTGTGACCTGTAGTGAATGCGATTGCCGTGCATTTTTGAGCTTGAAGTATTTACCCCTCGCTGCTCGGTTGATGCTAGCTTCTACTGAGTATAAAGCGCTATTTCTCTTGTGTCTTTTGGATACGCCATTTCTACATCCTGCATGGTTTATTTTAAATCGGAATATATGGTACAGACCAAACAAAGTAAAATCTGTACAAAAAAACTATTACAAACCAAATAAATCAAAAATCTGTACAAATCAACATAATCCAAGTAAAAATTAAATTAACTCTAACCAATCAAACTAAAGGGCAATTAAATAGCAAAACTGCAAATAAAATATTAAAAAATGCTGTTTACAAAAAAGTTGTTTCATGTTAGGATGTTACCAGGTAAGGTTCTCTGTATAGTGCGTCTTGTTTGCTGCGCCGCTAAAATCAGAGTTTTGTTCTATTTTTTTCATTTAAAATAATTTTCGAGTAAAAAAGGTCTTCGCTTGTATTTTGGCATCCCATCCGGGCTTGCATATGTAAATTTGATTTGTCCTTACTGCCCGCGGAGCCCGAATTCCGAATGAGGTTTGCTGTGTTTTTCTTGGGGCGCCATGGCCAAGTGGTAAGGCAGAGGTCTGCAAAACCTCTATTCCCCAGTTCGAATCTGGGTGGCGCCTCCAACGTGTATGTTTTTTTACATATACCTAAGACCTTGTGTGCAAACCTTAAAAACCCCCATTAAAACGGCATTTGCGCTCGCCTTAAACTCAAAAAGCCATTCCTAGATTCTTCCTCTATCCCGGCAATAAACTGTACCGTAATCCTCCTACTCAGTTTAAAAGCCAAAAGTCATTCCCCTTCTCTATCCCGGTAAAATTTAACTCCGAATCAAGTTGTATCGCAATTCTTCCGCTTGGCTTAAAACCCAAAAATTGTCCTGCATCCATGTTTCTTGTCCTTTTCTAAGATGCTACAAAAATGAAGGTAACAATTTGTTCAAAAAAATCATTTTAACTTTATCGTACGTTTTGTATCCCAACCGGTGCCCCTGCTGCAAGTCTTTAATTTCGCACAATCTGATATTCTGTGAGCGTTGCAATAAAGCCCTAAAAGCTCAAAGTGAGCACATTGGCAAATTTCAAGATCGCTTTGGCCAACACTTTAAGTGCATATCAGTTTTCGAATATAAGGGAATTATAAAAAAGGCAATCCTAAATTATAAATTTTTTAATCGGAAAGATTATTCCGAAAAATTTTCAAAATTAATGGCCAAATGTCTGAAAGAAAAACTCGTCGACACAGAATTTGACTTGATCACAAGCGTACCAATGACAAAAGAAAAAACAAAGAAAAGAGGATACAACCAATCCAGGCAACTCGCGAAAAAAATATCTAAAATCATAAATATCAGATACGAGGAAACCCTCTTTAAAATACAAAAAAACTCAGAACAACACACCCTGGGCGCAAAAGACAGAAAGAAAAATTGCGTGGGAGTGTATCAAATTATCAAATCTGCCAGAGTCAAAAACAAAAAAATCTTACTCTGTGACGATGTAATCACAACGGGCAACACCCTTCTGGAATGTGTGACAGTGTTAAAAGAATCAAGAGCCAAAGAGGTTTTCTGTATAACTTTAGCTGTCTGCCATCTCAGGTCTCCCTCCAAAATTTCATAAATTTTGTTGTTGTAGCTGTTTCGATTTAGAACAGACGGATAGTTTTTAAAATAGTTTCAAAATCTTTGGAACTCGACTTTTGGCCAATTTTTAAGATTAGCTGGGGTGTGTTTGAAGTACATCTCAAAAGTTGGGCAAAAAATCTAATTTCCACAGGCGCACTTCACTTCGCCAAGACCTTTTTGATAGTTAACTCTGATAACAATCATCCTTTAATAGTTAGAGTCCCAGCGACCAATGAACCTTTTGAGTGATTTTTTGTAGTCAACATTAGTGGCTGTCGCCCTTTAATGGTTAGAGCTCCCAGCAACCAGTGAGCCTTTTGAGTGATTTTTGGTAGTTAACATTTTTAAAAATTTTTTCAAAAAAGTGTTGCATTTTAAATTGATATGTGTTAGGATACTAGTGTTAGTGTTGATGACGTCGGGGGTACACTCGTTCCCATACCGAACACGAAAGTTAAGTCCGATGGTGTCGAAAATACTTGGCTG
>JAIRSI010000068.1 GCA_031255515.1 Oscillospiraceae bacterium | reverse complement strand
TATTTGGACGTTCAGTACGCCCAAAGATCTAGCACAGATGCCAACTCCGTTTTCGAATGGGTATAAAACGAACGACGCTTGCACGTTCTCTATTTCCAAAAGTTCATTGGCAACTTGAGCTGATATGGTTCTGATTTCCGGAAAAATATCGGTGGTGCAAGCCAATATACAGTTTTCGAAAATTTCCGCGCTGGCAGAAAGCTTAGATTTTTGCCTATGCATGTCGATAGAATGAACAAATAGCCGCTTGGCTTCTGTAGTATCCGCGTTCTTTCTTCTTAAAAACGCCGCAGCTTCAAATGTTCTGGTTCCCGTTTTAACGACAAAATTCCTAGTATCTAGCATCATGCCCGCCAACAGCGCCTGGGCCTCACGCTTTTCCATAGTATTGTCCGCTAAGTATTGTATGAGTTCGGCGACCATTTCCGAAGACGAAGAAGCATGAGGCTCATGATAAAATATGACCGCATTTTTTACGCATTCTCTCATCATTCTATGATGGTCGATCACCACCACTTGGTCAATGGAGTTATAAAGTTTTTCGCTTTCAAAAAGAGAGGGGTTATGCACGTCCACCACCACCAGGAGAGTCTTTTCCGTTACCATATTAAGCGCTTCTTGCGGAGCTATAAAAATTTTTTTATCGTTGCTGTTACCCTTAAAGTCGTTTATTAGTTTTGTGGCAAGGCTTTGCTTTTCATTCACGACTATAAAGGCGTTTTTGCTGTGGGTTTTGGCCACTATGACGTGAACGCCTATGGAGGCTCCGATGCTGTCAAGGTCAGAAAATTTATGCCCCATAATCAAAACTTTATCACTTGCTTTAATATGATTTGAAAGAGTGTTAGAAATCATTCTTGCCCTGACCTTATTGCGATTTTGCGAGTCTTTGGACGTGCCGCCAAAAAAAGAATAAGAACTATCTTTTTTGATTACGACTTGATCTCCTCCGCGCCCAAGAGCCATTTCGAATGCCTTTTTGGCCCAATTTTCAGTCTCTTTTAAGGTTGCTCCGCCTCTGCCAATTCCTGCCGAAATCGTGGCTTGTACTTCCGAGCCGTCTTTAATTTCGCGAATATTTTCAAGAATTTTGAATTTTTCTGACACAAATTTTCGAAGATGTCTTTCTTCCATTAAAATTAAATATTTATTAGAACCAACTTTTTTAAGAAATCCAGCAGTTTCATTAGCCCAATCTTGAAGTTTTTTCTCGACTTGTGCCGTTATTTGTAGATCTTGTCCATCAACACTATTTCTGACAATTTCTTCTTTATTATCAAAGGTCACTAAAGCGACCACGGGCTGACTTTTTGAATACTCTATAGATGCCATTTTATAATGAGTGTTTTCTAAAAAATAAAATACTAAACATTTATTTAATTTTCTTACAAAAACAGTGCAATGGTGACCATTATAGACAATATCAACGCACTTATATTTTAAAATTTCATTTAGATTTTTATTAGAGATAAGAGTGTAAATTGATTCACCCTGGCACTTTTTGTCGCTACTTATTTTTTTTGTAAATTGAGAATTGCAGTACAGAATGTTACCGGAATGAGAAGTCACTATCACGGGCATGGGGAATTGTTCTATTGTGATTTTTTCTGCTTCTTTAAAGGAATTTATAGATTCGATTATTACTCTTTTTGTGTACCATTTATAACCAAAAATGAAGATAAGTAGCAAAATTAATTGTAGCAAAATATTACAAGCTACAAGCAATGCGGAGAATTTGTTATTAAAAATAAAAAGCGAAAAAATTACGGTGGTGGCGAAAGAAGTAATAAAAAGCAATTGCAAGGGGGTGGTTTTTTTCAAATTAACGTTACCTCCTAGATCTAAAACGATGATACTACAGCTGTTCCGACCTAAAATAGACGCCAAGTTCTTTGAGCGCTTCCTCTCTTGTGTATAGGTAAAGGGGTACCATTTCTCTTGCGTCTTTTTAACATGCTATTCTTATATTTTGTCTGCAGTTTATCTTAAATCGAAATATCTTACAGACTCTTTGAAATCAATATACACTTATTGCTAGAATTTATCAAAACAGATAACTATTTTAATACGACCAACCAATAAATAACCGTTCGGAGCGCCATTTTTGGTGTTTATCTGACAAAAAAGTGGGAAATCGTTTTGAGTGTCTAAAATTCAAACCATTAAAATAACTGTATGCTATTTTCCTATATTTATTGAAGCAAAATTCATCAAATAATCGGGGAGCTCCATGCGAATTGTTTTGCTGCTTTCTTGAGGATCTAACAACACAACGTAGCGTTTTTCCTGCGCTTCTTCTGTTCGGACAACAACGAACGCATGCTCGCTGTGCAGATTTTTATTGGTTAGCGCCTCTTTTGCTTTGGATCCGGTGCATACGGGGCTTCCTTCTTGTGTTGCAGTGGATAATTTATCAAATATTGCCCGTGCCTCCTTGGAATATCCTGATTGTGTGTTTTCCATTGCTATATTTTCTGGAATTTCTATATATTCAGAGTTTTTTAGACCGAAACTATGTTTAAATACAGATTCTAAACTTCCCATTTGCCCGGTCTGAAGTTCAAGAGGGCTGTTTTCAAAGAGGCCTTTTTGTGCGCCGCCCCTATAAGCTTTGAACGCCAGGCTGACCCATAGAACATGGCTCCTCATATTGACTATTTTTGACACAGAATTTCCTTTTTGAATCTTTTCAATAGATTTTCTAACTTTAATATAGATCGGTTTTTGCTGATTAGTATTTTTATCTGTTACTAAAAATCTAACGACCACGTGACCATCGCCCAAATCACGCATAAATTCAGATGGATCCCCCGCCCCCGACAGCATGACAGCTATCATGGCAGATTCAAAATAACAATTTCCCATACCTCCTTGAAGTACGTCTAAATATGTGGGTGCATGTCTAAATAAAGGTGCATTTTTGTGATATTTGTGATATTCAGTCCGATAGCCTTCCCCCAAATGCACCAAACTTTTTTTATCATCCCCCACAGAAATCATTTCTGCATTGGGTGGAATTTCTAGCAAACCGCGTTGATGCTCATATGATCCGTAACCATAGTTTGTTTCATATGTACCGTCTCGCTTTGCTTTTTCTTTATCTTTAACCTCTTGCTCTATCATCGCCTTATATGATTCTTCAGATTGCTCTTGCGATTTCTTTGCCGTCTTTTTTGTCGAATTTATGCCAGTAGATGCAGATAACGAAGGAAAAGATATCAAATTATTTTTAATGGCAATTCCACTAAACAAAGAACCAGAAAGGAGCGTAATCCCAAGAGTTGCAAGCGTTTTTTTGCCTATGCCGCCGGTTACATCCTCGAGATCTTCCGGATCAAGTTCGCCAGTTTTAGAAGCGTTTATTTCATTTTCTATAAAATCTTCCAGTTTAAGATCGTAACCCTTATCTTGCGCAAGAGGCACAATGACTTCATTTATGAATTTGCAATTTCCTTCTGCGTCATTAGAATATTTCTTCTTTTTGTTTTGAAGTTGTTTTAAAATTTTTGGGTTTTTCTCTAATATTTCATAGAAATTGGTTATATTTTCGTTCATTTAATAGCGTCCTTTCGCTTTGGTGCAGTTATTTATTCCCCTTGCTACAATTTTAAATTCAAAAGTGAAATAAATTTTTTTTAAATCAAAAGGATGATTAAGCCTTAACACAACGTAAGATTTTCTTCGGGAATCTTTCGTAAAATTAGCGTGTAGGGCAGGGCTTGTTCAGACCATAACTATTCCGATTTAAAATAGACGCCAAGTTCTCTGGGTACTTTTTTCTCTTGTGTATTTTTGCTAGTAACTAAAGCACCATTTTCTTGCGTCTTTCTAACATGCCATTCTTATATTTTGCCTGATTTTTTATTTTAAATCGAAATAACTATACATAAAATTTAAAACGAAAGAAGATTAATTTTATGTTCAAGCCCCGAGAAAATTAAGATTTTTTAGGGAGTAAGCTCTGAAGATAGTGTAAATCCTTTTAATTTACAAAATTTTTCAACTCTTTGTTTTATTTCTAAAAATTCTGCAAATTTACTAAAAAAGTTAATTTTATTTTTCGCTAAACCAGTATTCGGTGTGTCGCCTTTAACGAAATGAGCAAAAGATTCGGCAAAATCTTCGGAAGGATTTTTGGTGGAGTACATAGACACATAGTTATTTTTGTAGCGTAAATAATATAGATATTTTTCTTCATTTTTTGTTACTTGACTCAGGATATATAAAATATATTCCTTGGTTTCTTCCATAAAACGCCTAAAATATGCATCGGGATGGTACCAACTTGGGTTAAATCCTTCCGATGACAACGCCTCAAACGCGCTTATTTGCGGTTTTCTCTGCGAATCTCCTAAACTAATCATATGCCCGAATTCATGCGATATCATTTCACAAAGAGCGCCGTCTAAAGGTAGATTTATGTTGATATTTAAACAAAATGTATGGTTGTCAACGGGAGAAATGCTCGCAGCTGTTGTAGCGCCTTTTTTTATTTCTTGTTCACGTACATTTAATAAAGATATGGATTTTAAATAGGTTTCTGGTATCATTGCCGTAATGCTTTCCCAGATTTCTTTTAATCTTGTTTCATTTTTTATTTTTTTCTCTGCAAGCTTATCTTTGGCTATCAGCTGGCCATTTTCAACAAACAGATCATAAGTCACAAGGGGCTCGTTTTGATGATCCAAGATTTCATTAATGCCGATGCCGAGATATGCGTCCATTATCTTTTTTGTTTTTTCCAATTCCTCTTTTTTGCTTTCAAATTGTCTTTTGGTATATCTATTCAATAAATTAGATAATTTTTCACTAGCGTTTTTAAATTCTGGGTCATCTTGCGACCTATTTTGTTGCTGAAATTCGAATACAGGCTGCAACAATCCAATAACTTCCTTTGTTTCTTCGGCGGATAATTCTAAATTTCCCCTAATTACTTCGTACATTTCTCGCAAACGCTCGGGGACGTTTTGAAATTCTTCATCATGCCGAATCTCTTCGTGCTGAGTTTCTTCTTGAATAATTTCATTTTGATCTTCGGTTTGCTTTGAACTACACCCAGAAATACCACCAAGGCAAAGTGATAAGATCAAAAATAAACTCATTGAAAATCTAAAGATTTTATCCGTCTTTTTCATTATATAACCGCCTTCATCCAGGTTTGCCCCAGGCCTTTCTACCATATACGTGTCTATTTTGCCCATTTTACTTTAATTAAATAAAGCAATCTAGATTTGCGCCAAAATTATTACTGTTTACATTTTTCGCAAAGTTTTTATAGATATTTCAATAATAAAAGATTATTAAGTCCAAATAAGTTAATTTTTTGTATAACACACAGTTTATATTGAAAAAAGTAATATTTTACATTAAAAGTAAAGGCGAGTCATGTTACGGATTTGATCATTTTTTAGAATTTTTAAAAAAATGGGGGGCTTCTGGCCATGAAAATTAAAAAAATAACCGCGCTACTTGCCACCGGTGCTTTATTAACTGGTAATGCTATAAATTTTGGGGGAAATTTCACAGGATTTGAAGTTTATGTGCAAGAAACGAACGAACAGTTGGAACGAAAAAGACAAATACTGATAAGACAAATTAATTTTATCAAATTTATTAAAGGCTCGGGAAAATTAGATAAAAATGCTGATTTTGGGTTTGTCTTGAATAAAATTGTAAATACAATGGAATCTGCTTTTATTGATTCCCCTGAAAAGGGTTTATATGGTGATTGAAATGATGTCGCGTGGGGTGCAAAAGAAAAAGAGGAGGATTGAAAGTTAGACTAACAATGCTTTTTTAATGAGTCTGATAGAAGATATCTCTTCAGATTCGCGTATTAGTCTTGATAATTCTAAGGAGTTGTTTTGCATTTGTTACATTTGATATGTTCCGTCGGGGGGAGGAGGCTCGGAGAATCTTTTTTGAATTTTCCAGTTGCATTAGTCTTGTTCAGATAAAAATTCCAGATTCCGTGACATATAGGGCGGTGTTGCTTTTTTGTGGTTCTCTTTCTAGGATAGAAATTCCCCCAAAAATCGATACTGTATAATACTATATATAAGATATAAGCGTTGTTTTTCTGATTGCAGGTTATATTTTCGCCTTTTCTAGTTAGCGTGAAACTTTCTGCTTTTGAGAATTGTATTTAGCTTTGCAGGATAGAATTTCCGGATTCATTCCGCGTTTTAGAGGGGCGATCTTTTAGGGGCTGCTTTAATCTTTTTGGAGGCAAAATTTTCTCCATTAACTGCCGTAATACGTTTTGAGTGTTTTTGGGTTGTAAGAATTTTGCCGAGGTGGCATTTTCTTTAAATTTACGATTTGATTGTATTTGTCCTGGTTCTTTTGAGGGTTGTTCGAGTCTTTCTGAAATAAAAATTCCGGATTCCATATTTTCTCAATTAAATGTTGCAATACGTTTTGAGTGTTTTTGGGCTGTAAGAATTTTGCCGAGGTGGCATTTTCTTTAAATTTACGATTTGATTGTATTTGTCCTGGTTCTTTTGAGGGTTGTTCGAGTCTTTCTGAAATAAAAATTCCGGGTTCCGTAAAGAATCTTCAGCCAAGATTCTTTAAAGATTGCATTTCTTTTTTCGAGATGCAACTTCATCCGGCGTTTTGCTTATTGGATCAGAGTGTTTTAGAGGGTGTGCGAAGCTTGGCGGCATAGAGATCCGCCCGGAGTTATGTCGATAGAGGGGCCTTTGATGATTGCACTTCTCTGAAGACAATAAATATCCTGCCTACTGTTAGCGTATTAGAAAAAGGTTGTTTTAAAATTGTGCCTCTTTGACAAATATAAAAATCACAAACGGGATCATAGAAATAAGAGAGGATTGCTTTACGGGCTGATTTTCCCTGCGGAATGTGGTTGTTCTCAAGAATGTTAAATTTATTGGAGAGATGTGCTTCATGCGGTGTGAAGAGTTAGATTTTGTTTACCTGTCGGAAAAAGTAAAGAATATCTCCTGGGTTGTTTTAGTGGTCGCAGTCGTTTAATTGGTATTAATTTAGTGATTGGTTCTGCAGGACCTGAAGCTTTTAAGAATTGTTCTTGCAGAGATACACCGTTGCTGCTCTCAAACTCAAAGGGATTTTTTTGTAAGAACTCATTACAAAGAGGCAATTAAGGGCAGCTTGCAAAGACTTTTTCAAAGTCTAGTGATTAATTGAAAAATTTTTTAAAAAATCTATTGACAATCTCTCTAGGTTAGTGCTAGAATGAAATCACGCTATTAGACGAGGCCCGTGAGAAAGCAGCAAGTGCTGTTCCTACAACTCCAGTCTCGAGCAAAAGCGCGACCTATCCTGATTGTTTCAGCGGACCTTGAAAATTAAACAACGCGTGAAAGATTGACCTTATACAATTTACCGTTATGGTCT
>JAIRSI010000013.1 GCA_031255515.1 Oscillospiraceae bacterium | reverse complement strand
GCCATTTACTGCCACCTCACAAAGTTCTGTTCTTCCCAGTCTGTACATTCACAGCTGGTACTATGACTTCTGCTGACTTCTCATAGTTCGTTGTTACTACAGATTTCATACTCTGTTTTCATCTGCCTATGAGATCTCCCCGGGTAAGAACGATAACCTTCCCCTCATATATCTGCCACATTTACACTGTGGGATTCGAGCAGTATTGGACTTCGTCTTGTTTGGCAGACTCGTTCGTCCCACTTCTGCCTTATGCGATTTCTTATTCGTCAGACCGAGGGTTTGCTTCTGGCTTCCTTCAGATTCCACCTCACGATGGATACCCTTGCCTTCTGCTAACAATTCCTACTGCTAAGTCTGTATATGGGGGAACTTTCGCCACCAATTCTAGGCTCCCTTTAAAATATCTGAAAGTCTTCTTTTTTCATAAAATTTCACGATAGTATAAGATATCAAAAAGTCAAATAAAGCAACAAAAAATCCCATAAAAACAATACTTCTGGGAATAGAAAATACAAGGCCAGCGTTACTCGGTGCCTTACTTGCCTTCATAAAATTTAGGTACGCGCAGTAACAAACCAATGAAGCGGCAAAAATACTGGAAACAAATAAAAGTATAAAATAATTTTTATGGCAGTTAACTACAGAAAAACCGTGGATTTTCTTAACGCCAATAACTTTTTTATAAGTCTCTATATAAAATTTAGTAAGAGAAAATGAAATTAAGATAACCAAAATTAAAAATAAAGCTAAAATACAAAGATCCATCGCAAGTATTTTCTTCATGTTATCCAGTTGGAACTCATCGCTTGCTCTTACACTTGAAAGCTTATACCTATTTTTATCTATCCCTATTTCTTCAAATTCTTTCTTAGTTCTTTCGTTAAAATCGGCAAGACTCTCGTTGCCAAAAGATATTTTTAGAGCCTTGTCATCGAGCAACACAAAAGAGAACTCAAATTCAGTCATAAGCTTTGCTGGAACAATTTCAAAAAATAAAGATTTTTCAAAAAGATCGTGTTTCTGCCCGTGTTCAAAATCTCTTTCGTCGTCCCTTTTTGAAAAGGTGCAAAACTCATCGACGGAATCGTCATAAGTCATAACTTTTACTTCTTTGCTATATTTGTAATTTTCTTCTCTTATTATTCCCCCTAAATTAAAATCGTAGACTTTTTTTACAAGGTCTTCAGAAAAAGAACTGGAGGCGGGCCTCAAAATTATCCTTTGATTTTCGTCATCGCTAAAATTAAAAATTTTGCCATCTAATCCTTTTGCGTTAAATTTTTTAAAATAACTTGGATTAACAGTCATAGTTTTAAAGTTAAAATCGAGCTTTAAAAGTTCATCGTCAAAGTCAAAAATCCGCCTTTGCCTCATTTCTTTAAGAAAATCCGAATGAATTTCAACTACGTTGAAACGGCAATAAAGAGAATCCCTTTTATTAAAGTGATCTAGAATCTCCTTGTATTCCAAGGTTCGCTTTGCCCTATTTTCTCTAAAATCTTGAAGTGCATCCATATAATCCCCTTCATGATCAATAATGGCAAAATTTGAAATTTTTTCCCATTTATTAATCTCGCTGACTAATAGAGGCAGTTTTTTTATATCGCCAGGTAGAGAGCTAGAGCTCATCATCAATACGCAAAGCAGAACACACTTTACACAAAAATTTAAACCATTAATCACTTTTACTGGATTCCTATCGTAAATAAGATCGCTTATTCTGTATTTTTTAACTATAAATATCGAGGGAACCATTGCAAGAAGGATCAAGAAAGAAACGAAGCACTGCTGATAGAAAAGCCAAACCAAAAAACTAAACGGGGCAGTTTTAAAAACAACAACCAAAGAAATATCAAAAATAATCGAAAAAATAAAGTTCGCTATAAAAATACTTCCAAAAACCTTCTTTGAAATATCTTCCAGCGAATAGCCGCAGAGCTTCATTATTCCCACGCTTTTTAAGCTCTTTATAGAGTAAAACATAGTGGTTATAGCAGCAAGGACTACAGATATCGCCATAAATATTCGACTAAAAGTGATTACACGACTTTCTGCTGTAGAACATCCAAATTTTTTTTCTGTCAACTCGTCTCTGCTCACTTTAAATTCTTCTGATAAATTTTCAAGAAAATTATCATAATCATCAAATGAAGCATATCTCACTGTATACTCCCCTGACATCGAACCGCCGCTTTCTAAAAGTCTTTTAAGAGTTCCTATTTCAACATGGTTCCAATTTAAAAAGCTACATATTCTGCCAAGAGCCTTATCATCTCTTGAAGTACTAATGTAGGCATTTTCTTCTGTATTTTCCTTTGAAAAAAAATTTCCAGAAACAAGCTCTTTGTCATCAATGAGCTTTATGTCGGAATTGCCCAAAAACAAGGAATTAGTAATCTTAGAGTCACCATACGGCGCACCTTTCCTTACGAGGTTTATGTTATTTTTTCTAGCCGCATTTGTTAGAATTTCGTAAATTTTTTCACTGTTCTGCTCGGAAAAATCAATGTAAACCTTTTTGTGTTCGCCTCTTTTTTCGCCAAAAGTTTCCCATTTTTTAGCATCTTCATTAATGCCAGAAGAAACTGAATAAATACTAATACAAAACACCGAAAATACTGAAAATATTATCGTAATTAATTTCATTTTCTCTCCTAAAATTTACTAAACGTATTCTGCTGCTCAGCCACAGCCGCCGATAGTCGCACAAACACACCCACGCAAAAGCTACACACCCCCCGCGCTAAACGCTTGACGCATTTTAAAATACTAAGTATGGCATTTTCTATGTTTAAAAGAAATTCCCAGAAGTAAACCCTTCGAACATCAATGAGCTTTGCATCGAAATTATTCAAAAAGAGCTAGCAATCTTAGGATTATCGCCATGCGAAAAAAATTAAGTTTGACAGTTCTTTCGCTTTCTGCGAATATTTAGGATATTTTTCTTTAGTGAGACTCACATTGTTTCTCTAGCTTCATTTGTTAAAACTTTATAAATTTTCTCATTGTTCTGTCTGAAAAAATTAGTATATTTTTTGTATTCGCTTTTTTTACGTGCTTTAGCGTCTTCATTGATGATCGAAGGAGATTGAGCAAATGCCAATACAAAATGTTGCCGTAATTAGTTTTATTTTTCTTCCAAAATTTGTTAAAACACGGCTCTAATCATGCTATCACCAGACGGCATACCACGAAACTGCTGTTTCAGTCCAGAAACCTCTCCCTCTGTCTGCGTGAACATTTCTATTTTCATTGGTACAATCCTCACTTCTAGATGAATCAGGCCATCCTTTGAAGCTAGCACACACCTTCTTATATTTGCCAACTTTTTCAAAATCTTCTACTGTGCCCCAAGAATGTTTTTCACCCCAAAACACCCCTCCATCCGTGTAGCTTCCAGAAGTATGGTGGTAAAGTCCAAGTCCTGAGCCCACAATTTCCAGAGATAAAATACTACAAATCACAACCAACACACTTCCTACTTTCTTCATACAAAACCCTCCTAAAATTTTGTCACAAACCATACATCGGCGCCGATACTTGACAGTTAACCATAACATATTTCACTTTGTCAATTTACAAAAATAAATAAATATTTATTTAATTAGTTAACTTTTCAGTTTCTATCACCTTTTTGTATAAAATTTTATAATATTTTATGTAGATATTTATCTACTTTTACGCTAAATTAATTTTATTTTTTTGAAATAAAATTCTACTCAAAACAAAGCATAAAATTCAAAGTTTCTCCATCTTTAGAATTTTAGACTTGTAAATCAATTTTATAAGTGGTAGAATACCCCAGTATGGTATGGGGATGATTTTTTTCTAGTAATAGACTTTTTAATTGTTGCTGGTTTGTTGGTGTTCATCAGGTAGCATTTGTGTTAAAATTTTGGTTCCTATAGATAACCTTAGAGTTCTTCAGTTTCGATTGCTTAAATCGAGTCCTCGTCGCTAAAAACTGCGCGCAAGCAGATAACTAATTTATCGCGATTTGCAAAATATTCTTGCTTTGTTAAAACCTTTATGTTGATATAATCGCGAGTATGTATTAGAATTTTAGAAAGACACAGTTAATAACCAATTAAATATTTGATTGCAATTTTTTTAATCACGTGTTTAAATGGTGGGGGACATATTGGAGGGGTGCAGTTTATGCCTTTTGAATTGGAGAATGATTTTGAGAGCATCGTGCAAATAAAAGTACTGGGTGTGGGCGGCGGCGGCGGAAATGCTTTGGATCGCATGGTTTCTGCGGGTGTTAAATGTGTGGAATTTATATCCGTCAACACAGATAAGCAAGCACTTTTGCGTTCAAAAGCAACTCAGAAAATCCAAATTGGAGAAAAAATTACGCACGGCAAGGGCGCCGGTTCTAGACCTGAGATAGGTCAAAAAGCTGCTGAAGAAAGTCGAGAAGACATATGTTCTGCTATACGTGGTACTGATATGATATTTATCACGGCCGGTATGGGCGGAGGAACAGGTACGGGTGCTGTTTCTGTCATCGCCCAGGTCGCTAGAGAATTGGGTGTGCTCACCATTGGAATAGTCACTAAACCTTTTGCTTTTGAGGGCAAACGTCGCATGATACAGGCCGAAAACGGCATATGTGCACTAAGAGAACACGTGGATTCTTTGGTGGTAATTCCGAACGAAAGACTAAAATATGCCAGCGAACAAAAGATAACGCTTATGAATGCTTTTGCTGTGGCAGATGACGTGCTAAGACAAGGCGTACAAAGTATTTCGGATCTCATTTTGTTACCGGGATTGGTAAATTTGGACTTCGCAGATGTCACTGCTGTTATGAAAAATGCGGGCTACGCACATATGGGCGTTGGATCGGCAACGGGGAAAGATAAAGCAGAGGTCGCAGCAAAAATGGCTATTTCTAGTCCTTTAATTGAGACTTCCATCAGTGGGGCAAAAGGTGTTATAATAAATATCACATCGTCTCCAGACATCGGCCTGGACGAAGTAGAAACCGCTTCCACCATGATTGCAGAAAAAGCCGACAGCGAAGCAAATATAATTTGGGGAGCTGCACTCAACGAAGATCTTGAGGACGAAATGAACATAACAGTCATTGCCACCGGATTTGAAGAGGTAGAAAATAAAAAAGTAACGGACTCGGAATCTGATACCACTCAATCGGATAATTTAGCGCGGCCCGGTAATCGTTCCGGTGTCCCTTCGGGGAGGTTGTCTAAAGAAGCAAGAAAGGAGAATGTAAATGCCAAATCTACTCAGTCTAATTCTAGCGAAGAAGATGATACGTTCTACGATATAATGTCTATATTTAATAGAAAGTAATGCACGGAATTCGGCTGTATTGCACTCGTTGTATACTGCGGAATGGTGTAACGGCAGCACAACAGACTCTGACTCTGTTTGTCTAGGTTCAAATCCTAGTTCCGCAGCCAGTTGTTATAAGTACAAGTAAATAGTAGGATATTACTAGATTCCAAATTGTGATAATCGAGGGGGCGTTTGACATTGGCAAATCCAATTTCAGAAGAAAAAAGGAAAGACATAATTTTTCATAAGAAAAAGGGACTAGGAAATAAGTCGATAGCAGACTCACTAGATATCTCTGAGAGAACGGTACTGCGAATTTGGAAGCTTTTTAGCGAGACAGAAAGCATTACTCCCAAGCCAAGAAGGTGCGGCATGAGGCCGGCCATAAGTAGTGAAGAGATCTGCAAGGTAGAAGAAAAGATAAAAGAAAAACCAGATGTAACACTAAGAGAATTGATAGAAGTATTCGATTTAAAAATTAGTGAATCAGGTCTTTCTAAAAAACTTAAAAAGATAGGATACACTTTCAAAAGAGATACTTGTCGGACAAAACAGGGCTACGTCAGCGTCTTTAAAGAGCGGAAAAGCCAGCAATAAAGAAGCTATTTTATCTTTTTTAAGACTTGAAGTTTTTAAGGAAACACTTGTTAATCACAGTGGACCTATCGTTAATTTTCCACTCTATCGGAAAATTAACGATGAGGGGTGTTTTGTTTTTTTGGTTTTCTTTAAAATTTAAGATCTTTAAGGGAATACTTGTTGGGCCACAGTAAGACTGCGTCAATTTGAAAGAACGAAAAATTGACAACGAGTAATGGATTTGTTTTCTAATTTTTTAAAACTTAAGATTCAGAAAAACATTTATCTACCACGATAGGATCGTGCCAGCGTCATAAATATAAAAAATTTACCTCGGTAGAGTTGCGTTAATTTTCCGAAATAGAAAATAAAAAACTAACAATAAATAGTTCATCTTTTAATCCTCTTAAAATTCTGAAGGAATATTCATCGATCGCAGCAAGACTGCGCCAATGTCGCAAAGAGTTGACCACAATGAAATCGTATGAACGTCCTAAAAAAATAACAACGAGCGATTCATCTTTCCTTTTGATCTTTTAAGAGTTAATTTTAAAGTGACACTTACACTGAAGAAAAACTAACTGCGTCAGTGTCGCAAAGAGTTTATCGCAATGAAGCCCCGTAGGCGGAGTTGCGTTAATTTTCCGAAAATCGGGTAGGAGACTAACCATTACTTGATTAGCTAACCTCCCACACCACCGTACGTACGATTCCGTATACGGCGGTTCTCCCGTTTTCATTTACTTTGCAAATAATAGCCAAAGCCTCGGATATATATCTAAGGCTTGCTATTACTTTATTGGTGAGAACTGTGCCCAAGTACCATCGACGCCCGCCATATTTCCTTGACGGTAATTCGCTATTTCGTGTACCA
>JAIRSI010000039.1 GCA_031255515.1 Oscillospiraceae bacterium | reverse complement strand
GCGATATTGCAAAAAACCTTGAGATCCGTCAAAGAAAAGGTTGGTTTTTTAGTGTAAAATTTATAAAATAATAAAAATAATTACAATTTATACCGTAAAAGCGCTAAAATCTCAAAAATGCTAATGGTCTGCTCGAGATAAATTTAAAGAGCAACTTTATACCAGCAAGAGAGGTCCGTTTGGACGAGTTTTCAGCGTAAAATGCAAAGAGACCAAGCATTATTTTGTGATATAAATACTAAAATTCCAGCGGGCACGATCTATTTGGATAAATTGGATGACAATTTGCACTGACCGTCATTGTTTTGGGAAAATTCTATATAAGAAGTCAAAATAAAATAAACTTTGCACTGCAAACACTAATGGTGCTAGCGCGCCCTTTGTTTCGATAAAATTTTATCACAAAGGCAAAAAAATAAACTTTGTACTGCAAACACTAATGATGCTGACCCTCCCTTTGTTTTGACAAAATTCTATCACGAAAATAAAAGAAAACTTAAGCTTTGCGCTGCAAACACTAACTGCACTGGCACGCCCTTTGTAAAGATAAAGGAAACTAAGCTTTGCGCTGCAAAGACTAAAATTTTCAGCAATGTATAAATTTATTTTTAAAAAACTCGAGCAAGGCAAAAAAAAATTTAATTTTATATTAATATTTCGATAATGTTCTAGTTTATTCGAATAAATTTGGGTGATGAAGGAGATCTAACATTGATAGGTGATGTAGTCTTTGGTCAATATTTGCCGGGTGAATCAGTTCTGCATAAGCTTGATCCACGAATTAAAATTTTGCTGAGCATCGCACAAATCGCATTAGTTTTTTTTGCTAATAGTTATGAATCCATGGCATTTATGGCCGCGCAGATTCTAATCATTTTGATATTGTCAAAGGTCGGCTTTAAACTTTATTTAAAAAGTCTAAGGGTGATAATTTTAGTCGCAACAATAACCTCTCTCGTCAATCTTTTTTGTGGAAAAGGCGAAGGTTTATTTACCTTTTGGATAATTAATATCACAAAAGATTCTATAAAAAACAGCATAACATCTGTCACAAGAATCGTTTGTCTGATACTAGTTAGCTCTATTTTGACCTTTACAACCCTGCCAAACGACCTAACGACAGCCACCGAGCGACTTATGAAGCCACTTAAATTTTTAAGAATTCCGGTATCTGAAATTGCCATGATTATGACCATAGCTCTAAGATTTATTCCCACACTTTTTGAAGAATTAAACAAGATAATAATGGCGCAAAAAGCGCGCGGGGCAAATCTAGAGGCAAAAAAACTAAATGACAAAATTCGGGCGTTTATTCCTATCGTAACTCTACTCTTTGTTTCGTCCTTTCGTCGCGCGTACGAACTATCCATCGCCATGGAATGCAGGTGCTACAGAGGTAGTGAAAATAGGACAAGAATGCGCATGTTTAAAATAAAAAATTTAGATGTTATTGCCGTAATATTTACAATTATCTGTGCCTGTACACTAATAAGTCTTAATTTACGCCAGTAGGTCATAATACGTCGGCAATATTTTTTCAAATTTATCATAAAAATTTAATAACTACTTGAAAATTTTATAAAATGGTTGTAAAATTCTGCACATAGGGTAATTTTTTAGGGAACGGAGGATATGGAATTTGCCACAAAAAGAACAAGACGAACTAATAAGACCTACTAATCTCTCAAAGAATTCTACAACAAACGCTAAAACTCCCGGCCAAACGAGATCTAAATCCACCCGCGCAAAACACTCTGTAAGCTGGGCGGATCAAGTTCTGGCTATACTTTTATTTGCGTTTTCTGTTTTGCTGTTTTTTTTAATTTTTGTGGAAGGAGAAAATATCTGGAATTTGCTACATAAGGCAGTTTATGCTCTCTTTGGGGTAAGTTCGGTTCTGTTTCCGGTAACTTTAATGGGCATTTCTATTGGCATATCTAGAGGTGAATTCTCTGAGAAAATCAACACCAAACTATACATGTCGGCCACGTTAATAGTTTTTTGTTGCACGGCCGTTTATGTCTTCTTGGATAATCGCCTTATTGGTATGTCGGAATTTCACTTGAACCTTGCGGAATTTTATGATGACAATTCTTTGGAGGCTAGCGCCGGTATTTTAGGAAGGCTTGTCGGTATTCCTCTCCTTTGTGCCGTCGGCACGACAGGCGCTAGAATAATAGTAATTGTAACAATTTTCGTCTCTATCATGATTTTAACCGGCACCAGTCTCATCAAACTTTTACAAGAAATTAAAAAATTCGCTGACGGAACAACTAAAGTTTTGATAGATTGCATGGAAAGAAATAGCAGCAAAAATATAGATTTCATGGGAACAAATAGCAATAAAGATATAGATCGTATGGAAAAAAATAAAGAATTTAATATTAACATGCCGTTTAAGCGAGCGTTGACAAAAAAAGCCACAAGGTGTTCTCCCGATGAAAATACAAATCTTGATAAAAATACAGAAAATAAAACTAAAATTTTGGACTCCTCTGCTCTTATAGCCGCTATGGAATTTAGCCAAAAACAGCAAAAAAGCAAAAAACCTAGTGTTGTACCACTTGATATAGAACCAGATAGACAATTTGCTAATGCTAATAAGGAATATTTTAATATTCCCCCTTCGACTCTTCTTGATTTATCTCCCGAAATAGATCAAGAAGATATAACACAAGAGCTTCAAACCAACGGCGAAATGTTAGTGGGAACTTTAAATAATTTTGGGGTCCAAACGCGTATCACCGATATAAGTAGGGGGCCGTCTGTAACTAGGTATGAGCTACAACCTGCCGCCGGCGTAAAAATCAGCAAAATCACCAATCTTGCTGACGACATAGCACTAAATCTTGCCGCGTCTGGAGTTAGAATAGAGGCGCCAATTCCGGGGAAGGCCGCTGTGGGCATAGAGATTCCCAATAGAATAATTAGCACTGTAAAAATGCGAGAACTTATCTCTTCTGAAGAATTTATGCTCAAAAAAAGTAAACTCACCGTAATATTAGGGAGGGACATTACTGGCAATGCAGCTTTTGCGGATCTTGCTAAAATGCCGCATCTTTTAATAGCGGGTTCCACTGGCTCCGGAAAATCTGTGTGTATAAATTCCTTTTTAGTAAGCCTTCTTTATAAGGCCACGCCAAAGGAAGTTCGCTTTTTGATGATAGACCCAAAAGTAGTGGAACTCGGTGTCTACAACGGCATACCCCACCTTTTGGTTCCCGTTGTCACTGACCCAAGAAAAGCAGCGGGGGCACTGACTTGGGCTGTCACCGAGATGTTAGGGCGTTACAAGATTTTTGCGGAAAATAACGTCAGAGACCTGTTTTCTTACAATAAAATAGTAAAGAAGCACCAATCTACAAAAGGTCCAGTAGAAGAAAAAGACGAAAACAGAGTAAGTAAAGAAAAAAATGAAAATAAAACAAATAACAACAATCTCGAATTTATGCCGCAGGTCGTGATAGTTATTGACGAACTCGCCGATCTGATGATGGCCGCTCCTCGAGAAGTTGAGGATTCTATATGTAGATTGGCACAAATGGCAAGGGCCGCAGGAATGCATCTTGTCATAGCAACTCAAAGACCTTCCGTTGACGTCATCACAGGAATAATAAAGGCTAACATCCCCAGCAGAATAGCCCTTGCGGTTTCTTCTCAGGTAGATTCAAGGACCATACTTGACGCAACCGGGGCGGAAAAACTTTTAGGGTGTGGGGACATGCTTTTTTCACCCATAGGAGCACAAAAGCCAATAAGAATTCAGGGATGTTTTGTAACCGACAGAGAAATTGAATCGGTGATAGACTTTATAAAGCAAACAGAAAATAAAAAATATGACCAAAAAATCATCGATGAAATAGAAAAGAATGCCGCTGCAAATAGAGAAA
>JAIRSI010000055.1 GCA_031255515.1 Oscillospiraceae bacterium | reverse complement strand
AAATTAAATGCTGATTCTTCATCTTCTTCAAAATTCCTCCTAAGATCGACTTCTTTTTTGTTTTTCTGATATATCTTTACATTAAGCCCCAAAGACTGAAGCTCCTTTATTAAAACTTTGAATGACTCAGGAATGCCAGGTTTGGGGACATTTTGACCCTTAACAATGGCCTCGTAAGTTTTAACACGCCCCACAACGTCATCTGATTTTACAGTTAAAATTTCTTGCAGAGTGTAGGCTGCACCGTAGGCTTCAAGGGCCCAAACTTCCATCTCTCCGAATCTTTGACCGCCGAATTGAGCTTTTCCGCCAAGAGGTTGCTGCGTCACAAGCGAATAGGGGCCCGTGGATCTGGCGTGTATCTTATCATCCACCAGATGGTGAAGTTTTAAAAAGTAAAGATATCCAACGGTAACGGGATTGTCAAAACACTCGCCCGTACGGCCGTCCCTGAGCAAAATTTTGCCGTCGCCTTCACAACCAGCTTTTTTAAAGCAAGAAAAAATGTCATCCTCACTGACACTATCAAAAACAGGCGACATAATCTTCCAACCAAGAGCTTTGGCGGCGTATCCCAGATGAACCTCAAAGACCTGTCCAATATTCATACGGGAAGGAATACCAAGCGGGTTAAGGACAATATCAAGGGGTGTCCCATCGGGCAAAAACGGCATGTCCTCTACGGGAAGAATTCTAGAGACAACGCCCTTGTTACCGTGTCTACCGGCCATTTTATCGCCAACTGAAATCTTTCTTTTTTGAGCAACATAGCATCTCACAACCTTGTTAACTCCAGGGTAAAGCTCATTCCTGCTATCTTCTCTGGTAAAAACTTTAACATCTACGACAATGCCATATTCTCCGTGAGGAACCCTTAAAGAAGTATCTCTCACTTCTCTAGCTTTTTCACCAAAAATCGCCCTTAACAGACGTTCTTCTGCGGTAAGTTCGGTCTCGCCTTTCGGGGTAATTTTACCGACTAATATGTCTCCGGATTTAACTTCAGCCCCCACACGAATGATACCAAATTCATCAAGATTCCTAAGAGCATCTTCGCTCACATTCGGTATGTCTCTTGTAATTTCTTCGGAGCCTAATTTGGTATCTCGGGCTTCAATCTCGTATTCTTCCATATGAATAGAAGTATAAACATCTTCTCGGACTATCTTCTCGCTTATCAAGATGGCATCTTCATAATTGTAGCCTTCCCAGACCATAAAGCCAACCAAAACGTTCTTGCCAAGGCTAATTTCCCCGCCACTTGTGGAGGGTCCATCCGCCAAAACCTCGCCCTTTTCAACTTTTTGCCCACAATTAACCGTCGGAATCTGATTGAAACAAGTGCCTTTGTTGGACTTGGCAAACTTAGCAACCTTAAAAGTCTCAGTCCCACCCGAATCATAATCGACCACTATGCTGTCTGCATTGACCTTTTTGATCACTCCATCTTCTTTTGAAAGTATACAAACGCCCGAATCGACGCCAGCTTTGTATTCCACTCCAGTGCCAACGATTGGGGCCTCTGTTGTGAGAAGAGGAACGGCTTGGCGTTGCATGTTGGATCCCATCAAAGCTCGGCTGGAATCGTCATTCTCAAGGAAAGGTATCATTGCAGTTGCAACCGAAAACACCATTTTCGCACAGACATCCATAAAGTCAGCCCGACTTTTGTCAACTTCCACAAATTCCCCACGAAACCTGCCATTAATTTTATTGTTTACAAAATGACCATTTTTGTCTAAAGGTTCGTTGGCTTGCGCCACAATAAACTCGTCTTCGACATCTGCGGTCATGTACACAACTTCGTCAGTAACAAAGCCTTTTTCTTTATTGACGCGGCGAAATGGCGCCTCTATAAAGCCATATTTATTGACGCGCGCAAAGGTTGCGAGGTAGGAAACCAGGCCGATATTGGGACCTTCGGGGGTCTCGATGGGGCACATCCTGCCGTAATGACTATAGTGCACGTCCCTGACTTCGAATCCGGCACGATCCCTAGAAAGCCCTCCGGGACCCAGGGCGGAAAGGCGGCGTTTATGGGTGAGCTCAGCTAAAGGATTGGTCTGGTCCATAAATTGAGAAAGAGGAGACGATCCAAAAAATTCCTTTATGGCGGCCACAACGGGCCTTATGTTGATAAGAGATTGCGGAGTCAGGGTATCGGAATCCTGGGCGCCAAGGGTCATTCTTTCTCTGATTACGCGTTCAAGACGCGAAAAACCAATTCTAAACTGGCTCTGCAAAAGCTCGCCAACGCAGCGTATACGCCTGTTTCCAAGATGATCGACATCGTCGACAGTACCAAGACCCTTCGCTAGACAATTGAGATAATTTATAGAGGCAAAAATATCGTCGGTGGTAATATGTTTAGGTACAAGTTCGTCGCTTTTTGCACGAATTTGCTCTAATACTTCTTGATCATTCTTGGCTTTTTTAATGATTTCCAAAAGCACAGACAATCGTACTCTTTCATCAAAATCACACTCAAGGGCGATCTCTTCGTTCACAAATTCGGCCAAATCTGCCATGCCATTAGAAATAACTTTAACTTCTTTTTGCTCTATCAAAACATAAACCTCAGAAATCCCGAACCCGTCTATTTTAGCGGCTTTCTCTTTGGAAACAACCTCACCTTCGTCGGCTAAAATTTCGCCGGTCATCACATTTACTACGGGCCGAGCGAGGGTGCACCCAATAATTCTGGGAGCAAGACAGAGCTTCTTATTATATTTATATCTTCCCACCTTGGACAAATCATATCGACCAACGTCGAAAAAGAGAGAATCAAGATAACTTTGCGCGCTCTCGAGCGTAGGAGGTTCGCTGGGACGAAATCTCTTATATATTTCAAAAAGAGCTTCTTCAACAGTTTTACATATATCTTTCTCCATGGTCGCCAAAAGTCGCTCATCTTCTCCAAAATGCCCTAATATTTCCTCATCGGTGCCAAGACCGAGGGCCCTTATAAAAACAGTGACCGGAAGCTTTCGGTTTTTATCTATACGCACGTAAAAAATATCACTGGAATCTGTCTCGTACTCAAGCCAAGCACCTCTGTTGGGTATGGCTATCAGGCTGAAGAGCTGTTTGCCAACTTTATTGTAGGACATGGAATAGTAAACGCCGGGGGACCTGACAAGCTGAGAAACAACAACGCGCTCTGCCCCGTTAATCATGAAAGTTCCGCTCTGGGTCATCAAAGGAAAATCGCCCAAAAACACCTCTGATTCTTTGATTTCTCCCGTTTCTTTGTTGAGAAGTCGGGCTTTGGCGCGCAAAGGCGCAGAATAAGTCGCATCTCTCTCTTTGCATTCCTCTGTACTATAATTTGGATTATCCACATCTAGCTTATGGTCCGCAAAATCCAAAATAAGATTCCCGGTGTAATCAGTAATACCGGAAGCTTCTCTGAGCACTTCTCTTATCCCGTGTTCTAAAAACCATTTGTAAGAACTTTTTTGCACTTCTATAAGGTTTGGCATTTGCAGGACTTCGTCAACATTCGAGAAGTTCATTCTAACGTTTTTTCCAAGGTTCACCGATCTTACATTCGCCACAAGCTAAGTCACCCCTCACATTAAGTTCATAAAAATCGTAAACACAAAAGTCCTTTTTAATATAAATACTCAAAATTAATCCTGCATTTTGAGTTGACCAAATATCACGCTAATACACGGAATTCATTTCGTATTTCAAATTTAGATAAAAGCCGTGCTGATATGCAAAGTCCATTTTTAACGCAAAACATATAAAATTCCTCTCACATTCTAGAATTTAGACTAAATATCGCCATAAAATTCATTTCGTACATCTAAATTAGATCGAAACCGCGTCAGCGCACAGAACTTATCCCGCATTTCAAATTAGATAAAAGCTGCGCTGATATGCAAAGTCCATTTTTAACACAAAACATATAAAATTCCTCTCACATTCTAAAATTTAGACTAAATATCGCCATAAAATTCATTTCGTACATCTAAATTAGATCGAAACCGCGTCGGCGCACAGAACTTATCCTGCATTTCAAATTAGATAAAAGCTGCGCTGATATGCAAAGTCCATTTTTAACGCAAAACATATAAAATTCCTCTCACATTATAAAATTTAGACTAAATATCGCCATAAAATTCATTTCGTACGCCTTATAAGCTAGACCAAATTCACGCTAGCACACAAAACTCAATCCTGCATTTTAAGCTTTAGGCAAAAGCTGAGCAAAGTCCGTTTTAATGAAAATTCATAGAACTCACCCTGCATCTTAAGCTAGATCAAAGCCCAACCAATACACAAAGTTTATTTTAGTAGCCCATCTCGTATTTTAAATCAGGCCGAAGCTGCACTAGGCAATGCTTTCGCGCGCCTTTGGCAACCCTAACTGATTTTGCGTCCATCATACTTTAGATTTATCGTAAACCAAGCACCTCCACGTTTTGATTTGCAACATATCGTAAAAGCCCCAATCGCAAAGCACACAAATATGGATCGAAGGCACAGAAAGAAATAGGCTTTTTAGCTCACAAAAAAATACACCACCGCGGCTGAAAAATATTAAAGCTGCAATTTGGCAACTATTTAAGTAAAGCCCAAGCTTATGTTCCAGAATTAAAATTAGGCACAAAACAACAATAGAACTTAAGTAATAATGGCCAGTCAGTGCTGGGGATAGAAGCATCATATCAACAACGCCGAGGACAAAATCCAACTCAGCCCAAAAGCCACTAAAAACTACAACAAGTATTATTCTACCTCACAAGCGCAAAAGTGTCAAGCTGCAATTTAAAATATTTACAAAAAGAGGCTTAAAATGCATTTAAAAAACGGGAGCACAAAATTTATAGCAAATAAAAATCACCTAAATCCTCACGCAAAGCGAGCGTATAAAACGGCTATAATTGTCGCAGTAACGCTGAATATAGCCGTAATGATGCTGGAAACACTCGACTCGGTCGAGGGATTTTCGTCGCAGGTTGTTTTGGTGATAGGCAAAGTCATTAATATGGTGTTTTTGATGGAATTCGTTTTAAATTTTTGTCTAGCGGCGCCCTTCGCGTTTCCCGGGGGACGAGGCAACTTTTGTCTAGGACCATATATCTTTTTCGCTCAGTGGCGTTGTCGATCTCATCTGCGCTGCTCCCATTGTACTTGACTTTGTATCGCTTTCGGTGCAAATCAAAGCTCTGCGAGTGCTGGGGCTAGTGAGCGTATTAAAACTCAGCTGGCATTCACGCATCTTTGAAAAAATTATCCTGGCTTTCAAGAGCAGATCTCGCGAATTGCTAAACATTTTTGTGATCGATTTTTTCTTTATATCTGTGTCGGCGCTTCTTATGTATTATGCGAAACATCAAACCGGGCCCGAAATTTTTGAAAACGCATTTTCTGAATTTTGGTGGGCCTTTACAGCTCTTACGACCGTAGGCTTTTGGCGACGTGTACCCCATAACTACGATTGGCAAGACACTAAGAGCGTACTGATTCTTTCGCTCGGCATAGCGTTACTGGCAGTGCCAACGACATTGACTGCTTCTGCCATTTTAAAACAAAGCAAGAAAAAATATTGCACACATTGCGGGAAAAAGCTTTAAATAACAGGATATGTCGAGAAAAGCTATCAAAAAAAGAGTTTAAAGCGTACTTTTAGACGATAATTGCGCGCAAGGAACAAAATCCCCAGGAGGAATAAACTCTTGGTGGACACGCGACCCAGCACATACAAAGCAAAAAAGCAACACGGCTCGCTGCTGCCTTCGGCACGCGGGAAATTGTTGGTGGTCAAACTTTCAAAAAAAATAGGGAACATATTTTTAATGCAGGACTTTTGCGTTTATTATTTTAAGATCCGAGTAAATCATATTGCGCACAAAAAATAGCATCCGACGGCAATAATCGAAGCTTGCTCGCCGCGCACAAAAAAAGAACATCCGTTGAAGAAATCGACGACATGAGATTTACTCGCCGCGCACAAAGAAAAAAGAACATCTATTGAAGGAGTCGACGACATAAGATTTACCCGCCGCGCACGAGAAAAAAGATATCTATTCGAGAAATCGACGGTTGAGGCTTGGGGGCGTCGCGCACAAAGAAAAAAGAACATCTGTTGAAAAAGTCGACAATTTAAGATTTAGCCATCGCGCACGAGGAAAAATAGCGCCCGCTGGAGAAATTGACATGGTCAGAACTGCGGCCGCCGTACGTGGCAAGACCTCCCAAATTTGACCACACAAGCCTGAAAAAAAATCGGTGCAACAACCGCAAGCTGCAAAAAACCTGCAGCGTATTCTCAACGCATCTGGGTTATCTCTTTTTATCTATTGTTTTAAAAGAGCTATTTAATCGCCTACGCGGCGCCGACTTTAACCAATCTCGCCCTCGAGAGACTCTCCCCCGTGTTTCTTTAAAAAAAATAGACTTTTTGATCGCTTTGCGTGCGGCTCTCTTTACTATGATCCTTGACTTTCATCGCTCCGGCCGCGCAAACCTCGCTGCTTGATTACTGCGTTGGCACCAGCTTCAATAAGTTTTGCTTTGAAAGACTCTGCATCTTCTTTGGAAACAGCTTCTTTGATTGCCTCGGGGCGCACTCTCTTGATGACTTGGTTTCTATTCTCCTAACTCCGGCGTGGCCGCGCAAACCTCGCTGCTTAATTGCTGCGTTGGCGCCAGTTTCAATAAGCTTTGATAAGTTTTGATCTGAAAGACTCTACATCTTCTTTGAAAACAGCTTCTTTGATTGCCTCGGGGCGCACTCTCTTGATGCCTTGGTTTCTATTCTCCTAACTCCGGCGTGGCCGCGCAAACCTCGCTATTTAATTACTGCGTCGGCACCAGCTTCAATAAGTTTTGCTTTGAAAGACTCTGCATCTTCTTTGGAAACAGCTTCTTTGATTGCCGTGGGGGCGTCCTCTACGATGCGTTTGGCTTCCATCATTCCGACGGCCAATATTTCTTTAACAACTTTAATGACAGGCGCCTTTTTCTCGGGTACCGAATTTAAGAAAACATCAAATTCCGTTTTCTCTTCAGCCGCCGCGCCGCCTGCTGAAGCGTCCGCAGCGGGAGCAGCAACAGCTACCGGTGCTGCTGCTGAAACTCCAAATTCTTCTTCCAGTGCCTTCACAAGCTCACTAAGCTCAATAACCGTCAAACTCTTTAAACTATCAATAATACCCTGTAAATTACTCGCAGACATATTCTAAACCCTCCATAAAAATTTAAATTTTTTATAAAATACCAAACTTCTCTAAAATAATGACAATACTAAAATTTTAACTGAACACTTAATTTGAGATTTCCAAAAAACAAAAATTTGTCGCTAGACGCGCCCTGAACAAATTAAATTTAAAACCCTCGGTAAAATTTAGTTCCGGAAGCCAAAGCCTACCTCTAAATAGTCTTTCTTGAAGATAAGCGCTAAAAAATTTTAAAACTTAAAAATCTCTAAAGCAAAGCTTAATTTCAAGACCTAACTTTCTTCGGCACAGCTTTAATTTGTCGCTAGACGCGCCCTGAACAAATTAAATTTAAAACCCTCGGTAAAATTTAGTTCCGGAAACCAAAGCCTACCTCTAAATAGTCTTTCTTGAAGATAAGCGCCAAAAAATTTTAAAACTTAAAAATCTCTAAAGCAAAGCTTAATTTAAAAACTTAACTTTCTTCGGCACGGCTTTTTTCTATGGCACTAATAACGATAACTAAACTTCTTAAAACTCCGCTGAGCACGCTAACAAAACCTACTATTGGCGCGTTCAAGGTACCAAGCACCATAGCAACCAAAATCTCTTTGGAAGGTAGCTTCGCGAGCTTTTCCACCGACAATTTATCTACAATCTTGCCTTCAATAAACCCAGCCTTGATGGTAAAAAAATCATCGTTTTCATCTGCAAAATTGCACAAAATCCTCGCAGCCGCCACGTAATCATTCTCACTAGTGGCCAGAGCCGTAGTTCCTTTGAGTACCTCATCAACTCCTTCAATTTCGGCTTGCTCGAAAGCACGAATGAGCATGGTGTTTTTGGTAACGCAGTAAAGAGTTCCAGCCTCGCGTAATTCTCTTCTTAACTTCGTATCATCTGCGACAGTTATACCTCTGTAGTCAACCAAAACACCAACGCACGATTTTTTTATCCTTTCAGCAAGATCCGCCACAATTGCCTTTTTTTCTTTCAAAATCTTTTCACTTGGCATCGTTTCACCTCTTTTCTAACAAATAATATTATAAGAACTTTGTGATATCTTTTTCTAGAAGAACTTTATCATCCTTCTATGATAAATTTTTAAAATTTTGATAGAAATAACCAAAATAAAACACTCCCCTTGATCGAAAACACAAGGAGAGCAAGTAAAGCAACAAATCACGCAGAAATCTCGCGTTAGAATCAAAAACGCCAACGATCCCAAATAAACAAGAAGTCCCGCGTAAAAAACGAAATACAAACCCTCGGTAGGACGAACATACAAAGTTCTATTTAAGTAAAATACACCTACTGTCTTCGGAAAACTATCGATTTAAACGTAAAAAGCACCTGGGCACAAATCTTAAAGTTCAAACATACTGAAAAACCCGCATAAAGTCCAAGTCCAAGTCCAAGTCCAAGTCCAAGTCCAAGTCCAAGTCCAAGTCCAAGTCCAAGTCCAAGTCCAAGTCCAAGTCCGCACTGAGGCGCCGGCCCCGGATCAAATGAGTAAAATTATACCCAACTTAGATTCTACCGCATACGAACTTAAAAGTCAACATTTCAAGTTAAGCTGCCTGCTGCTCATTTTTGCCGCTGATAACTCTTATGCCCGGCCCCATTGTGGAAGCAAAAGCACAAGACTTTATATACTGACCTTTAGCAGATGTCGGCTTGGACTTGATGACAGCATCCATGAGAACATTGAAATTCTCGATAAGTTTGTCTTTTCCAAACGAGGCCTTGCCAATAGAGCAGTGAATAATATTAGTCTTGTCGAGACGATACTCGATTTTACCCGCCTTAGCTTCCCTAACGGCTTTGGCCACGTCCTGAGTAACTGTGCCGGATTTGGGATTCGGCATCAAACCCTTAGGGCCGAGAATTTTTCCTAAACGCCCCACAAGACCCATCATATCAGGAGTGGTGATCATCAGATCAAAATCAGTCCAGCCCTCATTTTGAATCCTGTCGATCATATCCTTCTCGCCTACAAAATCGGCGCCCTGCTCCTTGGCTAAAGCTTGAGCTTCGCCTTTGCAGATAGCCAAAATTCTCATCTTCTTACCCGTTCCGTTGGGCAGAACAACCACTCCTCTTACCTGCTGATCCGCATGTCTTGAATCAACACCCAACCTCATGTGAACTTCTATGGTTTCATCAAAATTTGCTTTAGCAGTCTGCAAACACAGTTCCAAAGCTTCGCCCGTATTGTAAAGCTTGCCTCTAGCAACCAACTTTTCGCTATCTGCATATTTTTTACCACGCTTCGCCATTTTTTTATAAACCCCCTTCATAAAGCCATAAAAACTCCAAATTACACATCAATAATATGATCTTTTATCATAAAAACTAAACCAGATATAAGCTGAAAAAACTTTAAAATGCGAATCCTCGCGCACCCGCCATAACAAACACTAAAATCAGACGATCGAAGCAAAACTTCTCGCATAAAATCTAGAACTTTGCAAAACAAATAAAAACCATGCCGCACGCTTAAGCTTTAGGACGAAACCTCTACACCCATACTCCTAGCCGTGCCTGATATCATTCTCATGGCAGATTCCACACTAGCAGCATTAAGATCGGGCATTTTCTGCTCCGCTATAGCCTTAACTTGATCCAGAGTAATCTTTGCAACTTTTTTCCTGTTAGGTTCAGCGGATCCACTGCTTATTTTGCAAGCCTTCTTTATTAAAACAGATGCAGGCGGTGTCTTTGTTATAAAAGTAAAAGATCTGTCGGAAAAAACAGTTATAACAACGGGAATGGTCATGCCATCGTCCTTTTTTGTGCGGTCATTAAATTGTTTTGTGAACTCCATGATGTTCACACCGTGCTGACCTAGCGCTGGACCAACAGGCGGCGCCGGCGTTGCTTTTCCGGCCGGTATTTGCAACTTGATAAGACCTATCACTTTTTGTTTAGCCATTTTAAATCTAATGTCTCCTTTCTAAAAATTTAAGTTAAAAAATTACTAATATATTGTTTAAATTTGAACGCTAACTGCCTCTAAACTCTATCCTTCACGAGACATCCTAGGCTCAATATCAGCCGCCGCTCGGAATTGGAGTTGACCTCCAGCTAAACATCATTGTAATTTCAAGCAAAAACCATTGGTCCATCACCTGAACTTGACTTAAGTTCCAGCTCCACGGAGAACTCCCAACCAAACATCAAAACGATTACTCAATCCATCACCTGAACTTGACTGAGTTCCAGCTCCACGGGGACCTCCCGGCCAAACATCGAAACGGTCACTAAAACGTAATTGTTTTCTTTTTTAAGCTCTGTCACCGTGCCGATGAAATCCTCAAGTGGTCCGCCTGTAATCTGCACGGAATCCCCAATGTCATAAGACACCTCCACGGACTCACTCTTGGCCATACCGAACTTTTTAACTTCTTCATCGGTTAAAGGAATCGGCTTGTCGGAAGAGCTCACAAATCCGATGCAACCCTTTATGCCGCGCACAACATACCAAGATTCATCCGTCAAAACCATTTTAATCATAACATACCCTGGGAAAACCTTGCGCTCTACCTCGCGCGTTTTGTTATCCTTAACCTCCGAAACGGTCTGAGTGGGAATAAAAATCTCTTGAATTAGGTGCTCAAGATCTCTGGTTTTAATAATCTTTTCAAGATTTGAGGCAACTCTATTTTCGTAACCAGAGTAAGTATGAACGATGTACCATTCAGCCTCCTTTTGCACAAAATCCCTCCCTTTTAAGATATCTCCATGAATCTTTTAAACAGCTCACCGAAGCCCTTGTCTAAAAGAAACACGATAGTTCCGATGAAGAGAATAGCAAATAACACCACACCAGAGTTCTTAAAGGCAACGCTAACACTGGGCCAGACTATCTTTTTTACCTCATTTTTTAGGCCCACAAAAAAATTTTCATGCTTAACAGCTGGTGGCCCAGCCTTGGATCCAGTCATTTATAAACCCCTCTCTTTTGAAAACAGTAACATACAAAAGAAATTATCCCTCAAATCTAGGCAAAAATACCAACGATTACCCCTAAAAAATTTATGTTAAAAGTAAAATTGTTAAAGACTTTTTAAAAAACTATTTGGTTTCTTTTTGTAAGGTATGCTTTCTGCAAAATCTGCAGTACTTGGTCATTTCAAGTCTGTCAGGATTGTTTTTCTTATTTTTTGTGGTATCATAGCCACGATTTTTACATTCATTGCAAGCAAGTGTTACTTTTACTCTCATAACAATACCCCCCTTTGAAAAATCACTAGCACGGCGCAAAAAGCCAAATAAACCCCAAAACACACCGCACAAAAACCAAACGCCTTCTTAAGAAACATCAATGCAAATCTTAGCTTGAAACGCAAAACTAACTCTATAAAAATCCTCACTGGAACAACTCTCCAGGGGGCTCCGACTTACAGTCAATATAGCATACATTGAAATTAAAAGTCAAGCACAAATTCTTTATAAAAAATTTAAAATTTTCAAGGCGCACAAGATAGCAGGAAAACTCTCGAATAATAAAATTTTAAGCTAAAACATCGCCCGGAGCGCCGGAGGAAACTCCTTCGGGCAATCCAAGCGACAACAATAAGTCAAAATAGTCTTTTAAAGTCATGGCTTCCGGCCGTAAAAGTCGTTATTTTCTGCTCGAAATTCTCTTGAACTCATCTTGCCATCTTCCTCGAGAAAAGGAGTTTCCTGGCCAAGATTTAAAAAAGCTAAAAAATGTCTTTGCAATTAATCTTCATCTAATGATAGAATGGGTACGGTCATTTAGAATTTTTGCAATAAAGTAGTGTTTTAAAACTTTTAAGAAAAAGCTGCATCTTGTGGGGTTATATTAAAAATTATGAATGAAAATTTTCCAAGAATTATCGCTCTACTGCGAAAAGAACGCGGGCTTAGCCAAAAAAAGATTGCGAAAGATTTAGGGGTCTCTCAAGCTCTTCTCTCACATTATGAAAGAGGCATAAGGGAGTGTAGTCTGAACTTTATTGTAAAAATAGCTGACTACTACGATGTATCTTGCGATTATCTTCTTGGGAGAAGTCCCGATAAAACTGGTAAAACTTTAAAGATGGAAGATCTGCCAGACACTGACTCTGTTAAAAAAGAAAACACTTCGATAGGCAGCCTTTTGCCAGTGCTCAATAAAAAATTGCTCGTGAGCTCCCTTGTAATAATTTTTGACATATTGCAAAAAGTTAAAAATAAATCTCTCACCAATGAGATCTCATCCTACCTAATGGCCTCAGTATATAAAATGTTCAGAATAATCTATTCCTCCAACAATGAAAATCCTCAAGGCATGTTTTCTGTCTCAAGACATATTTATAAAGGATTCTCAGATTCCTTGGAGTCAATATCCGAAATAAAGGCAAATTGCATTGTATCGGAGAGCAAACTCGAGGGCTTTGATAAATTACCCTGCCATCAGAGGCCCAAACTCTCTCCCGAAATAATTTCTAAGGAATACCCGCTCTTTGCGCCCTCTTTATACAACTTAATCCAGAGCACTGAGGCAAAAATGGGAGCAAAAAAACTAAAACTTAGCTCCTCTTTATTTTCAGCAGGGCCATCTCAAAAAATACATTACAAAGAAATAAAACGCGAATATTGATCCGAAACGACAGCGAAAATTAACGCACTCTTGGTATGAAAAAATAAAATGCGAATGCTAATCCAAGCGAAGTCAGCGCGTCTTTGTGACTGCCAGGCTATTTTGTAATGCATGTTTAGAAGAGGTGAAATGTGAACATCTATCCGAAGGAATTAGCAAAAATTAGCATGTTTTCGGCAGCTTCTGTCGTTTTGTCTTTTTTGGGGTTTAATTTGCCTTTCGCTCCCTTTTTAAAGATAGATTTTTCTGAAACACCTGCCCTATTAGCTGGTTTTTTAACGGGGCCATCTGGCGCAATTCTAGTGCTTTTAATAAAGAATTTAATACTACTACCCTTTACAAAAACTGCATCCGTAGGGGAGTTTTCAAACTTTATTTTAGGCTGCGCTTTCGTCATTCCCGCGGCGCTTTGCTTTAAAAAATGCAAATCTGCTTTGTTTGGATCTTTTATGGGAATTTTATGCGTATCAATTGTTAGCGTAGCCCTTAATTATTTCGTGCTGTATCCTATGTATTTTACAATTGTAGAAAAAAATAGCGTTTTAAAACTTTATGGCTCACTGTTTCCGTGGATAAAAAACTTGCTTGGAGCTGTTTTGATGGTGAATCTTCCCTTGACAGTTATAAAATCCGCATTCAGCGCAATTTCTGCCATCCTTATAATGAAACAGCTGCTAAAAACTAAACATTTTGCTAGTGCCCACTTATGAGTTACAAGAATCGCCGCTAATTTTTAAAAATTTATAATTCCGATAAAAGATTATTCGCCTGCCATCAAAGATTATTAAGACAGGCGTAACATTCAGAATCGGCCAACCGCTCGGAGCGCACAATACCGTAACTTAGTTTGGTATCAAAATTTTTGATGGAATGCAAGAACTCTTCAAATTGTTTCGGCTTCTCATTCGAGAATTTTTTCCGACCAGAAGAGTCCTCTTTCATGTTGACGATAATGTTAAAACCTCGTCTGAATGCTCTAATGTTTGAAAGTATTTTGAATGCCGGAATATGCGCGTTCAATAATTTTGAATAGGCCTTTGGGCGCGGCTTAACCTATTAAGGCTGAATATAATTCAAACCGTCACTCCTTACTGCTCCTGCGCGTCCGACATAATAAAGAAAATAAAAAAATATTTCTGCGGAGTTAACCCTGTCCAGCGATAAAATAAATGCAGGTGTCAAAATCTTCGCCAAACCGGGCTTTAAAATTATCGCCCGGATTGTTTTCTCTGAAAAGAAATTTTTTCAAACAATCCGGACAATTATAGTTCACTGATTTAAGTTATGTGCCATTAATAAATCTATTCACACTCATCGAGCCCTCTTTTGAGAATCTCAGTAACATTGTCAACCGCTCTCATAAAATTTTCATTCTCCACCTGAACACGAGAAAGTTTCTGCTTTAGTCGTTGGTTTTTTAATTTTAGGTTATTTACAACATCGTTCAAATTATTTTCATTTTGCTTAGCCAAGCTCAAATTTTCGTCAACTTCTTCTTTCTCCCTTGAAAGCTCAGCCAACCTTTCGTCAACCTCTTCTTTCTCCCTTGAAAGCTTAGCCAACCCGTCGCGTTCAGATTCCAAAAGCTCAGCCAACCTGTCGCGTTCAGATTCTATCTGTTTATCCTGTTTATCCTTCTCTTCCATTTCTTTTTGCAAATTTTTTAATTCCTCACGCAATGAGGTCAGCTGCTGATCTTCACTTTCCGAGTCAACGCTGAGCTGTTGGGTCAGTTTTTCATTCTTTTCTTCTAGGGATTTCACCTGTTTTTGCGCCGAATACGCTTCCTCTGGGCTCAGCTTTCGTTTTAAAAGTTCTAAGTTCTGCAAGAGTTTTTGAAACTCCCTATCCTTATTATTTAATTTACCCCATTTACCGGACAGCTTTTTCTGGGAAGTTTCATTATTTTGTCCCTTAAAAGAATTACTGGGTTTTTGATTTTCCGGGAAACTCCGAAGCCCCTTGTTAGTATTCTTGATTCCGCGGGCTTTATTCCTATTGTTCCTATTAATCGCTTGCGGTATTGTTTCGCCCGGTTTCATTCTTATTGCTTTTCCTAATTCATAATCAAAAAACCAGGATCCATTGGGCGTTAAATTCTCACTTTCTTGGGGATTCCAAA
>JAIRSI010000059.1 GCA_031255515.1 Oscillospiraceae bacterium | reverse complement strand
AATTTATTTGCCCCAAAAGATTTCATAAGCAGTATTTTTTCCCGGTCGACGTTTTGAAACCCCGCCAGCACATTTATTATCGAAATTATAACAGAAACCAACAACGCCATAACTATTATAGAGGTCATGTTGGCTCCAATCCAGACTATTACAATCGGCCCTAGTGCCACTTTTGGAAGCGCGTTAAATACCACTAGATACGGCTGGCTTACTTTGCACACCAAGGGCGACCACCAAATTATTATGGCAATTAAAATACCCAAAACCGTTCCAAAAGTGAATCCCATGATGGTTTCAGTGACTGTGAATATCACATTTTCCCACAATTGCCCATTGCTGTTTAGCTCTAGTATTGTCCGCAAAATTCTTGAAGGGGAACTTACGAGAAATGAGTCTATTAAATTTGCGCGAGCTGCAAATTCCCAAAAGCTAAGTCCTATCATTAGTACGGCCACTTGTAGTAATCGGACAAAATTTGCTCTTCTTTTTTGTTTTTTTAAAAAATCGACGTGCTCTTTTGCGGGGCAAGAAATTTTAAAATTTTTATTCATCGTCGTTCAACTCGTTCCAGATGGCATCAAAATAACCATTGAATTTTTTGTCTTTTAGTTTTTGTCTGTAATCAGTCTCTTGGCATTCAAATTTAATTTTTAAAACTTTTTTGATTTTGGCGGGCCTTTTTGAGAGTATTATCACTCTGTCTGAGAGGGAGATCGCCTCAGATATATCGTGACTCACCAAAATGGCGGCTTTCTTTTCCTTTTTTATGATTTGCCTTACTTCTTCAGAGATCGTAATTTTGGTTTGGTAATCAAAAGCCGAAAAAGGCTCATCTAAAAGCAGTATTTTAGGGTTTACTGCGAGAGTTCTAATAAGCGCCACTTTTTGCCTCATTCCCCCGGAAAGTTGGTGGGGATAGCAATTTAAAAATTTTCCAAGACCGTATTTTTGCAAAAGTTTTACGGCATGTTTTTTGTTTTTTTCTGTTGCCTTCTTTTTTATTTCGAGTCCTAATAGAACATTTTGCCGTATATTGCGCCAGTCAAATAAATAATCTTTTTGTAACATGTAAGCGGCTTGCTGATTTATGGAATAAAGCCCTCTAGCGCCTATATTTACTTCTCCCTTTGCAGGAGAAATTAGACCAGAAATTATAGACAAAAGGGTACTTTTACCGCAACCGCTCGGCCCTACAATTGTCACAAATTCTCGACTGTAAACGTCTAAATTTAATCCGTCAATGACCAAAGTTTCTTTTTGAGGGGTGTGATATTTCATGGAAATATTTTTTAATTCTACAATTTTACTTTCAAAATCCATAAATCCTGCTTTCTTTTATAAGTGCGATATTTTATAAAAATATTTTTTTAATCGCATAATTTTACTTTCAAAATCTGTAAATTCTATCTTCTTTTACAAATATTTAGGAGGCTTTTTTTGCCAGCAGTGCAAATTGATTATCCACCACTTTGTCAAAGCTAACTTTGCTTTTTAATTCGCCAGCTTCCATTGCGATCTGCTGCATTAGTTCAAAGGCCTCTTGCCTTACAACAGGATTTTGGGCCCATACCCCCACGCTTTGACACCGGCGAATTGATTTTTGAAGTAGTTGTTTGTCAGTATTTGCAAAAAACGAAGATACTACTGCTGTTATTTCTTCCGGGCTGTGACTGTAAACCCAGTTTTGAGCTCTGCAAATGGCACGGGCAAATTTTTCTATGCTTTCTTTATTCTTTTTAAGATACACTTGAGATGTGCAGTAACAAGTGTAAGTTATTTCATCACAATTATCGCCTAAATTCTGAAGAACACTGCAATTTTCATCATTTTCAAATGAGGAGGCAAGAGGTTCAAACAGCATTACATAATCTCCGGTGCCACTTAAAAAAGCCGGCCCCATTAAATCAAATTTTATATTATTAAGAAGTTTTACATCTATATTTGGTTTAAAACCTCTTTTTTTAAGCACATATTCCAAGGTCATTTCCGGAAGTCCGCCCTTGCGGCCCGCTATTATGGATTTGCCTTTTAGATCACTCCAATTAAAACCATTTTGGCGCCCTACAAGAAAGCTGCCGTCTTTTTTTGTGAGTTCAGAGAATATAATAGGAAAATTTTCCCTGCCCTCGTTGTACACATAAACCACCATTTCAGAGCCCATCAGCCCCACGTCCGACTGGCCTGACAACACACAAGTCATGGCTTTGTCAGAGCCTTCACACGTCACGATTTCTACGTCAAGACCCTCTTCTTTAAAATAACAAAGACTCGCTGCAGCGTATTGCGGACAATAAAACACCGATCTTGTAGCCTCGCTAATTTTTATTTTTTTTGCGTTATCACCAGAATTATTAGAGCAAGAACACAAAATAAAAGTCAGTATAAATAGAAAAAGTAAACCAAAAAAACAATGCTTGCCGGATTGCCAGGCTGCTTTACTCTTGAACATAGGTGGGTTTTGAGTTCTTATTTTTTTCAATGTCAATCACCACTTTTAACTTGTATTTCCTAATATTTTAAACAATCACGCCGTTTTTTAGTGCACTGTTTTTATGTTTTTACCCCGGCGCGTTTATCTTATCGTATTCTCCTAGAGCATCTTTTGTGATACTAATTTTATTGAATATTTCTAGACAAATAAGAAAACAATATCAGGAAGTAAATAGGTATGGTGACGGTGTGGGAGTTTTATTATTGTGAAAAAGAAAGATTATAAGAAAAATTTTTTATCTGATAACTCAAAAACATGTGGTACAAATAAATTTTGCAGTTTAGATGAATTTGCAGGTAACTCTGGTAACGACACGAATCCTGATAATTTTTTTGATCGCGAAGAAGAAAAAACAAGAAAGAAATTAATTAAAGAGATTTTTAATGCTACCATGATGGTTAAAGAAATTTTTGGGAGTGTAAATTCATTGCCAGAACTTTCTTCAGATTATCAAAAAGAATACAACTTGCTTCTTGAAAAAATAGTTTTGGCGGCAGATAGATTGAAAAAATTGTCAGAGCAAGCAGGGAACGCTAAGAATTCGGACGAATTGCGATCAATAGAAGTAGATTTTAGAAAATGTTATGAATTTTTGAATGAAACAACCAAAGATTTTTCCGGTTTTTTATACAATTTAAAAGAATTCCTCGATAATAATGCATCTAATGACGAATATGGTGGTATAAGTAGTTTTGGCGATGCAAATGGCAACCAGTACGAGAAAGATGATCAAATAAGTCTTGCAGGTTCTGAGAAAATTTTACATGAAATTGTAAAAATAGCCCAGAATTTAAATCTGTTTCAGAGCGATTTTAGCAGCGTGGATGTTCCCAAAAAATACTTTGCGTATTTTAAAAAAATTAATGATGAATTTGCTTCCTTGCAAAATAACTTTTTATTATTGATAGAAAAACTAGAGCAAGATACAAAAGAATAGCTCGCAGCTTTGCTATTTTTTGCGCTGCGTGTTACAATGGTATTACTTTGAAGATTTGGGGTTTTTGCAAAGCCCTACATGTTTTTGGGGAGAATATATTTATCATGGAGTTGTTTTCTCTGCTTAAAGAGAAGTCCAAAAATCTCCCTGCCTCTCCAGGCGTGTACATCATGAAAGCTAGCAATTCAAAAGTAATATACGTGGGCAAAGCAAAATCGCTAAGAGACAGGGTTAGTCAGTATTTTAGGTTGAATCTTGATTCTTTTAGCAAAACTTCTAAAATGGTGCTTAGCATAAAGGATTTTTCTTATATAGTAACAAATAGCGAATTTGAAGCGTTGGTTTTAGAGTGCAATTTGATCAAAAAACACAGCCCCAAATACAATATTCTCCTAAAGGATGATAAAGGCTACAACTATTTAAAGATCACAAATGAATACTGGCCGCGCCTGATTTTTTCAAAACGAAGCGGCGGGAATGATGGTGAAACTGGTGAGTATTTGGGGCCTTACACGAGTTCTTTTTCCGTTAAAAAATCGCTGAATGAGGCAAGGAAAATTTTTAAGTTGCCCGTGTGCAACAAGAAATTCTTCGATAAAAATCAAGCCAAAGGGGCGGCGAGGCCGTGTTTATACTACCATATTAACCAGTGCATGGCGCCTTGCTGCGGCAAAGTAAGTCACGAAGAATATGTAGACTCTGTAAATGAGGCGGCTTCTTTTTTAAAGGGATCACATGGCGACTGCGTTAAAAAGTTAACTTCTAAAATGAATTCTGCCTCCGATGACCTTGATTTTGAAAGAGCTGCTAAAATAAGAGATAAAATTTACGCTCTAAAGCAGATGAAAAATCGTCAAAGTGTGGTCTGTGTAAAAATTAAAAATCAGGACGTGATAGCTCTTTTTTCTAGCGGGGGCATCGTTTGCTTTGAGGTTCTTAAAATTAGGGACGGTTCGCTTCTTGACAAAGAAACGTTCTTTTTGGAATATCAAGAGGAACTAAAATTTGCAAGAGAAGAATTTACAGAGAGATATTACGATCTCGGCCGGCCCGTGCCAGTAAGGATAACTTTAGACAAACCGATTGACAGCCCAGAAGTTCTTTCAAAATGGTTATCTTTGAAAGCTGGAAAAAGGGTAAGTATTTCGGTGGGGAAGAGAGGAGAACAATTAAATCTAGTAAAACTTTGTCAAAATAACGCAAAAGAGAGTTTGTTTGAGAAAATAAGAGGTGATAGTGATCTTTCTTTCGCCCAAAAACTTCAAAAATTTTTAGACCTTAAAGTTTTGCCCAGATACATTGAATCGTATGATATTTCTAATACGGCGGGCGAGGACAACGTAGGGGGGTTGGTAGTTTTTAAAGACGGCAAGCCGTTTAAATCCGCCTACAAAAAATTTAAAATAGGTTGTGAAAGGGAGTGTTTTGACAGTTTTTCTCGTAGAAGAGATGATTATGCTTCTATGTGTCAGATGATCGAAAGAAGACTGAGCGAATATGAAGGGGGCAAAAAAGAAAGCAGCTTTAAAATTTTGCCGGATCTAATACTTTTAGATGGAGGAAGTGGCCATGTTAGCTGTGTCAGAAGAGTTCTTTTAAGAAGGGGTTACGACCAGATACCCGTTTTTGGAATGACCAAAGATAAAAAACATAAAACCAGCGTTTTAGCCACCGACAAGGGCAAACTCGACATAAAAAAAGAAAGGGAAGTCTTTTTATTTCTTTCTAGAATACAAGAAGAAGTCCATCGTTTCACCCTCCAATATCACAAAAGTAAAAGAAAAAATAAACTAAAAAGCTCTCTTCTTTCCGTACCAAATATTGGTAAAAAGCGCGCAAAAATGCTGCTTTTGCGTTTTGGTTCTTTAAAGGGCGTCGAAAATGCGAGCATTTCTGAACTTCAAAAAGTTCCCGGAGTAACAAGGGCTGTTGCTGAAAATATTAAAAAAATAAGGGGAGATTTTTCGGGGAGTAATTTTTCAGGCAATGAGAAGGAAAACATACGCTAAAACTCTGAGAATTTCCGGAGTAACAAGGATCATTGCAAGAAAGTAAGAGGAGTAATTTTCAGGCAATGAGAAGGAAAAATATACGCTAAAACTCTAAAAAATTTCCAAAGAAGGGCTATTGCTGGAGATATTAAAAAAGTGAGGGGGAAAAAATTTTTGAGAGTAATTTCGGGCAGTGAAAAGGGCAAAAAAATAAAAATCCCAAAAGAGAAAAATATACGTCCCACCAAAGAAAAGGTAAAAGAGGCGATTTTTAGTGCGTTGCAATTTGAGATTGAAGGCAAGTGTTTTCTTGATTTATTTGCAGGTTCTGGCCAGATCGGAATTGAGGCAATGAGCAGAGGGGCTAGCGAAGCAATTTTTGTTGACAACAACCCTAAATCCGTGGGGCTCATTAGAAAAAACTTGCGTAGCGTGGATTTGTTTCGCAAATCGTCGATATTTTTATCAGATGCGACTAAATTTTTAAAAAATACAAATCTCAGTTTTGATTTAGTATTTTTAGATCCCCCATACGCCGCCAAAATTTTAACCGATTGTCTGAATCTATTAACAAAAAAAATGAGAGACGGCGGAATTGTTGTGTGCGAGAGCGCAAGGGAAGCGCCAAGTCCAGAGATCACAAAAAATTTTATACCAAGAAAATGCTATTATTATGGCGAAACCAAAATTATAATCTATGATTATATTATAAAATAAGGGGGGCCGAGCCTGTGAGAACTGAAGAATTGATAGGGGAGCTGGACAAAATGTTGGGCGAGGGCTGGAATTTGCCTTTGAGTGGGGGCAAAGTGGTGATGGATGCCCCTCAAGCGCGCAGAGTGCTAAAAGGAATTATGAATTCTCTGCCCGAAGAAGTCAGGCAGGCCAAGGCCATAGCCAAAGACAGGGGCGAAATCATAAAAAGAGCCTCCAAAGACGCCAAACTAATAATAAGATCCGCGGAGGAAAAAGCCAAAAAAATAGTGGAGCAAGATGAATTGGTCATCAGGGCCAAAGAAAGGGCACGAGCGGTCGAGGAAAAAGCAAAAGAGGAGGCTCAACTTTTGAGAGAGGCCGCAAAAAAATATGTCTGCGAACTTTTTAAAAAAACGGATGAAATTTTAAGCCTAACTTTAAAAGAATTTAGAAATCACGTTAGCAAAAGGGGTTAAAATATCCGAGCAAAGCGAATCCTTAAAAGAACTTAAGAATTATGAGGTGCACCCCAAAAGTTGGACAAAAAAATCTTCCGATGTACTACATTCGATGTATTACACTTTTAGTTGACATTTTTTTTAGTTTTTAAAAATTAAATTACAAAAACTCAGTGGATCTCTTTCAAATCTGACCTTTTATCTCAAAATTATAAATCCCGGCTATCAAATAAAATTTAACTCGGAACCATTTTTGTATGTTTTTGTATTTGTCCGAGATTATTCTAAAGCG
>JAIRSI010000011.1 GCA_031255515.1 Oscillospiraceae bacterium | reverse complement strand
TTAGATATATATCCGAGGCTTTGGCTACTATTTGCAAAGTAAGTGAAAACGGGAGAACCGCCGCATAGGGAACCGTAGGTACGGTGGTGTGGGAGGTTAGCTAATCAAGTAATGGTTAGCTTTCTGCCCGATTTTTTTTGTAGATTATAATTTTACAAATTATTGATGCTTTGTGTGCAGTCGAGAGTTGAAATACAGGCCATTTCAGAAAGATTGAAAGTGATGTCTTTCAAGAAATTTAAAGATTTTTTGGTAAAATTAGGAATTTACAGCTGATTTTTTTAATGCAGAATGTGTTGCGCTGCGGTCACGTGGGTTGTTTACCAAGCACTTTGCAAATGCTAAATATCGCGTAATTTTGGCACACTGACAAAAAGATGCCAAAGACACGATTTGAGCAGATTTTGCAGATGGGTAAATACTATAATTCCGACACGTCGGCAAGAAAATCTAGTAAAAAGACACAAGAGAGAAAGCACTAAAAGAACTTGATGTCTCTTTTAAATTAGGATAACTATGTAGTAAACTTCTTTTTAAAACCCAAAATATACTACAATCTAATCTTAAAATATGACGAGATTAAAAACAGTAAAAGAGGAAAAATTCAGACGTTTTACAGACGCTTGGGAAGGAACCCCATAGAACTCTTTAGAATAGTCCCGGATAAATACACAAAAAAACGGACGAAAACGACGGTTTAGCTTGAGGTTTAATTTGATAGTCGTAACCTGTGATTTTAAACTCAGGAAGCTAGATTCGAAAGAGGTCTAATATAGATTTCTTCTTGAACTATAGCTGTTCTGATCTAAAATAAGCTATGGCACAGAATGCAAGAACTTGTTATCAAACAGGGCGAATATCTACGCGATAAGGTATGAACGCGAGAAATTTCAACCATAACAGCAGATGAAATGGTTTTAATCTCATAGCCCCTAAAGAGTCTGCGAGAATGACGACTTATCCTTGAAAAAGCTTGCTTGGAGCACTATCGCTTTGGCAAAATTTCTCTTATTCATGTCTTGATGCGTAGATATTTAGCCTGTTGATAACGAATTCTTGTATTTTGCTATAGCTTATTTTAGATCGGAATAGCTATAGTTCAAGAAGAAATCTATGTTAGACTTCTTTCAAATCTAGCTTCCTGGATTCAAAATTACAGGTTCCGACGACTATCAAATTAAGCCTAAAGCTAATTTCGAATCTAGCTTCCTGGATTTAAAATCACAGGTCCCGACTATCGAATTAAACCTCAAGCTAAACCGTCGTTTTCGTCTGTTTTTTGTGCATTTATTCGAGACTATTCTAAAAAGCTCTATGGGTTCCTTCCCAAGCGTCTGTAAAACGTCTGAATTTTTCCTCTTTTACTGTTTTTAATCTCGTCATATTTCATGATTAGATTGCAACATATTTTGGGCTTTAAAAAGAAGCTTACTATATAGTTATTCTGATTTAAAATAGATGTCAAGTTCTTTTAGTGCTTCCTCTCTTGCGTCTTTTTACTAGGCACAAAAGTATCATTTATATTACGTTTTTCGAATATGCAATTCTCATGATTTGTCTCTAGTTTATTTTAAATAGGAATAGCTATGATGGTGAAAATATTGGATAATATTTTATACCGAATAAACTATAGCTGCTTATAATCTAGACTTGATAGACGCTGCGATTCGGCTTTAGTTTAAAGAAAAATCGCTATTTTTATTTGACGTTTTTAGTTTGAAAATTTTATTAAACGCTGGGCTAACTAGTTTTGCAATCCGCTTTGAAGGTTTTAGGTCAAAAAATCCTTTAGCACTTTGCTTCTTCTTGGATGCCTTAATTTCCTCAAAGCTTTTGCTTCAATTTGACGGATTCTTTCGCGAGTAACGCTAAATTCTCTTCCGACCTCTTCAAGTGTTCTGGGGCGGCCGTCTTCCAAACCAAATCTTAGCTTTAAGACCTTTTCCTCGCGTGGCATGAGCGTACACAAGACCTCCAAAAGTTGCTCTTTAAGAAGGGTTATTGCCACGGATTCCACGGGTACAGGAGCATTGTCATCGGGCACAAAATCAACTAGATGACTGTCGTCCTCTTCGCCCACAGGTGTCTCAAGCGAGACTGGCTCTTTGGAAATATGGAGTATTTCTTGCACTCTGTCTTCTGACAGATCTACTTCCTTTGCAATATCGGCGATTGTCGGCTCAAAGCCTTTGACATGAAGAAGTTGACTTGCAATTTTTTTAACCTTGTTGATTGTTTCGACCATATGAACTGGAACTCTTATGGTCCTCGCCTGGTCCGCGATTGCTCTGGCGATCGATTGCCTTATCCACCAAGTAGCATAGGTGGAAAATTTAAATCCCTTAGTGTAATCAAATTTTTCAACAGCTTTAATTAGGCCCAAATTGCCTTCTTGTATTAAATCCAGGAAGTGTAGGCCCCTACCCAGATATCTTTTAGCTATGCTAACTACCAATCTTAAATTTGCTTCTGATAGCTTTCTTCTGGCTGATATGTCGCCCTCTGTCATGCGAATAGCAAGATCTATTTCTTCGTCGAAGGTAAGTAGGGGAACTCTTCCTATTTCTTTTAAATAAACTCTTACCGGGTCATCTATGGCTCCAGTATCTGATTTTTGCGAAATTTCGACATTTTCTCCTGTTTCATTTAAATTAGTGGCTGTGAGATCAAAATCGTCGATAGGTATATAAAAGAAATCCTCAACAACTTCTATATCTAAAACGTCAAGCGCGTCGTAAAATTTTTCTATTTCTTCAGGGCTAAAATTAAGTTCTCCCATGGAATCTAGAACTTGTTTAGTGCTAATTTGACCCGATGTTTTACCATGTTCGATTAATTCTTTTATAACTGCCCTTTTAATTTGTTCCTCTGCCATAAATTTACACATTCCCCTTTTTAATAAAATTTCCAAAGTCTCAATATTACAGAGGTCATCGGGTATAGGCTTATTATTCCCTGTATTCAATAAAAAACTCTCATTTTCTACTAAATTTCAACATCTTCATATAAGCCATGATGGAATCGGTATTGGAAGTTTGAAGATCATTTTCTATGCTATTCTTCCTTTTTTCTTCCAATATAATGTGAATATACTTTATTGCATCGTCGAAAGTGGCGTTTTTAAAGGAATCTTTGATAAAAAATTTAACAATTCTACTTATTTCTGGATGAGAAAATTTTTCAGAAAAACTATTAATGGTAATATTTGACGAAATTTCCATGTTTTTAGCTAATTTTTGTAAAATGAACTGGAAAACTTTACCATTGAAGGATGTAGAAAAATCTTGGAAGGATATTTTTCTTGAAATAATAGCTGCTTTTTGGGGATGATAAATCAAGTAAGAAATAAGAGCTTCTTCGGCGTTTGCTGCCCTTAAAAACTTAGGTTTTTCTGGATTTACATCGTCACCTCTTGCTAAAATGACGTTTTGAGCGGATCTAATTTCCTTCTTTTTGTGAATTTTATATTTTTTCTGTTTTTCTTTTCGTAATTGTCGCATAAGAGTTTCTTTTTCTATTTTCATTTCGCGACTTATACGGCCTGCCCAAATTTCTTGTTCTATGGCGTCATTTATTTCACATAAAATTTTTACAGCCCCCTTTAGATAAGCAAGTTTATCTTCTAGTTTTGTTTTATCAAGTTCTAGACCAATTTTTTCCAGACGATATTCAACGTCTCCCTTGGATTCTTTAATTAGCTTTGAGAATTTATAGGCAGCCTGTTTGGGTTCAAAACTTCTTATAAACTCATCTGGGTCTTTACCTTTACTTAATTTTAAAACTCTAACGAGTACGCCACCTTTTCTTAAAATTAAAATTGCCCTTTGAGTTGCTGCTAATCCTGCCTTGTCAGAATCATAAGCGAGCACGACCTCCTTTGTATATTTAGAGAGCAAATAAACTTGAGGATAAGTAATGGAAGTTCCTAGCGTTGCTATGGCGTTGTTAAACCCCGCTTGATAAATGGCCACTACGTCCATATAGCCTTCAGTTAGAATAAAAAAATTTTCTTTACTTTTTTTAGCAAAATTAATCGAAAATAAATTCGAACCCTTCTTAAAGACCGAAGTATCGGAAGTATTAAGATATTTGGGCTTTTGATTTTGAATGGCTCTGGCTCCAAACGCTATTACATTACCCATCGCATCTATTATTGGGAACATTATTCTGCCAAAAAATCTATCGATAATTTCTCCTCTTTTATCGTAAGAGGCAAGGCCGGATTTCACTATGTCAGTTGCTTTATAACCTTTTTCTAGAAGAAATTTACATAAAGAACGTCTTGAAGTTGGCGAATATCCTATTCCAAAATAACGTATAGTGCTATATAAAACTCCTCTATTTTTTAGATACCAGAGTGCAAAATCATTTTCTTTGGAACAAAGAGAACTGTGATAAAATTTTGCTGCTTCACGATTTACTGAAAAAATCACCCCCCTTTGCTCTGAAAATGGAGCAGAAGCAAAGTGATCTGGTAGAATCATTCCAGATCTTTCTGCCAAAAGTTTGACAGCGTCGATATAAGAGAGATTTTCAGCTTTTTCCAAAAATGTTATAACGGATCCCCCAACACCGCATCCAAAGCAGTAAAAAGAATCACTTTCAGGATAAATGAACAAAGAAGGAGTTTTTTCGTTGTGAAAAGGACATAAACCTACTAGATTTCTTCCACTTTTTTTAAAATTCATATATGAAGAGGCAACGGAGACAATATTGTTTTTTAAAAAAAGCTCTGCTAAAAACTGCTCTGGCAAAGGCAAAAGATCACCCCATAAAGCATTCGTCGAGGACCCTTAGTCCCGAGACATTGTTACCGAAAGAGCGAAAAATTTCATAAATTTTATCAGAAAATTTTTTTCTAACGTGAAATTCCAATCTAACACTTTCTAAGAATACGACGTTGTCAATACTTCCGCCTAAATCAATGATAAAATCTTGAAATTTTTTATAAATTTTATAGTTACAATTCACTTTGAATTTCAAAGAATGATAGACACTTATTATGGTAGCAGATTCAACGGTTGCTTTCGCGCAGTTTCTGTAGGCGGTAGTAAGGCCAGATTTGCCCAATAAAACTCCCCCAAAATACCTAACAACCACGATAACACAGTCGTATAATTCGCTACTATTTATAACTCCCAAAATCGGAAGACCGGCACTTCCCTGCGGCTCTGCATCGTCAGAATATCTGGTTTTACCGCCTAGATGTAGAGAATAGGCATAAACATGATGCCGAGCAGCACGATGCTCTTGTTTTAAAAGATTGAGAAAAAACATAGCGTCGCTAGCTTTTTTTATCGGCTTACCAAATCCTAAAAATCTAGAACGTTTCACTAAAATTTCTGCAAAAGCTTCACTTGCAATCGTCTTGTATCCCTCGGTATCAGTCATGTTGATAACTCTCAAAACATTGTAGCAATTTGTGTTAAAAAATAAAACAACGACGGCACTGGTAGTAAAAACTCTGCGCCAAGCAAAAGCTTAGAATAACTAAGGATACTACTAGAGCGAAACTTTAAAAATAATTTGCCTTTAAATTTCTATTCGGTTATACCAAAACGCTTTCTGAAACGATCAACTCGTCCGCCTGTATCGACGAGCTTTTGCTTACCTGTAAAAAAGGGATGACATTTGGAACAAATTTCAACGTGAATGTCGCTTTTAGTAGAAGCTGTCTTTATGATATTGCCGCATGCGCAAGAAATAGTTGTTTCTTTATAATCTGGATGTATGCCCTCTCTCATTAAAATACACCACCTCTCAGTATGCTAATGTGCCGCAGATCAAAATAAATTAAAATCCCCCACAGTCAGTCATTCTATCATACAAAAATTTTGTTTGCAAGTGGTAAAATTCAATATACTATTAAAATAAATTAAGTGCGATCTTTATCTTGAGCGAAATACCATAAAATTACATATTTTGCTCATTTTCTGTTAAACCTTTAATACAAGATGCTAAACTGGCAAGAGATTGAATTTCTGAAGGTATAATAATTTTTGTTGCCTTGCCGTTGGCTATCTTTTCTAGAGCTTATAGACTTTTAAGTGCAATCGCTTGCTTTAATGAAGAGGCGGCGTTTAGCATGTTTGCACTTTTCGCAAAAGCTCTTGGTACTGACAAAATGACCTCTGCTTCCCCTTGGGCTTCTTGTATTTTGGTTTCTCGAGCCGCTGCTCTTAGTATTTCAGCCTCTTTATGACCTTCCGCCACAAGAACTTCACTACGTTTTTGTCCTTCTGTATCCAAAATTTTAGAACGTCGCTCTCTTTCGGTTTTCATTTGTTTTTTTCATTGAGTCTTGTATTTCTCGAGGCGGTAGAATGTTTTTGAGTTCGACACGATTAATCCTGATTTCCTACGGATCTGTCGCTTTGTCCAAAATTATTCTTATTTTGCTGTTTATAACGTCTCTTGATGCCAGAGTATGATTAAGTTCCAGCTCTCCAATGATATTTCTAAGGGTGGATGAAGAAAGATTTTCTATAGCAAAAATCGGGTCTTCTAACCTCCATAGACGTATAATTTGGGATTGGTGGCTTGAAAATAAATAACCGCGTCAATCTGCATTGTGACATTGTCTTTTATTATAACAGGCTGAGGTTGGAAGTCGACTACTCGTTCTTTGAGTGATATTCTTTCAGAGATTCTGTCCACAAAGGGGATCTTTGAGTGAACGCTTTTATACCTGTTTTGCAATAAGATTTGAGCCTTTCCACAACGTATGTGTGTATTTATGGCATTGTTTTTGCTGTTGAACCAACAGTAAAAATAAAAATGAGAAAGACTACGACAATGAAAATTACAATTGCATTTATAATTTTTAAAAGCTTCTTTTAAATTTAAAATGGTAAAGCTTAAATCCTTACCAGTGCATATTAGACAGTATGAGGAGTTTTAATTAAAAGAAAATCTGTTAAATTCTAAATGGCAAAGTTTAAATTTCTGTGTGCGTCAAATAATGCGGACGATCTTATTTTCGTAAAATCCTAAATATTAAAAGAAAATCTGTAAAAACTAAAGGCCAAGGGTAAATTTTTCTGAATTATAGAAAATCTTAACTGTTTTTACCTTTTAACGAATAAATAAAAATAAAAAAGGGTTATGAAGGGGAAACAAAAGCAAGATGAGAATAAGAAAAAAATTTTTCATTACTATACTTAGTCTGTGTTTGGCTGTTCTTGCCTTTCTTACCGCATTAAATTTTGTAACCCTATTAAACTTAAAAAACGATCTTTCTCAAAATCAATCTAGGGAGAGCGAAAGCATACGAAACACCACCGTTGAGTCCATGGAAAGGTACGGGGAAAATTTTGCAATTGCAGTAAATGAGTCCTACGGGGTGATCGTAGATAACAAATTAAATGAAATTGCTAGTGATGTTGTTGCAATTAAACGATGTCTTGAAAGCCTGTATAAGACGTATACGCCGGTTAACTCTGACCGGGAAGCCAATCGGTTTCTTTTGGCTCCGGGTGTAAGTATGTCGCAAGTGCAAGAGGAATATAATCGCGTTAAAGCAATAGAAAGTGTAGCAAATAGCGTGCTTGCTAAAGAAGAAAAAATTAATATTTTTTATGCTTCACAAAGTGGATTTTTACTTGCTAATCTTAATCATGATTACAGCTCAAGCAGCAATGTAGATAGAAGGGAGCGTGATTGGTATAAAGGTGCTGTAAAAAATAAGGGGGTTTTTTGGACGGAAGTTTACGCAGATCTTATAACTGATCAGCCAATGGTCACCTGTTCAGCCCCAGTCTACTGGCCAAATGGCGAACTTGCAGGAGTAGTAGAAGAAGATGTGGAAATAGTTAGAATATGCAAGAACATTTTAAAGGAAAATTCCCAAACAATCAAGTATTCCTTTTTGCTGAGTGAATCAGGAAAGTTCATAATAGGTTCGGAAGAAAATACAAAACTTACCAGTGTTTTGAGTGAGCAGCAAAGAGAAAAATTAATTAGTCAAATAAATTCCAACAAAGGCTCTTCGGGCAGCCTGGTAGAAGATGGCTTTATCTCAGGATTTTCTACAGTTGAATCCACCAAATGGACCTTGGGTGTGATTTTAAATTACGATAAAATAGTGGAACCCGCCGATGAGATAAAAAACTCCATAGTCTCAGAGGGTGTGAAGAATGAACAGTACATTACGGAACAAATTAGAAATCAGATAATATTAAATTTAATCTTTTCTGCCGTAATTTGCCTGGTAACTTTATTTGTATCGCGTAAAATTTCAGCTTCTATAACAGAACCGCTCGCCAAGCTTAGAAAGGCAGTAAAGGTAGTAAGTGAAGGAAACTTGGATCACGAAATATTAGTAAAATCTACCGACGAAGTCGGAGAACTGGCTATATCTTTTAATAATATGGCGGTGAAACTTAAAGATCAAATAGAAAGAGTTTCTCGGGTAATGGCAGAAAAAGGCAAACTGAGCTCAGAGCTCAACATAGCTAAAACCATACAAAAATCTATGCTGCCTTGTGTTTTTCCGGCATTTCCAACGCGAGACGAAATTGATGTGTACGCAACGATGGACCCTGCTAAGCAGGTAGGGGGAGACTTTTATGATTTTTTCTTTGTTGATGAAAATAACGTAGCTTTGGTCGTAGCGGATGTGTCGGGAAAAGGAGTGCCAGCAGCGTTATTTATGGTTATAGCAAAAACTTTAATAAGAGATCGAAGTCAAAGCGGCCTGTCTCCCGGCAAAGTGCTAGAAGTAGTCAATAAAAAGCTTTGTGAGACTAACGGAGCTGAAATGTTTTTAACTTGTTTCATAGCGGTGCTAAATGTGGTTACAGGCAAGCTTACTTACGCGAATGCCGGACATAACTTGCCGCTGATCTTTAAAAACAACGAAAAATTTGATTGGATTGACGTGAAAGCTGGATTTGTGCTCGCTGCATTCCCGGAATTAGAGTATAAAGAAAGAGAAATTACGATGAATGAGGGCGATAGATTATTTTTATACACTGACGGAGTGACCGAAGCGCTCAATCGCAAAAACGAATTATATACAAATCAAAGATTGGTAAACAGACTCAATGAAGAAGACACAAAAAATAAAACTGCGTATGAACTGCTACAACACGTTATGGAGTCGATAAGCGACTTTGTAGGAGGGTCCGTCCAGTCTGACGATATAACTATGCTATCTCTCACCCTTAATCATCTTAGCTCGTCCGAAATTAAAAGTCAAGAAGATAATAAAATAGAAAAATCTGGTAATGAAGATGAGGGCGATGTCCTTTAAATAGGCAAGGATCAAAAGAAGTAGGCATGCATGTCTGACTATTCTCGTTGCTTCAACGATTTTATAAGAGATTGTCGGATTATGAGTTGAAATTGTGAATCAATCCACCAATAAACTATCTTGCAGACTGTTTAAAAATTACGAAATTAAAACTATTTCATCTGCTGTTATGGCTAAAATTTCTCACATTCATATCTTATTTACGTAGATTTTAGTCTATTGGTACGAGTTTTTGACGTTTTCATAACGAATCGTGTTAATACGAGGGGAAATGACATTTTTAAAAAATTAGCCCCGTATCATCAAAATGAAATACGGAGCTAATATTTTGAATTTGTTGAAGCGAAAATAAAAGTTTAGGTGCCGCTGTTAGCCCTATCATCTTTGTCGTTCTGTGAAGACTTTGCGCTGCCGATTTTAATGGATGGACCATTTTTATTTGGTTTTAGCACTTGTATGATGGTTTGCCCAGCAGTGGGAGTAGGGTTTGTTTTGTCGTTGCCATCGCTGTTTATCTTTGAGTTTTGTGGTGGTTTTTTGGGTGGATTGTCGCATGTGAATAAAGACTTTCTGTTTGGGTTCTTCCAATTACGTGCAACTTCCCCCAAATCTTTCGCTCCTTTTTCGGCAGAAAATTTATCCTTGGAAGTGCTTATTGGCTTGGGGATAGATCGATTAAAAGCTTCACGTACTTTGATTACTTCATCGCAGAGATGTTTACCAAATAAAATCGAGCTAGCGGGATTTGTTTTTTCGCTTCCCTTGATAAAATTCATAATAAGCTTATACTCCTTACTCTGAAATGGCACCATGAGTTGTGCAAAAGGGTAAGGGTCTCCTTTGCTCTGAAAGAACAGCTGATTGTCATATGCTTTAATTTGCTGTGCTCTCAGAGTGACCCCAGGAGATTGGCCCCTGTTGACAAACACGAAAATTGATTCCTGGGGGCTGTAAAGTATTGTCGCACTAAGCGGTGGTAGTATGGGCGCTGGCGGTGTAGATGATGACAGTGCGGGCATATTGTCCCAACCGAGTCTATCAAGAACCCAGTTTGAAGGGCTGCTAATTCTACCGTTAAAACGATTTGCAAATCCCTCATCTTGTGTGTTTCTATTTAAAAAAGTAAAACTTGATGGACCGAAGACGAGTTCAGCGTCAGTAATTTCAGCTGGTACAGAGGAAATATACATCGTTGTCAACTTGATTTTACCAACATTTGTGTTTCTGAAAACATAAGCTAAACATATATATTTATCATCCATTTTCTGGACGAATTCGAGTAAGCGTAACTCTACAATTTCTCCTTCATTATCAAAAGTGATGTTTTCTATAATCGCGTTCGATAAATCAGTTGTAAGCACTCTGACTAAGCAGTCATTGCACAGCTGTTCTTGGCTGAGACATTCGAAATATTTACTGAACATTTCATGATGATATGCAATAATGTGTTCGTAAATAACTTGTCTGGTAGTATCAATTTCGATTTCTTTGGGTTCGTTATTTTCACAAAGAAAGAGTTCTGGGTTGTAGTTAAAAGAGCGACGTTTAAGATCATTGGGCAAATTTTCGCCCGACGCAGAAATTTCCATCCAAGAGTTTCCCATAAAAATTGGTTTTTTGCGGTCGAATAATCTGGTTCCGTAGTTCATGTTTTTGAGAAATATACAAAAATATTTCTCCTTATTTTCTCCAATTTTCGGTATTATTTGCACAGAAATTTTAAAAGGATTGCTAGTTAGTTTTTTACGTTTAAACAGTCCGGGAATATGGAGCTTTTTAGTTTTTATGGAGGACACTTTGAATTCAATTAACTTTCTATCAAATTCTAAAAGCCAATTATATTCCTTGGATAATTCTCCCCAAAAAGGATAGTTTATTTGACGGTTTCTCAACCACTCAAGCAATTGTACAGCCTCTGAAGTGAGTTTACATTTTTTACCTTTGCTTTCAAGAAACGTCAAAAATGTTTTAAAAGTCTCATGATGCATTATTGACATCTTGCAGTGAGAAAATATGAGTTGTTTAAAGCGTTGTGAACCTTTGAAGGGTTTATTGGGGAAGAAAAGATTTTGCAAAGAGCAATATTCTTCTTCTTTTAGGTTATAAGCATTGTCCTTTAATCCCAAATGCCAAAATGATTCTGGTGATGAGGTCAGAGTATTAGCGTTGTTATAAATGAAAAGGTGGTAGGAACAGCCATCGATGTTTTTGCGAAATTCTCTAAAAAAGGATGCGATATTTTCTGCGCCTAGTATATTAACAGCCATCTTTATGCGATCGGCTTGACGTTGTTCACCTGCCGTTTTGCTTTTAGGATAGTCTAAAACCAATAAGGGAGCAAAATAAGCTTCGCCGCTTCGATAGAAAAAAACGTATACTTCGCTTCCATTTGTAATCGTGGCAAGGATTTGTTGACCGGCGGGAACTAAATATGCTTTAAAAAGTTCGGGACCTTCTGGTTTGAACGAGACAGGGTAGTATTCACAAGAACAGTGGAGAAAATTTGTCGCCCTTGGGTCTTTAGATGAAAGAATGCCGCCAAGAAATGGCTGGCTGGACTTGTCCTCGCTGTAAAAAATCCTCTGGTGCATATTTTTAAGATTTCCTTCAAGTTTAGAGAGACAGAGTGAAGGGTCGTCCATTATAAAAAATGGAACGCCTGTTTTTGAAATAAAAATGTGAATTTCCTTCAAACTATCAAGCGAAGAATTTATGAACTGAATTTCAGAACCTCTCTTTCCCTTAGTCATAGAATTTTGCGTAACGTTTGCCTCATTCATGGAGATGAGGTTTGGCATTTTTTTAATGGTGTTTTCAAGTGCAGTACCCGATTTTTCATCCTTGGAGGATTTAAGAGCCCAATAGCCTTGATTGCTTCTTTTTTTGAAGTCGTACTGAAAATTAACTGCAGCCGAAAAGGCTCTATACGGTTCGAAACGTGGTTGATTGGTTCTAGATAAACTTTCGGTTTTTCTCTTGCAATTGTCGCTAATATTAAATGCCCAGCAGAATTCTTCAATTTCAATTATTTTTCCATTTTTCGAGCTCTCTATTAAATTTTTCATAGAATTGACATTTTCTTCTTCTAACACGGAAAAATCTACCGGCCCCAATTCTAAAATTTGCTCTAAATTTGAAGTTAGAGCTTGGCGTAGATTTTCTTTTATTGCTTCTAGTGTGTTAAGAGTTTCTGTGGAAAAGTTTATTTGCCCAGTAGCGTCAATAAAAAAATCATAGCTACTTGGGTGTAAAAATTTTTTTAAATAATTTTTTGGAACCATGTTAATTTCATCAAACAGTAACTTTATTTTTTTAGAAATTTTCCAAAGGTTCTGCGAAGATGCTTTGGTAGAAGATTTTTGTGTCTCATCTTTTTGTGGCTCATATTCTTGCACCTTAGTTATTATATTCTCTAGAATTGTTTGAAAATTTAAAATTTCATTTTCTGGAGTCTTATAAATTTCCCTTGTACGTATTCGTTCCTCTAGATTGCTTATAAGCTTTAAACTTTCTTCCTCAATATGTGGTGAATGAGGTTGCAATTGTTGTATTAGAAAGTTTAGTTTCTTGACAGCGCTCTCGATAGACTCTGGTGCCGCACTTGCAATTAATGAATTAGCAATAGGGTATTGCTCGCCAAAGCAACACGAAGAAAGCAGCGTAAATGTTCCTGCTCCCAAAAGTAAAGCCGATCTGGCATACCTTATTTTTTTAGTTTTATTTACATTATTTTTAGCCCACATCATAATCTTTAAAAGCCCCTTTCTAGTCATGAAAATTACAAACAGCGTTTTAAAGTGAAATATCACCCCCATATTTAGATTTTAAAATACATTAATCCTATGAATTTTTTATTTTACAGGTCTATATTAATTATCTATTCTGTGGTGTAATTATGTAGAATATCGATAGATATGATATTATAATAGTAGTTTTAGTGGAAATCAAGTATTATTCTAAATTAAAATATAAAATAACACAAGTACAGTTTTGGGTGTAAATATTTAATTTTAGACTAAAGTTTTAAGTCGCTACGTTTGTCCCAAAAAAGATTTTTGCATGGACAACTTGATCATCTTGTAGCTTACAATGTACGATATTTGTTAAGAGGAGGTGATGCCGAAAATTTTTTGGCCTTTAATATATTGGCTGAATTTTTTATTTTTTATAGACATAGATTTTTTTAAGTAGCCAAAAAGTAATTTTTGGAGTTGTGATTTTGGAATTTAATATTAGAGGCTTAAAAATTGTTGCAAGTTTTGAGAGTGTAGCACTACTGGCTTTTACCCTGATTTTATTTGAAAGTAGCGGAAATTGTAGTGCTTGGACGATATTAGCCGTGGTTTTGCACGAATTTGGTCATATTTTCGCCATGTGTGTTTTTAAAAGTAAACCTCAAAAGGTGTGCCTTGGCAATTTAAACGTTGCAATAATTGACCAAAAACGTTATGAGAGAAGTTTTGAACAGGATATATTTATTTTATTTTCTGGCCCCTTCGCCAATATTATAGCTTCTTTAGTATTTTACGTATTTTATTTAGTGCTTCACGAGGATTGGTTCTTTAGGGCCTTTTTGCCTAACATCTTTTTAGGGATATTTAATTTGTTACCAATAATTTGTCTAGATGGAGGGCAAATTCTTTTTTATATTATCTGCACAAAATTAGACGAAACGAAAGCTAAAAAAATAACTTTTGTGACTTCTGCTTTAACTCTCACGCCGCTGACGATCTTAGGAATTTTTATGATTTTAGGCAATAAAACAAATTTTTCCCTTATTTTACTATCAATATATCTTTTAATAGCAATATTTATCAAACGTGTGGATATATATTCATAAAGCCTTTAATAATTGGTTACAATACGCTTGCAAAATGTATAGAGGTCATTATCAAGGAGATTTCAATGAAAAATAGTATAATTAATAATTTTTTAGAAGATATTAACAACAATTCCGATCTCAAAGATCAACTAAGAAGTGCTTGCTCCAAGAAGAAGAATCTTTATGATTTTCTTTCGGAAGATGTGATTTTGTTTGCGGAGAAACTTGGCTACCACATAACTTTGAAGGATTGTTTAGATTATCAATCCGATGGTAATCTGGGCTTCGTTAAACTAAGAAAAGAAATATTTTTTTCTCCTATCAAAAGATTGATTACCGTTATTTCTTCGATATGTTTTTTTATGATATCTATCAGTGTGGGTTTGTCTTTCTTGATGAATCAGAATAAGCACGAAGAGAATATTCAAAATTTAGATACCAAGGAAAAATCAAACGAGCAGGATTCTGAAAATGGCGACAATGCAGAGGAAGAGCCGCATGAGGTGGTAGGAGCGCTTGATTTTTCTTCTAAAAAGTGCGGTTATGATGCCAGGGAGATAGCGGAAAAATTAAAGAAATACGACTATTCCCCCCAAATTAGAGTTCCGGGAGATTCACCGAAAAAAGTAGTTTTTCTAACATTCGACGATGGTCCTTCTTTGACTGTTACGCCTAAAATTCTTGAAATACTCGGCAAAAATGACGTAAAAGCCACTTTTTTTGTTGTGGGTGAAGAAATACAACAAAAGGGAAGAGATGCAATATTAAAGAGGACTTTAAATGAAGGTCACGCACTGGCAAACCATACATTTGCTCACGATTTCAGCTTTTTGTATCCTAAAGGCTGGCTTAATATTAACAATTTTCTTCTTGATCTTGAAAAAGTTGATATCGCATTAAAAAATACTTTAGGAGACAAATTTCAAAGCAGGGTGGTAAGAGCTCCCGGTGGAACGGATTCATGGAAAGGTATGGACGCATTAGAAGAGTATATTTCAAAACAAAATATGGCGCTAATAGACTGGAATGTGGTAGCCGGAGATGCAGAGACGTCCAGAAAGAGTGCTAGTCAGCTTCTGAGCAGGGTGATTTCTTCTTCAAGGGATATGTCCTTAGTTGTTTTGTTGCTTCACGATTCTACCTATAAAACGGAGACGGTAAAAGCACTGCAAGAGATAATAGATTATTACAGGAAAGAAAATTTTGAATTTGGTATATTAGTTTAGAAAAAATTTTAATCAGCAAATTTTTAGTAGCAATTCATGTCGCTTGAGAAGATGCGGTAGAGGCTATTATGCGATAATTTTGTTGATTTTTGTTGATTATTAATTTATTTTTATTTTATATCTTGCATTTTGTGTTTTTTTATGATAGAATTAAGACTTAAGTGGCGAAAGATAGACAGTCTAAAAATTTTCAAATAACGTTCTTTACATCTAAACTTCTACATAGTGAACTACTGTTTACTGTTATACGACTAAATTAAAAGAATTGTTTAAAGCACCCTGTGTATTTTTTGTTTACTTAAAAAATATTTTTTACGGAGGTTCAATTTTCATGAACAAAAAAAGGTTAATTTTATTGCTGACTGCTACCGTGATGTCTTTCTCTTCTGCGTTTGTTTTAACCCCCTCTTTGCCGTCAAATGCTGCTACTAAAAAAACTGCAGATCAAAACAACAATGCTGATTCGAAAAGCGATGATCAGAAAGAACAGAAGATAAGAGAAGAGATTAAGAAAATGAAGGAGCAAGAAGAAGAAAAGAAAAAGATCGACAAAAGCGCCAACAAGGATGGCGACAAGAGTGATGATTCTTCAAAAGAATTAGATCCTTCGAGAAAAATCCCTAGAACAGCCGACAACGATAATGTTGTAATGCTGAGCTTGCTTATGGCTGTCTTAGGTGCTGTGACCGCTATTTCTGTTTTTGCTTTGTATTCTTTTAGCAAAAACAAGAAAAGAGTTTAAGAAAATCGTTAGGGTCCACTAAAAAATTCATAAAGTCAATCTCTAAGCGAGCCTACTTTGCATTGGTGGGCTCGCCTTTTATTTAAACACAGATAAAATCTTTTATTTTTTCAAACTTTTTTTTCCCTATTCCGTTGACATTTTTAATGTCGTCAATATTAAGAAATGGCCCGTTTTCTTCTCTTTTTTTGACTATCCTTTCGGCGATAGACATGCCTACACCGGGGAGACTTTTGCTTAATTCCTCTGCGCTGCAAGAATTGATATTAATTTTGCCGTCGTTTGGAGTCTCGTTTTTCGAAATGGATGCAAGCTCATTATTTTTTTCCATTTCGCTATCTATATACACAATATTTGGAGCATCTACTTCTGGAATAAAAAAAATGTTGTAAAAAACCACGCCTGCACACAATATGAGAGCAACCGCCACCAAAAAGCGTATTTGTTTTTTCTGCGAATCCATATAAACCTCCCGGGATGGTACATGTGTTATTCTGACATAAGTAGGTTATATTTTCAATAACTTTTTGTAAAATAAAGCTGGTGTATTTGACTGCGAAAAGAACAGACGTTAGAATCACCGGATGAGGGGTGTTTCGGAGCAGTATGAATTTTGCTTTGATATTTTAAGTATTATTGTTTTAAGGGATTGTGTCCAAATAGGGGGGCAAGGTGTTTTTAATTGAGTGGGATGATTTGCCAAATTTCATGAAAAACGATGCAGTTTTAAGGTATTATAGGTGCATTAGGGAAAAGTCTGGTCAATTGATGATTAAACGTTTTTTTGACATATTTTTTTCTTTATTTTTTTGTCTTGCACTTTCTCCAATTATTCTTTTAATTTCGATAATTATAAAAATAGATTCCCCAGGGCCTATTTTTTTTAAACAAGAACGTGTCGCCAGGTATGGTCGAAGTTTTAAGATTTTTAAGTTTAGAACTATGGTACAAGACGCCGAAACTAAGGGGCCTTTGATAACGATTAGTGGCGACAAGAGAGTGACTAGAGTTGGCAGGATTATAAGAAGATTTCGCCTTGACGAATTTCCTCAGATTTTCAATGTTCTTAAAGGAGATATGAGTTTTGTTGGGTCAAGACCAGAGGTGCCTAAGTACGTTGCCGCTTATACAGATGAGATGAAAGCAACCCTTTTGATGGCTCCCGGAGTAACTTCGTTTGCTAGCATAAAATTCAAAGATGAAGAGACTTTGATCTCACAAATTAAGAATGTAGACTCTGTTTATCTTAATGAAATTTTGCCTCAAAAGATGGAATATAATCTTTTATATCTTAAAAATTTTGGAATTTGGCTGGATATAAAGCTGAGTGTGCAAACTGTACTTTCTGCGCTAAATTTTACAAAAGACTGAATATTTTTGCAATATGGTTCAAAAAGATAAATATCGAAAAACGATGAATCTTAGAGTGAGAATTTCGCTGCGGGGTTTTTAAACATCAAGGCCTTCTTATCCTCTGTAAGTTATAATCATGTCATTGGGGTTAAAATTTTCGTTATTTATCGACCTTAATTTTACCAGGCGGCAAAATTTTTTTTCGTCAAAAATAATTTTACCCACATAAAAGTCAAGGGCGCCTTGCTTATTAAATTTTTTCTTGAAAGCAAAAAGGTTGTCATTTGCCCTTAAACCCCCTCCAAGGTGAAATTTTTTAATGCCACGCTCGCAGGACCACACTGCTGCTTGAAATAAAATTAGATCATTTGCTGCAAAATTTTTGTACCCCTCTTTTGTTCCACTCAAATGATAATGAGAAGTATTATTGTCATACAAAATGATCGAAAAGGCGATTAATTTCTCTTTATGTTTTGCGCAAAAAAATACGGCGTTATTTTTCATATCTTCTGCCAGATAATTAAAATATTTTTTATTGAAATAGTAGTATTTACTAGCGTTGTTCCTCTTCATGGTATCTAGATATATTTTTATTAATTCGTCTTTATTTTTCTTATCATCTATGTCAACTACAACGCCAAGCTTTTGGGCTTTACGTACGGTATTTCGGCATTTGCTTGACATATTTTCAACAATTTCCTCTTGATTTTCAGTGCTTATATAGATTGTTTGTTTTATTTTAAAAATATTACAAAAATTTTTAATTTTTTTATGATTTTCTAAAAGAGGGTGAAATCTTAAAAACAAGCTAACGATGTTGTTATTTTGACAGTATTCATTGAATTTAGCAAAAAAATCGTCCAAAAATTTGTGATTTTTTTCTTCATTTTCAACAAGAAATCCCCCGTATCCATACGGTGTGGAAAGATCGTAAAATTCATTTTTTTTAATTAAATTTTTAAATTTTATCGAATCGGAAATATCATTTTTTAGGGCCACAAGGCAGATTTTTGACTGTTTTTCTTCGCTGTAAAAAAGCATTGGCTCCCCTTTGCCATGCAGCGAACACAAAAACAAATAAGAGCTTTTAAAATAAATGTCACTGCAGCAGAATTTTTCAGTGATACTATCCCATTTATTTTTACTGGAATTATTTAATTTTAGCACGTTGAAAATCACTTATTGATTCTACCTCCCCACGTCGCTTTTGCAAAAGAATTTTATCATTTCTTGTAATTTTTCTGGTTGACCCATGTCGTGCCAAGAATCTTCAGGGACTTTGTAAATACCAACTTTTTCTTTATTATTAATGCATTTTCCTATTATATCCGTGATATCGATGGGCTTATTTTTTGGTATGAAATCCAAAAATTCTGGCTCTACCACATAGAATCCAGTGTTTGTAATAAAAGATAAGTTAGGTTTTTCTTCTATATCTTTTACATTTCCGCTTTTATCGAGTTTTATCACGCCATAAGGAAGAGTTACAAATTTTTCTGCGCAAACCAAAGTTATGATATTCTTCTTTTTTTTATGGAATTTATAAATCTCAAGATAATTTTCATCCACGATAATATCGCAATTTGTCATGAAGAAGGTTTCGTTTAGCCCAGATTCAATTAATTTTAAACCACCTCCGGTTTTAAGCGGAGTGTTTTCTTCAATAAAACTAATTTTGTAATCGTCGCCGAGTTCACTAAAATAGGCTTTTATAAGATTTTTTTTATAATTTATAATCATGTGAAAATTGCCATAACCGAACGTTTTGAAGTTTTCTATTATTCTTTCAGTAATTGTATAATTTCCAATTGGAATGAGTGGTTTTGGTAAGATGTTTGAGTAAGTTTTTAAACGACTACCCTTTCCGCCTGCCATTATAACCACGGCGGTTTTTGATTTTAAATAGCTGCTTTTTAATCCCAAAAATTCGCTTTGAGATACCACGGAAATTAGTTTACCGTTTTTATCTAAAACTGGCAGGCAATTTATTTGAGATTTTTGCATAATATCTTTTGCCTTTGTAGTCTCACTCTCTTTTACGTAAATAAAATTGTAGTTGGCGGCCCTGGAAACAACGTCGGAAAGATCGCCAAATTTCAGCAAATGGCGCCTGATATCGCCATCAGTTAAACTGGCTTTTACGACGTTGCTAGAATTTTTTAGAAAAATGATACCGCGACAATTTGCGCCTATGGCTCTCATTGCTTTTGCAAGATTTTCATTTTCTGATATCAAAAAATCTGATTTATCCACAATTATTCCTCTTTTATTATATTAATTTAGTTAATTTGGGCAAATATAATTAAGTTTTTCTACTATTTGGCCCTCTTTTAAAAAAAATCTTGTAACTCGCTTGCCTATAGTGCAAATTAGCTCGTAGTTTATTCTGTCGGAAAGCAAAGAAAGCTCATCTACCGTGATTTCTTCAGTCTTATCTCGACCCAGGATTGTCACAATGGAGTTCTTGTTTGCTCCAGAGATACTAGTGATGTCAAGAACTAACTGATCCATACAAATCGTGCCTAGAATCGGTGCTCGTTTGCCGCAAACTATCATTTCTGCCCTACGAGAAAGAGCTCTGGGATATCCGTCGGCGTAGCCAACAGGCACAGCTGCTGCTATAGTTTTTTGTTTTGTGCAAAAGGTACCGCCGTAGCTTATCGCGGAGCCTGGTCTTATTCTTTTTATTTGCGAAATGATTGTTTTCCATTGCATGGCGGGGTAAAATTTGACTCGAGCGTTTATTTTGCTAGAAGGTAAAAGTCCGTAAAGTATTATGCCAGCGCGAACCAGATCCATATTCATAGAAGGGTAATTTAAAATGGCGCCGCTATTGCTACAATGCTTTAGCCTGAATTCTATGTGAAGCTTTTTTAAATTTTCTATAGCGCTTTGAAAATTGTTGAATTGCCAAATTGTGTAATCGTTTTTTTGCTGCTTATTGTCGGAAGATGAAAAGTGAGTATATAGGCCACTTGCGCAGATATGTTTTAATCTACATATTTTTTCAATTTCGTATATGGCATACCTATCTTTTGACATATCTTGATAATTAAGGCCTATTCTATTCATACCAGTGTCAATTTTTATGTGTACGTCAACAATCACTGAGAATTTTAAGGCATTTTCTGAGAGTTTTTCTGCGTAAGAAAGAGACATAACTGTTTGAGTTAATGAATAACATGAGAGCTTGCAGGCCATGTCGGGTTGTGTGTATCCGAGTATGAGTATCGGCAAATCTATGCCGCTTTTTCTTATTTGTATAGCTTCTTCGAGGTTTGAAACAGCCAACCAATCAGCGCCCAAATTTTGATATAGTCGCGAGAGAAATTCAGCTCCGTGTCCGTACGCATCCGCCTTTACGACACACATGATTTTACTATTTTTATCTACAATATTCCTGATATTTTTATAATTTTCTTCCAATGCATTGGAATCTACTTCTATCCATGTTCTTTTTAAAAAGTCTTTCAAAACTGCCCCCTGCTTGAAAATAATTTCTCTACTTAAGGATATTCTACTATAAAAAAGATAATTGTAAAACATTTGCTTTGGTGTTAGAATTACAAAGTGAAACTGCAGCCTTGTTGTCATGTTAACATAAAGAATCGTATACTTATTTTTGAGGCTTTGTTTGCCAGAGAGTGTGTATTTACGCTTTGGTAGTGCCCGGGTGCGCTGGGTGCAGCGGCAGGCCTTTGTGGCGGTTGTCATTGTGGCTGTTGATTTCTGCGACGTGCTCGTTTGGGCATAAAGGACGGTGGGATTTATAAGCAAGAAAATAAATACCGAATACTTGTTCTTACTTTTCGCTCTAGTTTTTACTATAGTAAGTGTTGTTGTTTTGTTTTCTGTTTTTCTTGATCAAGATGAAAAAATATACGACTATAGCAGTGAGATTGTGGGGACGAAGGTGCAGCAGACTGTCTATGGGGACAGTGCGCAAAAGGCTTCGAGAGCGGCAGAAAAACAGATGGATATGCTTTTTTCTCAAATCTCCTGGTGGAATAACGGTTCTCAAATTAAAAAGGTTAACGATGAGTCAAGAGATGGCTGGGTTAGTGTAAGTTCTGGCGTGTTGAGTATAATGATTAAAGGTCTCGAGGTGGCTCACGACAGCAAAGGTGCTTACGATCCAACGATGTTGCCGATTTTGTCGATTTGGCGTTCGTGTTTTGAAAGTAGAAATCCCCCTTCCAATGGAGAAATTTTAGAAAAAATGGAGAGTGTTGATTATAAAAGACTAAAAATTAACAAAGAAGTATTAAAAGTTAGAATTTTTGGCGAAGGTACTTTCGTAGATCTTGGCCCTATCGCCGACGGAGCTGCTTGCAGTGCGGCGCTGAAGCAATATCAGGAAAACGGCGCATCGGCGGGGATTGTCCGCGTTGGTAATAGTGTAGGAGTTTGGGGGAATAAAAAGGATAATAGCCCTTTTAGAGTTAATATACTACATCCTTTTAAAAGAAATGAGGGTGTAAATTTTGCGTTTTTAGAAGTTAAAGATGGTTGTGTTTGTACGGTTGATTTTGGGGATAATAGTTTTCAAAAGGATGGTAAATTTTTTCACGGAGTCATAGATCCGTTTACGGGTTTTCCGACAAACAATGAACTTGCTTCGGTCACGGTTGTACACCACGACGGGGTACTCGCTAGCGCACTGGCTAGAGCCTGTTTTGTGTTAGGTAAAGAACAGGGAGTGTCCATTTTAAAAAAATACGGTGCGGGGGGAATTTTTATCGACAAACAAAAAAGAGTGCTTGCGACGGAAGATGTCGAAGGGGCCCTGGAAGTTATTGATATTTAGATAACAGAAAGAAGATGTTTTAGCTTGAAAATTAATTCAAATTTAAAAGATATTAAAAAAGAATTACTTCGTAAATCGAAGCATGGAAGCAGGTTTATTGACGAAAAAAGTCTCAAGGAAATAGACGATTTTTGTGAGAAATACAAGAAGTTTTTAGATAAAAGTAAAACTGAACGAGAGGCAGTTAAAGAGACGTTACTTTTGGCTCAGGAATTTGGTTTTAAGGAATTTGACCCTGACACCAAATACGAAGCCGGCGAAAAAGTATATTATGTAAATAAGCATAAATCGATTATTTTTGCTGTTATTGGAAAAAATAAAACGAAAAATGGCATAAAAATAGCGGCTGCGCATATAGATTCTCCGAGATTAGATTTAAAGCCGAATCCGGTGTACGAATCAAATGATATGACATTATTTAAGACGCATTATTATGGTGGCATCAAAAAATATCAATGGTTGGCGGTGCCACTGGCTATACACGGCAAAATATTCAAAAAAGATGGAGAAAGTATTGACGTTTGCATAGGGGAAGATGAGTCAGATCCTCAGTTTTGCATAAGCGATTTATTGCCTCATTTAGGAAAAGACAGATTAAAAAAGACAGTTGACGAAGCGTTTTTAGGCGAAGAATTAAATCTTTTGGTGGGGAGCCGTTTGTTAATTGGGGAGTCAGATCAACAAAAGGAAAGCGAGGAAATGGGTCTTGCAAAACTTAACACACTTAAAATTTTAAACGAAAGTTACAAGATCACCGAGACTGATTTTTTGTCGGCAGAAATAGAAATTGTGCCGGCGTTTAAGACAAGAGATATAGGATTTGATAGAAGCATGATAGGTGGATACGGGCATGATGACAGAGTGTGTGCTTATGTGTCCTTGATGGCTATTTTAACTTGCCAGGATGTTTCTAGTACTGTTTTAGTTGTTTTGTCCGACAAAGAAGAGGTTGGCAGCGACGGCAATACGGGCATGAATTCTTCTTTTTTAAAGTATTTTGTGGAGGATTTGGCAAAACAAGACGGGGTGGAGGTAAGGCACGTTTTATCAAAATCGAAATGTTTTTCCACTGATGTGAGCGCGGCCTTTGACTCGAATTTTTCTTCATACTACGAAGCCGGCAACAGTTGTTTTTTAAACCATGGAGTGGTGGTTTCGAAATACACTGGATTTGGAGGAAAGAGTGGCGGATCAGATGCGTCTGCTGAGTTTATGGCCGAGGTCAGATCACTTTTTGATGGGAACAATATCCTCTGGCAGACGGGGGAATTAGGCAAAGTCGACGCCGGCGGAGGTGGCACCGTTGCTAAGTTTATAGCCAATTTAAATTTAGACGTCGTTGACGTGGGTGTGCCAGTTTTGTCTATGCATTCTCCTTTTGAAGTTGTTTCAAAAATAGATGTTTATTCAGCTTTTTTAGCTACTAAGAGTTTTTTCCAGAAAGATGTTTAGTAGCTAGAACTGGCGTCTCGTATCTGCGCGCAAATTTGCGAAAATCGACATCTATGCGTCTGTGTGCAGATTTGTAGACGTCCGGTTTAGTGATACGAAAAATCTTTTTTACATAGAGATTTAATATTAAATAAGGGCAAAGCTACTCGGCAAAAAAACGCTCTGTAGGCGTGAATTATAAGCAAAAGTCACAAAAGGAGAGAAGAATTATTCATGGGATTTAGGAGATTTTTTAAGATTTTTCCCTTCATAGCGGTGAGTAGTATTTTAATTTTTGTTGTTGGATTTATTTATTTTAAGTCGAACAAAAATAATAATGCAAGCAATAATCCCTCAGACGAACTAAACAAGAGCCAATCTGCGCCTGAGACTCCGGCACCAAAAATGCGAGAAGGAGTGAATTCGAGCGAAGAGATGAGGGCAGTGTGGGTGCCCTTTACTAGCCTTGACGTCAGCAAAAAACAAGGGGGAGAAGAGTCATTTAAGGAAACATTTAACGAAATAGTCAAAGTGTCTAAAGAGCATTTTATGAACACCTTAATAGTGCACGTTAGATCTCACAGTGATGCAATGTATGAGTCTGAGTTGTTTCCGTGGTCTCATTTGTTAACCGGAGAGCAGGGCAAGGATCCGGGCTACGATCCGCTAAAATATATGGTCAAAGCGGCCCATGAAAATGGTCTTAAAATTCATGCCTGGATAAATCCGCTCCGAGTGCAGCTTAGCGAAACTCCAAAGTCGCTCAGCGGTAACAATCCATTTGTAAAATTTAGAAAAAGCTCCGATGAAAATTTAAATCTAGCTGCAATTGATTTTGAAGGGGGAAAATATTACAATCCAGCTTCGCCCGAGGTACGCAAATTAATCATACAAGGCGTAAAAGAAATGGTGAAAAAATACGGAGTAGATGGAATTCACCTAGATGACTATTTTTATCCCACTGAAGGGGAAAATTTTGATAAATCATCCTACGAAAAATATTGTAAAATTGCCAAACAAACTGGCCAGCCGCTGAATCTAGGAGAATTTAGAAAAGCGAATATAAATGCTATAGTTTCTGGAATTTATAGTGTGGTAAAAGATGCAGGAAATATCGAATTTGGAATATCTCCAAGATGCGATATTGATTACGATTTATCAGTCGGAGCCGACGTAAAACTGTGGGGCAACACCAAGGGATACGTGGACTACCTGTGCCCGCAAATTTATATGAATTTCGAGCACCCCAAATTTCCTTTCGACAAAACAGCCAATGAATGGCGCAAACTTGTTAAAGGAAAGGACGTAAAACTGTACTTGGGTTTGGGGGTTTACAAAGGGGGGAGTTTACTGGACAACGGGACCTGGAACGGTAAAAATGATATATTGTCAAGGCAAGTCGAATATGGAAGAAAGATTAATTGCGAAGGTTTCATGTTGTTTTCTTTTAATAGCTTTTTTGAAAAAAATGCGCAAGATGAGGTTGTCAATGTTATGAAAGTCTTCAATTAGTTTTATTTTTTGATTGAATTAAAAAAAGTTAATTCTTTGTCGATATTAGCTAAATTTTCACATCCATCCTCGGTCACCAAAACCATATCCTCTATCCGAACCCCAAATTCGCCTGGCAAATATATTCCTGGCTCTACAGTCAAAACCATCCCCGGCTCAAGAACTGTTTCGTCCATCGAAGAAAGACGAGGACTTTCGTGTATATCAAGCCCTACCCCGTGGCCTGTCGAGTGACCAAAGTATTTTCCGTACCCGTGTTCTTCAATAAAATCTCTTACAATTTTATCGACATTCTTGGCAAGAATTCCTGCTTTTATCGCCTTTAAACCTTCAAGCTGCGCCTCTAAAACAATATTGTAGATTTTAGATTCTTTTTCGCCAACCTCGCCTATCGCCACCGTTCTAGTCATGTCGCTACAATAGCCCTCAAACATTGCGCCTATATCTAAAGTCAAAAAAGCGTCATTTTTTATTTTACTATTAGTCGGCTTGCCGTGCGGCATGGAAGTTTTTTCTCCGCTCAATACGATGAGATCGAAGGAGGCTGCACTGGCACCACTTTTTTTCATATCATACTCGATATCGAGCGATAAATCCAGCTCAGTGGTTATTCCAGGCGTCACGCGACCAAGAGCTCGTCTCAAAGATTCTTCGGTGATTTTTTGGGCAGTCTTTATTTTTTTTATTTCTTTTTCAGATTTGATCTGGCGCATCTTTGCTATAGTCGAATCAAGACTATCGTCTGCCACAACACGAACACCAAATTTAGCAAAAAGATCTTTAAATTTTTCAAATCTTCTTAAAGTTAAATCGTCGTTTTCTACGATAATTTTATGAATTTTATGTTTTAAAACAAGCTTCTCTAAAATTTTTTCAATATTGCTAAATAAAACAACATTCGAGCCTTTAACCTGATCTACTGCCATCTCATGATAACGAAAATCCACCAAAGTATACGATTTATCTTTCGTTATCAACAAATAACCAGAATGAGATTCAAACAAAGTGAAGTACAACCGGTTTTTTACGGACGTTACAAGCGCGGCATCCGTACCGGTGGGCAAATTTTTAGCTAAATTTTCCCACATAATCATTCCCTTAAACATTTCTTTAAAAAGAAGAATTTAAAAAATGGCCCCTAAACTAAAAAAATCTAATGTTTCAACTTGCGTTTACGTGCTGCTTCTGATTTTTTCTTGCGTTTGACTGAAGGTTTTTCATACGCTTCTCTCTTGCGTGCTTCAGAGATGACCCCGGCTCTGGAGCACTGTTTTTTAAATCTTCTCAGAGCGCTATCAATGGATTCATTGTCTTTTATTATAATTTCTGACACTTATATTCCCTCCCCTCAAGGGGTTAAAGTACTAACAGAAGTGCCTTTGTCAGAAAACTCCAAAAGCATCTTACACTGTTGCAACCAAATCTTACGCTATTTTACCACGGTGTGTATTCCATAGTCAAGAGTCAAGCAAGATATTTAAAACCCCCTAGATTTTTTGTCGGTTATGTAGAACCACTAGGTCCTGTCAGCTATTGTTTACAAAATTAGCTTTAAAATTCTAAAGAATTTTTTAAAATTTTTGCTAAGGTACTTGGATGTAGGTGTGTTTGTGTAGTAAAATTTATCAAGTTGTTGTAGAATAAAAAAGGTCTGCATAGCGCCGCGGGAGGGTCAGTTAAATTTTTTGGGAGTGATGTTAAATATCTATGAGAGAACGATGTTTGTGTAGCGTGAAATACAATGAGCCTATAGCAAAAGATATTTTTAAGTTAGTTATTGAGACTAGTGTTAATTTACAGCAAATTCCAGGTCAATTTATAAATATCAAAATTGATAATTTTTATCTGCGTAGACCTTTTAGCATTTGCGATTGTTTAGAAAAGTCTATAATAATTGTTTATAAAGTTGTGGGAAGAGGCACAAAAAGGCTATCCGAGACTACGCGCGCGCAGCAATTAGATATTATTTGCGGGCTTGGAAATGGTTTTGATATGGATGCGCTTTCAGATAAAAGCGAGGTAGTTTTGATAGGGGGCGGAATGGGGGCCGCGCCTTTATATTTTCTTGCAAAAAGCCTTAAAGAATCTGGCGTTAGTTTTGAAACAGTTTTGGGGTTTACGGATTCCAAACAAGCTTTTTTTTTGGATGAGTTTTCTAGATTTTCTGCCATACATGTGAGTTCCCTTGACGGCAAAATTGGCACAAAAGGACTAGTTACCGACAGTCTTAGAGATATTTCTTACAATTATTATTTTTCTTGTGGTCCTTTGCCAATGCTAAAATCTGTTCATCGATTTAAAGCTGCGCCGGGTCAACTTTTGCTAGAAGAGCGCATGGGCTGTGGGTTTGGCGCGTGTATGAGTTGCTCTTTTAAAACAATCAATAAAAGTAAGCGAATTTGTGTGGACGGGCCAGTAATTTATAGTAGTGAGGTGGACTTTAGTGAGTAGACTTAGCGTGATGCTGAGTGGTTTGCGTTTAGAAAATCCTATCATTCCAGCCAGTGGTACATTTGGATTTGGGTATGAATTTTCGAGTTGGTATGATATAAATATTTTGGGAAGTATTGCCCTTAAAAGTACAACTAAGACAGAAAGATTTGGAAATTTATCACCAAGAATAGCGGAATGCAGAAATGGTATGTTAAATGCTATAGGTCTACAAAATCCCGGTGTAGATGCAGTTATTCTACAAGAATTGCCTAAATTGAATAAGGTATTTTCAAAGAAAATAATAGCGAGTGTTGCTGGATTTTCTCCCGAAGAGTATGTTTATGTGGCTGAAAAGTTTGATGCCGTAGATCAAGTTGGAATTTTAGAAATAAATCTTAGTTGTCCTAACGTAAAGGAAAATGGAGTTACCTTTGCTTCTTGCACAAAGACTGTGTTTTCTGTATGTCAAGAAATCAAAAAAAAGACAAGCAAACCAGTATACATAAAGCTTTCGCCAAACGTTAGCGACATCGTGGAAATGGCAATTTGTGCCAAAAATGGCGGTGCAGACGGTTTGACTTTATGCAACACTTTACTTGGCACTGTTATAGATACGAAAACTGGCAGACCTGTGGTATCCACTAAAGTTGCGGGATTTTCCGGCCCGGCCATCAAGCCCGTTGCGCTAAAAAATGTTTATCAGGTAAGCAAAGAGATCAACATCCCTATAATAGCTTCTGGCGGTATTTGCGATGCCGACGATGTGATAGAATTTTTGTCTGCCGGGGCTACTGCCACTGAGGTTGGGAGTCAAAATTTAGTAAATCCTTTCGTGTGTAAAGAGATAATTGAGGAACTTCCCAGAAAAATGGAAGAATACGGCATAAAAGATCTCAAAGATATAATTGGTAGAAGTCACTATGTGCAGTGATGTATTATATCTAAATTATGGGAAATTTTGCTAAAAGTGTTAGGTGTTTTAAATGGCCAGAGATGTTATAATAGCTTGTGATTTTTCGAATAGAATTGAATTTTTAGAATTTTTATCAAAATTCAATAAAAGAAAGCTGTTTGTGAAGGTGGGGTTAGAACTTTTTTGCAGCGAAGGGCCGGATATAGTTCTACGGGCGAAAAGTATGGAAAATAAAGTTTTTCTCGACCTTAAATTACATGATATTCCAAATACTGTTGAAAAAGCAGCGCGTAAAATATCGGAGTTTGGCGTTGATATGGTCACAGTACATGCCGCTGGGGGCAGAGAAATGATATCGGCGGCGAAAAAAGGACTCAGTTTTCGAAAAAATTCGACATTACTACTCGCTGTAACGGTATTGACCAGTATAAGTCAAGAAATTTTAACCAAAGAATTGCTAATAAATAACACACTAGACGAAGTTGTTAAAAATTACGCACTAGACGCCAGAGAAAGTGGCGCTGATGGAGTAATTTGTTCCCCTTTGGAGGCCGCTGAGATAAAAAGGGTTTGCGGTAGAGATTTTTTGGCAGTAAGCCCTGGGATACGATATGAATCTGCAAATGACGATCAAGTTCGTGTTTCGACGCCGAAGCAAGCGAGAGAACTAGGGAGTGATTTTATAGTCGTGGGGAGGCCTATAACTAACTCTAGAGATCCCGTAGGGCAGTATGACAAAATAATTAAAGATTTTCTAGGAAAAATGTAAGATTTTTAAAACAATTAGTATATTTAAGATGATTTATAACTTTTAGGAATGAATATTGAGAGGAGATTAATTTATGAAAAAAGGGGAAATAGTAGAGAATTTATTTGATATTGGGGCTGTGTTTTTATCCCCGAAAAAACCATTTACTTGGGCTAGTGGAATTAAATCTCCTATTTACTGCGATAATCGTCTTATTCTTTCTTTTCCTAAAATAAGAAAAAAAATAGAAGCTTGTCTTTCAGAAATTGTTAAGGAAAATTTTTCAGAATGTGAAATTTTGGCAGGAACAAGTACTGCAGGAATTGCTCACGCTGCATTTATAGCTTGTGATCTAGATTTGCCCATGGTCTATGTGCGCGGTAACGAAAAGGATCACGGCAGAAAAAATCTTATAGAGGGCAAAATAGAGCCAAATCAAAACACGGTTGTGATTGAGGATTTGATATCCACAGCCGGTTCTGTTATAAACGTGGTTAAAATTTTGCGCAAAGCCCAGGCAAATGTTTTGGGAATCGTATCCATCTTTACTTACGGCATGAAAGCAAGTCTTGAAGCTCTAACGCGCGAAAATACTAAAAATTTTTCTTTATTGTCTTATGATGATTTGATAGAAACGGCGCTTAAAAGGCGTATTATAAGCGAAAGCGACTTTAAGGGCCTAAAATTTTTTAGAGATGATCCTAAAAATCCGGGCTGGATGGATTTAATTTAGATGGGAATTTTAGTAATTTAAGTATTTATTTGTTTATATTTTAATATTTTATAATTTTAAAGGGAGATTCGATCGATAAATAATTTGAGAAATGCTGTTGATTTTTTTTGCAAGATGTTATAGAGTCATATTATGGTGATAGCGGATGGCTTTGGTATTTGTTAGAGCAGCGTATGTTTTGAATTTTTGCTCAAAATAGCGTATGATTTTTGGCATAAGTTTAAAACGGTACGAGGTTCTGAAGGTTTTATTGATCAGATAGTTCTGGCGCATAGGCCTACAGCAACGCGGGCGTTTTGGGATTTTACTACAGTTTAAAGCGGTGCGAGGTTTTGAAGATTTTGTTGATCAGATAGTTCTGGTGCATAGGCTTAGAACAACGCGGGCGTTTTGGGATTTTGCTACGGTGATCTTTTAACTATTGTTTGGCTTTTCTTTTTCAAATGTAATGATTTGAAATTTACCTTTTTATTAAAGGAGGATTTGGCCAGGTTATATGGGGGTTTGCCACATGTGTGAAAACGATATAAAAGGAGAGGTGGAGTCTGCTGTTAGGGTCAGTCTTTGTGGTCCGAATCTTAAGGGTAACGAGCTTCGCTATGTCTCTGATGCTATAAAAAGTCAATGGGTCTCAAATGGAAATTACATCACTAGCCTTGAAAAGGCCATTTGTTCCTATGTTGGGATAAAGGGCACTGTAGCTTGTCAGAGTGGCACTTCTGGTATACATCTGAGCATGATTGCCCTGGGAATACGCGAGGGCGATGAAGTCATAGTCCCGACCGTTGCCTTTATAGCAGCCGTTAATCCAGTCAGATATGTTGGAGCCTACCCCGTTTTTATGGACTGCGACAATTCTCTTTGCATGGACCCAGAAAAACTCGAAGAATTTTTGAACTACGAGTGCGTTTTTGATGGGAATATTTTAGTGAATAAGGCTACAAATAGAATAATTAAGGCGATTATTGTGGTTCATGTTTTTGGGAATTTAGGGAATATGGATAAAATTTTAGAACTAGCTAAGCTTTTTAAATTAAAACTTGTTGAAGATGCGACGGAGGCGCTCGGCAGTTACTATGTGCACGGTCCCTTAAAAGGCAAATATGCTGGAACTATGGGGGATATTGGGGTATTTTCTTTCAACGGAAACAAGATCATCACTACAGGGGGGGGTGGCGCTGTCGTTTCAAACGATAATCGATTACTAGAAAAGATTCGTTTTCTATCTGGACAAGCTAAAAATGATCCATTGTATTTTGTACACGATGAAATTGGCTACAATTATAGGATGAGTAATATTCAGGCCGCTATTGGTTTAGGGCAGATTGAACAGATCGAAAAGTTTATAGAAATAAAAAATAAAAACTATGAGATCTATAAAAAATTCGGGATAGAACTTCTTCCTTTTAACGACCAAATAAGATCTAATAAGTGGTTTTATGCGCATTTGACGCGAAAGAGAAAAGATTTAATTAATTACTTATTAAAAAGCGGTGTAGAAGTTAGGCCTTTATGGATGCTTGTTCATTTGCAAAAGTGCTACTGTAAATTTCAGAGTTACAAGATAGAAAAGGCTAGGTATTTTTTAGAAAGGATAGTCAATCTTCCTTGCGGCACTGATCTTTGCAAATCTTCTCTTATGCATGTAGTCGATCTGCTGAAGAAATTTTAAAATATCATCAAGTGTCAAAGCACGCAATCACCATGTGGGCTAAATGAATGGATAAAGCTTGATGTTTGCGTTATGAACTAATATATGGTAACATAGCAATGTGATTTTTTTGTTTTTTAATGTGAAATTTGAGCTAAAAAGCAGAGGTGTTTAAGCGGAGAGTGAAAGTGTGGTTCTTTAGATAGAGCTTTACTCAAAGTGTCGGTGCCGAATGAAAGGTGTGGTCTTTAGATTAAGCTTTGATTTGCACTTTTGACAGTTGATGACTTACACTGCTTTTGCGGTTTGGTTGTTTTTAATTATTTTAAACGTGTTAGGGAAGACTGTGCAAGGTTTGCTTGGAGGATTAATTTAAAGTGTCTACTAGGTTGTTTCGAGATGTCATCGATCAAATGCAAGGAGTTGTAGGTAAAACTGTTGGCATTATAGACAGATCTTGTGTTGTGGTTGCGTGCGGTGAGTTTAAGCGAATTGGTCAAAAAATTGGCGATCTTCCTGGGGAATTATTTACTGAGATGTCATCTTTTGTCGTAAATGGATGTACTTATATGTCCTTTGGAGGTGGAGGCATTGCACCATACGCTGTTTTTGTTGATGGAGAAAATGAAGATTCTAAGAGATGTGTCGATTTGTTGATTGTAGCTTTAAATAACATCGAAAAATATCAAGGAAGGGGATATGATTGTGAAGCTTTCATTAAAAACTTACTCCTTGGCAATATTTTGTCCTCTGAAGTGGATGCCGGGGCTCTTACCCTGGGCTTTAAGAGTACCGCTTTAAGAGTTTGCATTTTGATAAGACTGGGAGAAAAATCTAGTTATGAGGTTTATGATTTTCTAAGGGGGCTGTTTCCAGACAAAACAAAAGATTTTGTAGTGACTTTTAATCGTAGCGATATAGTTTTAGTGAAAGAAATTGTCGATGAAGCTGGTAGCTGCAATTTAGAAAATCTTGCTAAGTCCACGATGGACGCTCTAGCTAATGAGTTTTGTACCGATTGTTCGATGGGGATAGGAAGCAGTGTTAGGGGGAGTTTAAACGGCTTGGTCAAATCATTCAAAGAGGCAAAAATTTCGCTCGAGATTGGCAAAATTTTTTACACAAAAAAAAAGGTGATGAGTCATGACCGTTTGGGTGTTGCAAGACTGATATATAACTTGCCTAGTACCTTGTGTGAAGTGTTTTTACGTGAGATTTTTAAGTTTGGCCGTGAGGACTCTTTAGACGATGAAACTTTGTTTACTGTGCAGCGCTTTTTTGAAAGTAATTTAAATATATCTGAAACTTCAAGGAAACTCTTCTTGCATAGAAATACACTGGTTTATAGACTTGAAAAAATTAAAAAAGTTACAGGTCTTGATGTGAGGGACTTTGAAGATGCAGCCGTTCTTAAGGTTGCGCTTATGGTTAAGAAATATCTTTCTCACAGTCCAGTTAGATATTAATAACCTTATGCCGCGAGATTAAATTTTAAAGCTACTGTTTGAATTTTAAGAAAGGGTTGCCTGATGATAGAATTTAAAAAAATAACTAAAGAATATCCCAACGGAATTTGCGCCGTTAAAGATGTCGATTTGTACGTACAAAAGGGTGAGTTTGTTTTTATATTAGGTTCTTCTGGGGCTGGTAAAAGCACTCTTCTTAAATTGATAACCAGGGAGGAGTCGCCAACTTCGGGGAGTTTAATTGTAAACAATATGGATGTTCTCTCACTGAAGAATCGCCAGATTCCGTATTTTCGCAGGACCATGGGTATAGTGTTTCAGGATTTTAGGCTTATTAGCAAAATGAATATATTTGATAACGTTGCGTTTGCGATGCGTGTAACTGGTGCTTCTGAAAGAGCTGTGCGCTCTAGAGTGCCTTATGTTTTAGGCCTTGTAGATCTCACTGATAAAGAGAATTCGCGCCCTAATGAATTGTCGGGGGGAGAGCAACAAAGAGTAGGTCTTGCCAGAGCGCTGGTAAATAATCCCGATTTGTTAATTGCCGATGAACCTACTGGAAATGTTGACCCGTCGTTGTCTTTTGAAATTGTTGAACTATTAAATAAAATAAACAATCAAGGAACAACTGTACTGATGGTTACTCATGAGCACGGTCTTGTGGGTAAGTTTAATAAAAGAGTTGTTGAGATAGAAAATGGGCAGATGGTTTCTGATAGTTGTGATGAACAATTGGCTAGCGGAGCCTAATAAAGACAAATATTTTATGAAAAATTTGATCTTTAAAAAGGAGGCGCAATACGAATGAAATTTAATTCAGTTTTCTATTTAACCAGAGAAGGTCTAAAGAGTATATGGAATAATTGGGTGATGTCACTGGCTTCCACTATAGTTCTTGTATGCTGTTTGTTCTTAACGGGATCTGTGGTTTTGCTGTCTATGAGTCTTAATAAAACCCTCAGTATTGTTGAGTCAAAAAATAACATAACGATTCATCTTAATTCGGATGTGTCGTCGGAAGAAGCTGAAAAAATAGGTAAGAGAATAAAGGGAATTCCCAATATTTCCTCTTGCGAGTTTTATTCCAAAGAAGAGGCTATTCAAAAATACAGTAAGGCACTTGGAGATTTGATGGAAGGTCTAAAAGGGGAAGAAAATCCACTTCCTGATGCCTTTCGTGTTAGCATGGCGGATTTGTCTAAGTATGACGAAACAATAACAACTTTGTCGGAATTAGAAGGTGTAGACTCTATAGGAGATCGTAGAGATATAGCTAGACGTCTCACTGAGGTGAATCATATGGTCCATTATATAGAGGTAGGCGTAATTCTTGTTTTTGCCCTCGTAGCTCTCTTTATTGTTTCCAATACTATTAGGGTTACTATGTACAGTCGGCGCTTGGAGATTAGCATAATGAAATCTGTGGGCGCTACGAATTTATTCATAAGAATTCCGTTCATAGTGGAGGGTATTGTTATAGGGCTCTTTTCCTCCATTGTGGCAATAGGTCTTTTAAGGTTACTTTCAAACGTAATACTGAGAATTTTGCAGAGATTAATTCCGTTTACAAATATTGCATTTGACGGTATAAATGGCTCTATGGCTACGTTTTTCTTACTTGCGGGAATTTCCTCGGGATTCATAGGCGGAGTGATTTCTATAAGGAAATATTTACGAAAAGAGGCGGGAAAAGTGATTGCTTTATAAATGGCTCTACGGCTATGTTTTTCTTAACTTGCGGGAATTTCCTCGGGATTCATAGGCGGAGTGATTTCTATAAGGAAATATTTACGAAAAGAGGCGGGAAAAGTGATTGCTTTGTGATTTTGTTGGCGATCGAAGGCGTCAAAAGGTGGCTGCTGAGTTCTAGGATGATTTGTTGTAGATTTTAGTGTGAGTGAGGAGGGGAAGTAATTGTTTTATATTTCTTACAAAACGTTTAGTGCAAGGATGGTCAGAGATTTATTGGTTGTTGGATTTAGTTTTATCTTTTTTTTGCAAAGTCCCGCTTTTTGTGTTTATGGCAATAGATTTGGCGGTGGATTAGGCCAAAAAAAATCAGAATTATTAAAGCAAAATGAAGATCTTAGGAAGATATTGGGTGGGGCTGAGCAAAGAATAGGCAGAGAAAAGGAAAATTGCTTTCAATTAAGTTACAAAGTAAGTGTTTTAGACAATCAAATTTTGCAAGTGAAGCAACAAATTCAGCGTTTAGAAAAAGAAAAAATTTTGTCTCAGGAGAAAATAGTGGATCTTGAGCGTGAAAAAAATGACGCTATCGAGAAACTTAAAATGCGTATAAAATCAGCGTATTTTTCAGGAGATGGAGATTTGCTATTCTTAAGTTTTTTACTTACCAGAACAGCTGGAGATGTCGATATCGGTGATAATATTGCGGCTATCAAATATATGGCAGAGCGCGATAGGAATTTGATGAGTAACACAAGAGGGCTTGTAGAACAGCTAAAGGCTGAGATTGATGCTTTTATTGGCAAAGAACAAATTGTAAAGGATTTGAACGAAAGTTTATTAGTCCAAAAAGAATTTCTCAAGGAATTAAAAAATAACTCTGAAAACTCTGTGAAATCTTTTAACGAAGAACAACAGGCCTTAGAGAAGAGCATTAATAAAAATGAAGCGGAGCAGAAGAAGATTGATGATGAGATTAAGCAATGTATAATAGCTGAGACGGAAAAACAGGAAAAAGAAAGGATCATACAGGAAGAAAAGGCTGAAAAAGAGAGGAAAGCAGCCGAGGAAGGGCAAAGAAAGGCAACTGAAAAGAAAAGAATATATGAGGAACAAAAATTAACTCGGGAAAGAAGAGAAGAAGAAAAAAGAAAGGAAGAAGAAAGAAGAGCGGCGGAAAAAAAGAAAACGGAAGAAGAAAAAAGATTAACTCAAGAGAGAAGAATTGCCCAAGAAAAAAAGGCAGCTAGCGGGCCTCGCGAAACAGTGCTCAATGGCTTTGTATCTCAAAATTCTAAGCCACGACAAAAGAAGGTTGCTCCTTCTAAAACGCCTTCGCCGTCTCCAACTAATTCTCAAGTGTCGCAACAAGAACAAAAGACTTATAGATGGCCCGTCAAAGAAGAATATAACTATATTAGCTCTGTCTTTAACGAAAAGCGTCCTGGTGGCCTTCACAAAGGTGTAGATATTGCGGGTAACGGTATTGGCGGTGAGCCTGTTTTTGCTGTGGCTGATGGAGTAGTAGTCAAGGTATATCGCAATTGCATTCACAACTACGGAAAGAATGGCAGCTGTGGTTGCAATGGTGGCTATGGAAATTTTGTGATTGTAAGACTAGATGACGGACATACGGTAGTTTATGCACACCTTAGTACTGTTTGTGTCGATGTAGATGCTAGAGTAGTTCAAGGGCAAGTTTTAGGTCTCGTGGGTAGCACGGGTTTTTCTACTGGAAGCCATCTTCATTTTGAACTGCGCAATAAAAATGGAGAATGTGTTGATCCCAAAATCAAATACGAAAATATTTATTGATAAGTTAAAATTATTTCTTGATTTAAGAGGCTTTGAAGATTTGCTTGAACGAAGAAATCTTGACAATATTGATCGCAAATTGGGCTGCTTTTTTAGAAGAACTTGTAAATTTATTCAAGTAAGAGAGGCTTTGGCGATGGTTAACAGCAAATTATAGGTGTTGTTTGATTTGTAGGGAGCTTTGAAAATTTGTCTAGATAGAGAAGATTTGACGATTGGCAGTAAATTGGAGATGTTTGATTTGGAGGATTTTAAAAATTTGCTCAGGTGAAGATGTTTTAATGAGTGAAGCAACAAGTTACGGACGAAGAGATTTTAATAAGTGAGGCAACGAGTTACGGATGCTTGGTTTATAAGGATTTTAAGAATTTGCTCGGACGAAGAGGTTTTGATAATGATTGGGCGTAAATTAGGGCTGCTTGATTTGGAAGAATTTGAAAATTCGCTCAGACGAAAAGGTCTCGACTTGATATGTGGTGTTGATGAGGCTGGGAGAGGTTGTCTTGCTGGCCCGGTTGTCGCAGCTGCGGTTATTTTAGATTGCGATAAAAAAATTGAAGGGCTGGGAGACTCCAAAACTCTAAGCGCCAAACGGCGCGAGAAGTTGGCCATTGAGATTAAAAATGATGCTCTGGATTTTTGTATCTGTGAGGCCTCTGCAAAGGAAATAGATAAATTTGACATATTACGCGCGACGCTTCTTGCTATGAAAAGAGCTGTGGATGGGCTTAGTTTAAAACCCAACATTGTTTTGGTGGATGGCAATATTGCTCCTAAAATCGACATAAAATCCAAAACTATAATCAAAGGAGATTCTATTTGTTCTTCTATAGCAGCCGCGTCGATTTTAGCTAAAGTTTATAGAGATTCTTTGATGGTCAGGTTTCACTTCGAATATCCAAATTACAATCTTTACAAACACAAGGGTTACGGAACTAAGTTGCATTTAGAAATGATTAAAAAATACGGAGTGTGTGATATTCACAGAAAGACCTTCAAAATGCCACTTTGTTTTTGAGCTGCGTTTTAAAAATGATCAAAAATGCATGAGCGTG
>JAIRSI010000087.1 GCA_031255515.1 Oscillospiraceae bacterium | reverse complement strand
CTTTATTTTCTCTACAAATTAAACTTCAAGCAGCTCAAGAGCTATCCCTCTGGACATTTCTCTTAAAGCCTCTCCTTCATCTTTAATCGCATCTGCTGCAAATTCACAATTGCCTTCACCGTTTATTTGCAATTTTAATGCTAAAAGTTCATCTTCTAAGGACTTTACTTTCTTTGCGTAAATTCTCTTTTTTTCTTTATTATTTTTTTCTTGTCGGGAAATTTTTTCTTCTAATCCTAAATTTATCAAAATCTGCTTCGCTTCACTAAGTTCATCAAAATTTTTCTCTGAAGATTTTTTATTCTTGTCGGAGCCTAAAATTGTTTCTATTAAAAGATTAAAATCTTCAAAATTCATCTTGATAGCTGATTCAACATGGCTTTTTCTTTGAAATATTTTATTCTCTCCCGGCCTTGTGTCCGTATAAATAAAACATTCTGATAATACTTTTAAAGTTTCTCTTCTCTTCATAATCTTACTGTCAACTAGCTTTAAGCACTCTCCTTGATACTTTTTGCTAGCCCGCAGTTTTTTGTAATCTTCTTTAATTGCGATAAATTCAGCGTCAAATAACTTGCAATATTCTTCTTGTTCTGCAAAATTTTTGCCAATACAATTCAAATAATTTTCACAATTGACAATTTTTTTACTTATATTGCGCGGAATAACCCTTTCTTTGGAAATTTCTGCTCTAATACAATTAAGATGATTCTCTTTTTCTGCAAGTGTCGCTGTTAAATGTTGAAGGTTCTTTACTCTGTAACTAAGTTGCTCTTCTAGGTCACTAACACGTCTTTTTTGTTCATTAATTTCATTTTGCAGCGAAGTTAATTCATTCTCTTTTTTACTAACTTCATCGTTAATCCGATTTAAGTGTTTGCCTCTGTCTTCTACATTTTTATTCATTTCTTCTAAATGAGCTTCTTTACCCTTGATGACAATACCGTCAACCCAACTTAAATGACCCTCCCTTGCGCTAATTTCTTCATGAAGCTTTCTAAGTTCATCTTCTTTCCCATTGATCTCGCTTTTCACCCAATCAAAATGACGCTCTCTGTTCCATATCTCGCTCTTAACCCAATTAAGATGTTCTTGTCTTTCTCCTTTTTTTTGCCAAATATGGTTTAAGTCTTCTTCTTTTTTATTAATTTCGCTACAAATCCACTGAAAATAACCTTCTCTTTCTTCTTTTTCATGATCTAAACAATGGCATCTGTGTTCTACACTTCCTATATCGTTTTCTATAGTCTGTAATTCATTTTGTTTTGCCCTGGCCTCATCATTTACCCAGTTAGAATGGCCGTTTCGTCTGTCAATCTCTCTATTTATATCATCCAGACGATCTTGCGATCCGGCAAAAGCCGACGATGACAACAAGTTGTAAAATAAGCCGCAAGATAAAGCTGCAACTAGAATTTTTTTTATTATTATTTTCATAACAGAACCCCTTCTTCATTAATATTTAAGACGACATTAATAATTAAAATTTATTGAAAAATAAATTTATAATTTTGGTACATACAAAATATTTAGAGTTTTTAAATCGTTTTTTTGCAAAAACCATTAGCCCTGTACTTCCATCGTAAATGTCTCCCGAATGCTGTCAGTCTGACTTTCATTTGATCTGGATAACAATAGTGATTTACAATGTGAAATTTCATTTATAATTTCTTGAGATTCACTATTAAATTTTAAATCAAGCTCTTCATCTTCTCGTTGATTTTTTCTAAATTTTTCTTTTAATTCTTCTAGATATTTTCTATTGTCTGTAAGCTTTTTAAAGCCCTGATCAAATATTACTTCTGAATCTTTTTCTTTTTTAATCTTTAAATTTTTATTACCTCTTCGATACAAATAAATTTTTCTATTATTTATTTCTTCATTTAATTTGTCTAGAGTTTCTTTTTTATCGTCAATTTTTTTACCCATGCAAGACGAATTCTTTTGCAGTGCAATAATCTTGTTTTTAACATCGTTAAGACTATGTCTTCTTGAATTTATTTCCTCCTTTGCCTCGTTCGAAGGATACTGCACTTTAATAGGTGAATTTTTCTTTTGAAGCAAAATTCTTCCTTTCATATCAATTTTCTCTTTATCAGTAGCTTTATTTTTAATCAAATTACTACTTTTTTTACTGATTTCTTTGGTAATAAAATCCAAACGACTCTTGCGCTCTTGAATTTCTGAATCAAATTGAGCATTTCTCTCATCTAATTTTCTAACATTATCGCGGACAGATTTGAGACGGGCAGATTGGCTATCTGCTTCTTTATGCATCCAATTTAAATACTCTTCTCGTTTGTAAATTTCATCATTCAGTTTATCTAGACTTCCCTTTTGTCTATTAATCTCTTCATCCAGCCATTTTAAATGGTCTTCTTTTTCTTTGATATTTTTATTTACGTAATCTAAATGCTGTCTGCGCTCACCCGCTTCTTTCCAAAGCCATTCCAGGTAAACCTCTCGGTCAGTAATGTCATAATTTATCGTGTTAAGACAGGCATCTTTGGCACTTACTTCTTCATTTATAGAATCTAGGCAAGATTGCTGAGTGCCATTTTCGCTCCACAGCCAATCAAGGTAGCGCTCTTTATGATAAACGTCACCATTCAGTGAACGAAGATGTTCCTCTTTTTTTCCAATTTCACCTCTTAAAAAAGCAAGATGTCCACTCCTTTTAGAAACGCTATCATGTAAAAATTCAAGATGGTCTTCTACTCGCCTTATTTCTTTGTTGATTTCATCCAAATTAACCTGCTTCCTGTTGGCCTCCTCGTTGATGCGGTCCTCACGCTCTCTGTCTTCTCGATCCCTTATCTCGCGTTCTTCCCGCTCACGTGCTTCTCGTTCACGTATTTCAAGAGGAGTATCCGGCAACGTAACCATAAAATCATTCGGCAAATTCCATAGTCTGCTATCGGCAACACCACTGAATCCATTGGTTTTACACAATAAATCATGGAAGCTCCACCAATGCATATCGTAATCATCGCTGAATTCAAAAGCCACATGACTAAAGGTTCCTCCGTGTTCGTTGAGTCTAATTCTTCTTACAGCGCCAACTAAATTACTCGACATAAATGCTGAAGATAAAGCTACGGTCAATAATTTTACCGCCGGCCCTTTAACTTTTTTGAAAAATCTTTTTATCTCCCTTTGTTTTTTAATCATTGTAACAACTCCTCTCGTATTTTGTCATAATTTTCTTTAAGAGTATAAAATTTACTTTAAAAATTTATAGAAATAGTTTGAAAGATCTACATTTTATTCGTGTAATCGAAAGTGTTTCTCTATGGGTCCACGTAACTAGGAATGTTTCTTTGCAGATTAAAGATCTGCATTTTATTAGTGTAATTGAAAGTATTTCTTTATGGATTCACGTAACTAGAGATATTTTTTGCAGATTCACGTAGAGGAATATTTCTTTACATGTTCGCGTAGCTTGACAATATTTTCTCTGCAGCAGTCCTGTGTTTCCTAGGGTTTGCAAGCAGATGCCTACACCCATCTGCTTGCATAGAAATGTTCACCATAATTCCTTTTAAAACACAAAACTTCTTCTAAAAACCCATACACATACCTCCTAAAATTCCTACATATCGTGCGCATATCTTGATTTTCTGTGCAATGTGAAATAATTCGACCGGACTTTTTCTCCGATAAATTGGCTAAACAGACGCCTACATCCATCCGTTTGTCATAAATCGTAATTCAAAAGTTTGCCTAAACAACTTCACTCAGAAAAATTTAAACTGATTTCATTTAGCATTTTCTTTAAAAACGCGCGTTACGGATATTAAAAGCTGCGTTAATTTTACTTTATTGATAATATCAATTTTGCCGCCTCTCTGCTTTAATCTTGTATTATTGTCGATATTCCATTTTGTGATTAAGAAGTAGTTTGCGCAGAGCAAGCCCCCGAGCCTCTGCATAGATAAATTTATCTTTTACAGGCCTAAATAAAAAACTATAAAATAAAACCACACAAAGCTAGGGATAGACTGCTAAAAAAATCGCAACAGGCAAGCTCTGAATCTCGAGATTCACAAAATCTAAAAATTCAAAAAACAAAACGGCCACACTAAAATTAAAGATCTTTGCAAAGTTCAAAACTACAACATTAAAATAGTAAAACGATAAAACTAAAAGTTATAATTTGCAAAATCTAAAAATTTTTTAAAGGAATCAAATACAAAACAATAGCAAATGGCCTTGTGATATGACACAGCTAAAGTATCCAGCACTGCAACTAGAAAATACAATGCACAAGAAAACACCGGACTCAAAAAGTTAACATATTTGTGGCAGATTTCGTTCAAGTGAACTTATGCGCACGTATGTAGGATGTACAATTAATCTTGCCACATTCCAATATTAACCTAGTTTTGAATTAATTGCAAGTAAAAATATTATTTTTTTTACAATAATTTATGACTAATATAAACACATTTAATAACAATATACGCTAAATACTATGTAATCTTATTTTTATGCAAAAAAAATTAAAATTCGACTTAACATAAAACTTTAGACGCCGCTTCAAAAATACCAAATCCTTCATAAAAACAAATAGAGTCCCTCTAGCAAAACATAGCATTCACGAAGTTTTCTGCTCTAGTTCTGCAGAAAGACTCTATCTAATGTCTCTTTGTTTACATCACTTTACTTCTTCTACCAAAAACGCCTCTATAATATCGCCCTTTTTAATATCATTAAATTTCTCAAGCCTAATCCCGCATTCGTAGCCCTTAGTGACT
>JAIRSI010000065.1 GCA_031255515.1 Oscillospiraceae bacterium | reverse complement strand
CATTTATTTTCCTCCAAATTAAAGTATTGACAGTTAAATTCTCTAAAGACAATATTTACTCTGCCAAATAAATATTATAGCTATTTGGACAGCGTACTTCTTTCGAGGGCACTTTTTCCCTCTATAATCATGGAATTTGGAATGTTCCTTCATATAACTATTTAGATAGCGTACTTCTTCCGAGGCTAATTTTTCTCTCTATAATTATGGAATTTGGGATGTTCCTTGCTTCAAATATTCTGCGAAATTTCTGTCTAATTAGGTCATTTCCAATATAATCATCAAGTTTTAAGGGCAACATTTATTTTCCTCCAAATTAAAGTATCAACAATTAAATTTTTCAAAGACAATATTTGCCCTGCCGAATAAATATTACAGCCGTTTAGACAGTGTACTTCTTCCAAGGGCACTTTTTTTCTCTACAATTATGGAATTTGGAATGTTTTTTGCTTCAAACATATAGCTATTTAGATAGCGTACTTCTTCCGAGGCCACTTTTTCTCTCTATAATTATGGAATTTGGAATGTTCCTTGTTTAAAACATTCTGCGAAATTCTTGTTTAATTCGGTCATTTCTAATAAAATCATCAAGTTTTAAGGGCAACATTTATTTTTCCCCAATCCAATAAAATTATCGAGTCTTAAGGGCAACATTTATTTTCCTCCAAATTAAAGTATCGACAGTTAAATTCTCTAAAGACAAATATTTGCCCTGACAAATGAATGTTATAGCTATTTAGACAGCGTACTTCTTCCGAGGGCACTTTTTCCCTCTATAATTATGGAATTTGGGATGTTCCTTGTTTCAAATATTCTGCGAAATTCCTGTTTAATTCGGTCATTTCCAATAAAATCATCAAGTTTTATGGGCAACATTTATTTTTCTCCAATCCAATAAAATTATCGAGTCTTAAGGGCAGCATTTATTTTCTTCCAAATTAAAGTATCAACAATTAAATTTTTCAAAGACAATATTTGCCCTGCCAAATGAATGTTATAGCTATTTAGACAGCGTACTTTTTCCGAGGGCACTTTTTCCCTCTATAATTATGAAATTTGGGATGTTCCTTGCCTCAAATATTCTGCGAAATTCCTGTTTAATTCGGTCATTTTCAATAAAATCAATCAAGTTTTATTTAAGGGCAACATTTATTTTCCTCCAAATTAAAGTATCAACAATTAAATTTTCCAAAGACAATATTTGCCCTGATAAATAAATATTGTAGCTATTCCGATCCAAAACAAACTATGGTAGAACACAAAGAATGACATATTCAAAAAATATTAGCAAAAGGACACATTCACAAGGAATCACGCGAAAAGTTTGGGCGTTGAGGAATTGAAACTATCACATCTATTTTACCACTAAAATATCCAAAATACCTGTTTTTTTCATAAAAAACGCGCTTTCTTCTGTTATTTCTTCTCCGGGAGCAACAAACAAAAACCCAGGAGGACAAGGACAAATTCCGCGTGAAGCTATTTTTCCGACTGAACATTCTACCGAAACCTTTTTATTTTCAGCAAAAAAGGCTTCTCTCGGGGAAAGGATCTGCCTTGCGTCAAATTCTTTTGGAATGTCCAAAGATATCTCTTTTTTCTGTTCTTTTTTTTCTAACGATAAAATAGCTCTCTCTAAATTCTCAAAGTTTTCATCCGTATTAAATGGACTGGGAATCAAAATTAAATAAAAATCAGAAGCAAATTCAGGTTCAACGGCAAATTTTCTAAAAATTTTTGCGCACTCACCGGGCGAAATACCAATAGAGCCTACGCCTAAGGATATTCTGGTGGGGTCCGTGCGTCCCGGTGGCAGAGAAATTCCCTTTTGCGTCGCAAGATTTTCAATATACCTAACTTTACGTTCCAAGCGAGAAAATTCGGCGCGGCCATTTTTCTGCATCCAATCTCTACACAGATCAAGCGAAGCCAATATGGGAAATGACGGGCTGGTGGAACCAAATAGCGCCATGGATCCGGTGGCATCTTCCAAATAATTGTCATTATTTATATTTAAAAAAGCGCCCGAAGTTAAAACGGGCAAAGTTTTGTGGGCCGAATCCGAAGAGATGTCGGCGCCCAAAGCTATAGGATGAAGAGATGGATCTAGACAAGCTAAATGTGTTCCGTGGGCATTATCCACAAGCAGGGGTGTGTTATTTTTCTTGCAATGAGAAGAAATTTTTTCTACATCGCACATGCAACCATAATAATCTGGGCTCGTTATATAAACAGCGCGAGCATTGGGATTTTTTTTAAGATGCATTTCCACACTTTTTGAAGTTATTCTGCCCGGCAAACCTCGCTCCTCTTCCTGAACTTCAGGAAAAACCCAAATTGGCTCAAGATCCAACAAAATAATTGCTCCTAAGGCGCTTTTATGAAGGTTTCTTGCACAAATAATCTTGCTTTTTGAAGGAACAGCAAGCCTTAGCATAGCTTGAATGCAAAGAGTATTCCCAGAAGTCGAAAACAAAACTTTTTTGGCGCCAAAATAACTAGCTGCCAACTGTTCAGCCTCGACTATAGGCCCTTTTGGATTATATAAGTCGTCTGTCGCGTCAAGCTCTGTTAAATCTAATTCGAATAGATTATTAAACGATTTTAAAAAGCGATTTTTGTGCCCAGGAGTGTGAAAAGAAGCCATAGATTTTTTACTGTATCCGACTAAATTATCATAAATTGGTACATTTATCTCATATTCCCCCTTTTTTCAAGACGTCCCACTCGACTTTTGGGTAGAATTGCGGAGACACAAGGATCTTAACTAGTTAATAGTGCTCGCATCTTAACAGGTGACAAATCTAAGATCTGTCCCTTTAATCAATGACAATTAAAACTGTATTATTTAATGTTTGTATAGGGGAAAATTTTCACAAATTTCTTTAACTTCTCTTAAAATTCGCGACTTGCTATCCTCAAAATCATAGATCGCCAGATGTATAAATTCTGCGATTTGTTTCATTTCTTCGCCCCCCAGTCCGCGGGTAGTAACAGCTGACGTCCCGATTCTAATTCCGCTCGTAGTAAATGGGTCCAACTTTTCTCCCGGGATGGTATTTTTGTTCACAGTGATGTTTAGTTTTTCCAGGCGAAGTTGCAGTTCTTTACCGGTTATTCTGTCTTTTTCTAAATTAATTAGCAATAAATGGTTATCTGTTCCTTGAGAGACTAGGTTTAGTCCTTTTTTTAGAATTGCATCGGCGAGATCACTGCAGTTTTTAACTGTTTTTTTTGAATATTCGACAAATTCATCCGTCATAGCTTCTTTGAAGCAAATGGCCTTAGCGGCTATCACGTGCATCAGCGGGCCGCCTTGTGTGCCGGGAAAAATTGCGCTGTCTATAGCCTTTGCGAATTTTTCCTTGCATAAAATCAGGCCCGCTCTGGGGCCGCGTAAAGTTTTGTGAGTTGTGCTGGTTACCACGTCTGAATAGGGGATAGGGCTTGGGTGAATCCCGGCCGCGACCAAACCCGCTATATGTGCCATGTCGGTCATTAAATATGCGCCGCATGCGTCTGCTATTTCTCTGAATTTTTTAAAATCGATAAAGCGCGGGTAGGCACTGGCGCCGCAAACTATGAGCTTTGGCCTTATTTTTATTGCCTTTTCGTATAACTCGTTATAGTCTATAAGTTGTGTGTCTTTGTCGACATCGTAAGAGACAAATTTGTAGTATTTACCTGAAATATTTACAGGAGAGCCGTGGGTGAGATGCCCGCCGGAAGTAAGATTCATGCCGAATACCGTGTCACCAGGTTTTAAAAGAGAGAAATATGCGGCCAGATTGGCAGATGCTCCCGAGTGCGGCTGGACGTTTGCATGTTCAGCGGAAAACAGCTCGCAAGCTCGGTCTATGGCTAAATTTTCTACTTGATCGGCAAATTCACATCCACCGTAGTACCGTTTTCCTGGGTAACCTTCTGCATATTTATTTGTAAAAACTGAGCTCGTAGTGGCCATAATAGCTTCGGAGATAAAATTTTCAGAAGCAATGAGTTCTAAATTATTTTGTTGCCTTTTGAGTTCTTTGTTTATGATTCCACCTAAATCTTCATCAAATTTGTAGACAAAATCTCCTATATTATTACAATTATATCCCAATTGATTAAATCCTCCCTTTTTAAAAGTTAACAAAAATTGTTTTTTAACTGCACATTCTGAGCTTTTTAAGCAAGTGTAATTTCTCAAGAGCAGCAGACACCAAAAGCTAAATTTTACTACCTTTTATTTTTTAAAATTTATGATTTTTCCTAAACTTTCATCAAATTTCAAGAATCAACAAAACCATTCCTTGACTGCACATTCTGAGCTTTTTAAGCAAGTGTAACTTCTCGGGAGCGGCAGATGTCAGAATCTAATTTCTAGATAAAACCTCCTAATTCTCCTTCGGATGGATGTTTTAGGTTAAACATAATTTCCCAGGACAACAGATACTAGAACTTAAAACTAACTATCGCTAACATTTAGTTTCTCGTGCATATTAAAAATTATTTCTCAGGCGTTGACCGGACTTTCTTTGGTCTTGCCGTTGGATTCTTTGCTCGAAGTTTTATCGAAATTTTTGCCGCTGTCCTCATTAATATTTTCACATAATTCCTCTTTTTTAACAACGCGCTTAATAATTTTAACATCCTCTTTGCTAAGAGTTAAAATTGATGAAAATTTAGCAGTTTTCTTTATTTGCACCTTGATCATACCAGTTAAAAGGTTTGATTCCATCACAATTCCTTCCCCATCCTCGGTGAGCACGGTGCTGCAAACGGGAGGAGTAGTTTTTGCAAGTTCTGCGTAGGATTCTTCTTCATATTTTAAACAACACATGAGCCGGCCGCAGTTCCCTGAAATTTTTGAGGGACTTAAAAATATCCCTTGATCTTTTGCAGTTTTTATTAAGACCGGCTGAAAATTACTCAAAAAAGTACAGCAACAAAAGGGTTTGCCGCAGATGCCAATGCCGCCCATGACCTTAGTTTCGTCCCTTATTCCTATTTGCCGCAGCTCGATTCTGACATGGAAAAAATACGCGAGATCTTTAACAAGCACCCTAAAATCTATCCTTTCGTCCGCTGAGAAATAAAAAATAATCTTTTTAGAATCGAGTGTGTATTTAACATCTATAGGTTTCATATCAAGTTCGTATTTTTTGATTTTTTGAGCAAAAATTTTTAAAGCTTCACGTGATTTTCTGCGATTTTCTTCGACTTTCTTCAGATCTTCCTTTGTGGCGATTCTTATAATTTTATTTTCTAAAGTGCCAGAGTCGTCTTTTTTACAGCAACGCCTAGGACACTCCGGGATGACTTTTCCGCATTCTACACCTCTGGGTGTTTCTACCACGACAAGCTGCCCAGCCTCGCATTTTTCTAGGTTGCAGTCAAAATTGTAGATTTTTCCTCTGGGTTCTAACTTGACTTTTACTGCTATAGACATTTTGTTTTCTCCTTTGCGAAGCGATATGAAGAAGTTTTTAGCAGTTAACATTAATCCCAAGACTTCGCTGACAATCAAAGTAAAAATTTTGGATTTAGCGCTTTTTCTACAAAAAAACATTACCTATAGTCACGTGTTTGCGAGTTTCTTTTTAATTTCAAGGGCAAATTTATTTAAAAAATTATCAATTTCACAAGAATTTTCCCACTCCATCATGACCCTTATAAACGGCTCTGTGCCAGACGGTCGGACTATTATCCTGCCCGCGTCGCCGAGTTTTTGCTGCGCTTCTTTGATTATGGCGAGTAGGTTTTTGTCGTTTTTCACTCGAAGTTTTTGTTCGCGACTGGCCTCGATATTAATAGACGCTTGAGGGAATTTTTTCAACACTTCAGTAAGTTTTGACAATTTTTGCCTCCTTTTATTTATAACACCTAACAAAATGCCCGCCGTTAACTGACCGTCTCCAGTTGTTGCAAAGTCCTTAAAAATAACGTGGCCGGACTGCTCGCCGCCAAGATTAAAATCTTCTCTTAGCATTTCTCTTAATACATACTTATCGCCAACCTCGGCGGGAATAAAATTTATTTCATTTTTATCACAAAATCTTACAAATCCAAGATTAGTCATAATAGTTCCAACTACAGTGTTTTTCGAAAGTTTACCCCTAGATTTCATGTCCGCGGCGCACATGGCCATTATGGCATCTCCGTCGACAATATCCCCGTTTTCGTCAACTGCCAAGCAACGATCTGCGTCTCCGTCGAAAGCTATTCCCAAATCAACGTCATTATTTTTGACAAAATTTGAGAGATTTTCAAGATAAATGGAGCCGCAGTCCTTGTTGATATTAACTCCATTGGGATGACAAAAAAGCATTTTGCACTGACAATTTAACTCCTCAAACAAGATTTTAGCGCTATAAGAGGCGGCGCCATTGGAACAATCAAACGCAACTTTTGGACCATCAAGAGAAAAACCAACACTTTTTTTTATGTGATCTATATAATCGCGAAGAGCATTTTTTTTAAAAAACACACGACCTTCACTGCCTGCCAAATTTTGGCTTTTTAAGCTAATTTTCTTTGTATAAGCCACTGCCTCTTCTATTTTAAACTCCATCTCGTCAGAGAGTTTATATCCGTTACCCTCGAATATTTTTATCCCGTTAAAATTATACGGATTGTGAGATGCAGAGATCATGATTCCCGCATCGGCTTCATACTTTTTGGTCAAAAAAGCGACCGCCGGAGTTGGCAGAACACCCAGTAAAACCGTATCCACTCCGGCAGAACAAAGGCCTGCGACGAGCGCTCCTTCTAGCATATCGCAAGAAAGCCTTGTGTCTTTTCCCACAAGAATCTTTGTTCGTCTTTTTTGAGGGCTCTGGCCTTTACCTTTATTGTCCGCAAGAACCACAGCTGTCGCTCGCGCCGCGTTCATAGCAAGCTCGCAAGTCAGCTCTTTGTTAGCTATCCCTCTAATACCGTCTGTACCAAATAATTTTTCTATCATACGTCAAATACCCAGCAAGTTTACTCAAAGAAGCACAAGTTAAGATGTTTTTAAGCCCCAGGCACAACCCACTAATCAATCGTAGCATAACCTACAACAATTTGCAACAAATAGTTTAGGAGTATTAAAAATAACCAGATTCCAAAATGTGTTCCGCGCTGATTAAGTTTAGATTAAGCACCAAATTAGCCTAGGGTCAAACTTTTAATAATCTTATTATAAGTACATCGTAAAAATGACATTATGATGTTTTGTCGTTGACTATTTTTTTGGACAATAATTTGATTTTAGGACTCGTGATAATGCATTCGTTCGCAATATTTTATCGCAATAATTTGTTAAAACACAGCAGCAATGTTAATTTTGACAAAGAAATATAGAATTTTAGCGATGTATTTGCGAAAAAATATCAAAT
>JAIRSI010000077.1 GCA_031255515.1 Oscillospiraceae bacterium | reverse complement strand
TTGTTTGTTGTCTTTCCGATTGCAAAGAAAGTCCTAGCGTTATAGGGGCTAGAAAAATTCGCTAATGTATGCTCAAAGCGGGGAACCAAGTTCTCTTGATTCGGCCAGAGCAGGAGATGCTTCGTCCTCTGTTGTGATTTTTAATATTTATGAATCTTTGTTGAAATTTAAAAAGAGGGTAGAGTTCAGTATAGTCGGCGGAGTTGAGGAATATGCTTTTACAAAGGTAATTTCCGATAAATTCCTTTTGTCATTGCCTTACAGAGATTGTATCGTTCCATTTTACGAGAGCATGACCCGGGAGCATTTTGTAGAACAATAGGTGGAATTAGCGAATATTAGGTCTATTCACTATTTAGGTTCTGTCAAACCTTGGAAAGAAGACAGCAAAAATCTGCTTCTTTATTACTATGGAATGTGGCGCAAATACCTTGAAATGACTCCATTTAAAGGCACGACTTAAATGTCTTACCTTTGTTCTCTTCGCAAACAAGTGATTTATCTTGAGAAACAACCCACAAGTAGCTGTATGAGTTAATTTAAAAGAGTGATTCAAATCCAGTCAAATATTTTATTTAAAGGAGTGATTCAAAAACTTTAACCTGAATGATTTCATTTTAAGAAATGGTTTAAGCAATTAGATGGCTTCATTCGAAAGAGCTATTTAAATTCAGTATATTTTATTTAAAAAGATGACTTTCAAACCTTGGTTAAAGGCCTTAATTTATTATAAGGAGAGGAAACTATGAATAGAAACAATTTTAAAAATTTTGTTGGATTATTCGCTATTTTAACTGTTGTTTTTTCTTCGATATTTTGGACTTATAAATATTTTTTTGGCCGGCCATCTCATCTTGATAGCTCAAGTGTAAAAACGATTGACTCACGAGAAGATTCTACTAAAAGAGTAGATGTTTTTTACTTTGTTGACGACAGTAGTGCCTTGTCCACATGTGTTTCTGTGGCTTCCGTTCTTAAAAATGTCTCTAAAGATAGAAAAATTAATTTTCATTTTATTCATTTGGATGATAACAAAATGAGCCAAGAAAATATATCTAAATTCGAATCTCTTAAGACAAGTATTAGAGATTTTAATATAAATTATATCTCTTTTGATAGCAGTCGGATTTCTGGTTTTGACAATCAACATTGGCATAAAAGTATATCGGTTAAACTTTTTGTGCCATCATTGTTTAGCAATTTACAAAAAGTATTGTGGCTTGATCACGATGTTATATTAACTAAAGGAATAGATGAACTTTACGATCGAGATTTAACTGGCAAGTATATAGCAGCCATTGACATGTCCAGATATTTCAATAAGTATTATGGCGGACACAACTGCAACTCTCCCTATTGGATAAATGCGGGGATCGGGCTTTACAATCTACAAGAACTTAGAAAAGACAATATCGAAGAAAAATTAATAAATTGCGCTAAAACTTACAATTCAAAGAATCTTTTAAAGAAAGAAAAAGGAAAAATGCTCGGTGGCATAGAAGAATACGCACTAACAAACGTCATCAAAAAAGAAAAAGCTCTTTTATTGCCGTACAGATATGGCGTGATGTGTTTCTTTGACAATTTTGGAACAGGGCATTTTAAGTCGGAAGAAAAAGAAATAAAAAATAATGTCGCCTTACATTTTTGCGGCCCTTGTAAACCATGGAAAGGCAAAAGCGGCATTCTCCCCTATTATTACGAATTCTGGGATTATTATTTTAAACTAACTCCCTATTACAAACATATAGATTAAATTTTATAGATATTCTACAGTTATTCCAATTTAAAATAGACGCCAAGTTCTTTGGATGTTTTCTTTCTTGCGTCTTTTTGCGCTTTATTCGTTATTTTCGCCAGAGACCTTTTTGAGCGAAGGCCCCGCGTGTGGTGGTAGGCTACTTTATATTCGTCATTTTTAGTCAACATTATGCTTTACTTTTTGTGTAAAAATATCTCATAATAATACTGAAGTATATTTACCAAGATTACGGCTTTTCGAAGAACAAGAGGTAGTAAAGTGATTTTTAAAAATTTGTGCCCGCGATTACTAATTTCAATAACAGTTTTTTCTCTGATTGTTTGTTGTCTTTCCGCTTGTAAAGAAAGTCCTAGCGTTATAGAAGCTAGAAAAAATTCGCTAATATATGCTCAAAGCGAGGAACCAAGCTCCCTTGATTCGGCCAGAGCAGGAGATGTTCCGTCCTCTGTTGTGATTTTTAATATTTATGAATCTTTGTTGAAATTCAAAGAAGGCACGTTAGAAATGGTGCCGAATTTAGCCAAGTCTTGGAAAGAATCAGAAGATCATCTTTCTTATGATTTTAAATTAAGAGAAGATGTTGAATTTCATGATGGGACAAAATTTGACGCAGAGGCAGTTAAATTCAACATAGAAAGGCAATTGGAACTCAACAGAGATGAAGATATGCCTTACGCGGTGGCAGTTTATGGCGTGGTCAAAGATGTTGAGGTCCTGGACCGCTACAGTGTAAGGCTGAATTTAAAAGAAGTCTGCAGTTATTTTTTAAAAAGTATGGCCATGGATATAGGGGCCTTTATGGCCAGTCCTGAAGCCATCAAAAAAAGTAAAAATAACGATATAACAAAAAATCCCGTCGGCACGGGGCCGTACAAGTATCTTGAATGGAAAAGAGGCCAAAACATTAGGCTTGTCAGAAATGAAAAATATTGGGGCGAGAAAGCACAGGTCAAAAATCTTTTTTTTAAATTTATAAAGGATGCTTCATCTAGAGTTGTTGCGCTTCTTAGCGGCGAAGTGGATATTATAGAAAAAGTCGACGTGGATTCTGCCGAGCGGATTAAGTCCGAAGGAAAGGCCCAGCTGTGTCTTTCGGATGTGCTTGGAACTCACTACATGGCTTTTAACACCCAAAGAGCTCCTTTTAACAACAAAGAAGCAAGGCATGCGGTGTGCCAGTGTATAAATACCGAAGAACTCGTACGTACGGTCTGCAGGGGTTACGCTAAGAGAGCGCTGTCTTTGCTCCCCGAGCTCATACCCGGACACAATAAAAATGTTAAATATCCCTCATACGATCAAGACGCCGCAAAGGCAGCTTTAGGTGCGCTGGGACTTAAAAAAATCAAAATTTTGAGCCTATCTAGCATAGGGACTTTTGGGAGCGATCAGCAATGGGCCGAAGCAGTGCAATCATATTTGCAAAAGGTGGGAGTGGAGTCAGAAATCGAAGCCTGCGATCTTAAAACATACAGAGATAAACTCAGCACAGAACGTGATTTTGATCTGTGCTTTTACCGGTGGATCAGTGACAACGGAGATGCCGATAATTTTTTGCAAATCTTATCTAAAGACAATCCAGAACTTAATTTTTCAAGATATGAGAGCGATCGGTTTGAGGAAATTTTAAATACCGGAAAAAGTACGCCATACGGTCCGGAGAGAGATGCTTCTTACGTTAAGGCGGAGAAACTTCTTTCAGAAGATATACCGCTGCTGCCGCTTTTTTATAACAAGGAGATCTCTGCGTTAGCTCATGGTGTAAAAAATTTTATACTAAATCCCACCGGAACTATAAAATTTGCCTTAATTTCTAAGATATAAAGGAAGCTCGGCGCGAAAAGTTAAATTATAGCCACAATAGATAGCCAATGAGGCTGTTGGGTTCAATTTCCGAAACTATAAAATTTGCCTTGATTCCTAAAACATAAGGAGGAACAGCGTGAAAAATCAAACTATAGCTGCAATAGCAACCGGCGATGCTGTGGGTTCAATTTCGGTGATACGCATTTCCGGAGATGACGCTATAGCTGTTGCTCAGAGAGTTTTTAAGTCGAATTCAGGCGTACTCTTAAAAGATATGAAAGGATATACAGCAAAACTTGGCAAAGCATATAGAAATAAAAAAATCATCGACGAGGTCATTGTCCTGGTTTTTAAGGCCCCTTACAGCTACACAGGCGAAGATATGGTGGAGTTTTTTTGCCATGGTGGAATTTTTGTGACCAGACAAATTTTAGAAAGTTTACTTTTGTCCGGCGCAGCGCCTCCGGGCCCGGGAGAATTCACCAAGCGCGCGTATCTAAACGGAAAAATGAGCCTTATAAAAGCAGAATCAGTGATGAATATCATTTCGGCGCAAGGGACACAATCGCTAAATGCGGCTCTTGTCGCCTCTGAAGGAAAAACTTATAAAAAAATACAGTTAATAAAAGAAGATCTTACTGTTCTTGCGGCACAATTTGCAGCCTCTTGTGACGAAGAAGACGTCCCTGAGATCAATCAAAACGACATCAAGAGCACGCTAGAAGTCAATAAAAATAAGCTTTTAGATTTAATTTCTAATTATGAAAAAGGGAAAATTATAAGAGAAGGTTTGCGCACGGCTATAATAGGAAGCCCCAACGTGGGAAAATCAACTCTGATGAACCTTTTGACTAAATCTGAAAGATCGATCGTTACCGATATAGCAGGCACAACTAGAGATACGGTGGAAGAGATCGTTCAGTTGAGCGAAATTACATTGCGCCTAATTGACACTGCAGGCATTCGAGAAACTTCTGATCCCATAGAAAAAATTGGCGTAGAAAGAGCAGAAAAAGAAAGAAAAAATGCGGATCTCATATTAACTGTATTTGATGCTTCAAGAGATTTGACCAAAGAAGACATAAAAATCTTAAATAATACAGAAAGTAATTTAAACATAGCGATAATCAACAAAATTGATCTTCCCTACAAAGTTGATAAAACTAGAATAATTTCCAAAATTCCCTTTTATATAGAAATTTCTCTTAATGAAGGAACAAACGCAAAAGGACTTGAGGAAAAAATTCTAGAGGCTACAAATATATCTGGCATCGGCCCCAATCAGGAATTTTTAATCACTCAGAGGCAACTTTGCGCTGCTCGCTCAGTGCTGTCTGAAGTTGAATCGGCGCTGGATAACTTAAAAACAACAACACTCGACGTTGTGTTCATTCACATCGAAGAAGCAATAAATAAAATCTGTGAACTAACGGGAGAAAAAATTACGGACGCAATTTCAGAGGAAGTTTTTTCTAGATTTTGTGTTGGCAAATAGTTTCATTCTGAACCGCTCGCATTGCTATAGATATTTAGATATTGTGCGGCTTTAAAATAATTTATATAAAGTTGAATGCGCTTGGGCAAAATTTTATGTGTTTGCCGGTGAGAATTTTGAACATTTTAAAAGTTAATTAGTGGTAAAAAGTGCGCAGTAAGTGCCGGTGTAATAACCATGCATGACTAGGCGCGGTTCTTCATCCCGCCAAACAAAGGAACCTTCAATGTCATTTTTTTCGAGCCAAGAAATTAACAAAAAAATCTTTTTGCCTTCGTCATGAATCCACTCTATGGGCAATAAAACCTCAAGTTCCTCGTCTATTCTAGTCCCTGGGGGAATTTTTTCTGCGTTTTTGTCTCTTGCGCTGATCGTGTAAATTATTGGCTCTGTTGTACTATTTTTTAGAACTCCTTCTAATTCTTTCTTGATTTTTTCAAAATACTCCTCGCCTTCAAAAATTCTCTCGAGTGTGGTTGTTGTTCCGGAAGCTGTATTTTTTGGCACATTTCCTTCGGCCTCTTGCGCAGCACTTGTGCCTTGTTTATCTTCTTCTGGGTTTGGCAATATCGTAAGCACTAGGGAAATTTTTATCTTCTTGTCCACGTCTATTCCCGCAGGGTCACAATAAATGTCGATAAAGTATAGGCCTGCCTTTAATTTTTCAAGATAGACTGGATCAAATCTTAGGGTGCTGTTCATCGCATAATAGTCAAGCCCCCAAGTTAAATCCTCAGAATTTGTGCTGTTTGTTACGCCGCGTATTATATTTCCATTCAGTCTTATTTTTGCGTCAACTTTCTGCATGGAACCTAGCGCGTAGCTAAATCTATCGCTTGTTAACACGCTGTCTGTGTACAAAATTAGCCTGTCGCTTCCCAGATAATGGACATTACCCGAATTATCAAAAATTCTTGCATATACAAAGAACTGTTCATTGAATTTTTTCCAAGATGGCAAATCCACGTTAAAAACTACATCGAGGTTAGTTTTAATGTCCTCATTGCCAAATAAACTTTCGCTTTCATTTTGCGCGATGGTAGTTTTGTGGGACCAATCATTATTTGTCAGCTCATCTCGTTCATAAGGTCTGTTGGACTCAAAATATTCAATTTTTCTAATGCCGCTTCCAGAATCTTTTCCGGAAATTTTTACTTCGGTGGTGTCTCTAAAGAAAATACCAAGGGTTATTGTATTTAGTAGATTGTTCCAGAAATTCTCTCCCACCGTTATTTCTCCCACTGGCGATGTGGTGTCTATACACAAAAATCCCGTCGTCCAGTTAACTTTATAATCTTCGTCGTATTGATTTAGGGTTATCGGGTGTATGCCGTCAGAAAGAGGTATGACAGTTATCATCCAGGTATTGTCTTTATTCACAATGCATTCTCCGAGCAAATTTGCTCCTTCTAAAACTTCTATCCTGTATCCAGACGAGGTTCCTAGACCCCAAATGGTCGGAGTTTCCGTGCTATGCCAATTGATGTCTTCGATTCCGTGAGTCGTCAGCTGCTGCGCCGAAATGATCAAGGAAAGGCTCGTCGAAGTTAAATCTGCCTCATTTTGCGGAACAATTCCCCCAGGATTATAATAAATGTCAAAGGTGTGCTTTCCGAATTCCAAATTGTTGAAATAATCCGCTTTAAAATTAATTGTACTATTTTTTATGGTGTAGTCGCTTTCACTAGTCAAAGTCGTCTGACTCTGCGTGTGTATTATTTTATTTATTGTGTTGCCGTTTAGATTCACCGGGGCACTCACATCTTTATCTGATATCTTAAAAAAGCGGATCTCCTCAGTATTAACGGTGCTGTCTCTGTAGACTAGCACTCCGTCGCTCCTTTTAATCACGACATTTCCCGCGTTGTCCTCTATTCTTGCATAAATGAATACAGTTTCGTTGTGAACTTCTTCGTTCCAAGTGTTAGGATCAATACTGAATAAAGCTACAAATGGCCCGTCCTCATCGTGCATAACATTTGAATCTTGCCAGTTGACATAATTTAGTAATTCATATTCGGTAATACTTTCGCTTCCCCTAAAATACGACATTCTTTTAACTCCACTTAAGGAATCCTGACTACTCACAGAAATAGTGATAGGTTCTTTGAAAAAATGAGAAATTGATTGCCACGTTAAAACATTTAAAATGTCGATTACAGGGTTTTTCATAACTTGAATCTCAGCTTCTGGGCCTGTCGTATCCACATTTAAAGTAAACTCAGTGGCACTGGAGACATTTCCGGCCGGATCTACTAAAAACGCAAAAAAATTATGATTTCCGTCATCAAGTGATGGCATCGACACGCTAGCTTCTCCTTCTTCGTCAAGAGCGGTTTCTATGATTGTCGCCCCTTGAATATCTTTGATTTGCAAGTTGCAACCTACCTCACCCGAAGCATTCACCCCGGGATTTGGAGTATTATGCCAAGGATTTGTGTCTATTTGGGGTGCGTTGGGACGCGTCTTGTCGATTTTTATCGTGCTGGATCCCGATTCGGCCCGGTTGCCCCTTATGTCTGCTACCGAAATTTTTACGCTGTGAGACCCTTCCGAAGATAGGGTAAATGTCAAGCTAGTTTGGGTTGTTTCGAGGTTAATAATTCCCGAAGGTAAAGAGTTGGGATGAGCATCGTAAGTTTCGTCGTCTAAAATTATTTTATAGCTACTAGTGTCCACCTCAGAGCCCTCGGGGGCTGGCTCGATAGGTACATCGTTTTCAGATATTTCGTACTTGAGCGTCACATTGCCAGAGGTCCAGCTGCCACTGCTATACGTAAGGCCTTTTGAACTCATGGTAAGATTTGCTATAACAGGCGGAATTGTATCTACAAAAAGATGTCCATCTTTCCAATTAATCAGATAATCTTCATCATATTGACTGATCACTATATTAGCTCTTCCATCTTCTAATTGCGAAAGAGGTAATTCATAGGCGCCGGTCTCATCCACGATGGTCCGCCCCAGCGAAGTAGAGTGAGTGCTGTCTGTAACAACTATAGTATAGCCTGGAAAAGCACCAAGACCAGAAATAGTTGGAGTTTTGGTGCCGTAGTGCTCGCCACTGGCGCCCTGTACTGTCAGCGTTTGCGGTATTACGGTCAGAGTTATCATCGTGCTCGCTAAATCTTCTTCATTGTCGGGTTCCCTTCCGGCGGGGTTATAAAAAATCTTTATGTTGTGATTGCCGTAATCCAAAATATTTAGATACGGGTGCATAAAGGTTATGACATTGCCCGAAATTTTGCAGCTTTCTCCTGGCGTTAGCACCTCGCTTGTCGTCTCATTTAACACCTTGTTGATCGTATTTCCGTTTAGATTTACACTGGCACTGATATCATATTTAGAAATTTTATAAAAACTAATTTCCTGCGTGTTGACGGAACTGTCCCTATAAACAACAACGCCGTCACTTCTTATATATGTTATATTTCCCGCGTTGTCTTGGGCTTTTGCATAAATAAAGGAAGTCTCGTTTAATTTATCAGCCTCCCAAGTTTCTGGATCTATTGCTATTTCGCCTTCAAATGTTCCTCCTTCATGATGCACAACGTTTAAATCTTGCCAGATTTCGTTGTTTGTCAAATCTTGCTGATCAAGTGACAAATTTGAGCGAAAATAACTCATCTTTTCAATTCCGCTCAAAGAATCACTGCAAGTCACTATTATTGTAATTTGTTGTTTGAAAAAATGAAAAAATCCACCTAAAAGATCGATTACCGCAGAAAACGGACTTTTTGCAACTCTTATTTGAATGTCTGGATCCGCGGTATCTATTCTAACCGTAAATTGTACACTATCCGATCTATTTCCCGCCTTGTCTACTACCGTGCCAAAGAAATCATGAACTCCATTTTCGAGCGACGGAAAAGTAGCAGCAAAGCTTTCGCCAGTAATGGGCGTCTCTGTAACGATTTGTCTTGAGGAGTCTTCTATAATAAAATTGCAGCCTATTTCCCCCGAACCCGATATCGTGGGAGTAGATACATTGTACCAATCTAGAACATCGATGATCGGTGAATTTGGTTTAGTTTTATCGATATTTATTGAAAGTTCGCTGGACGCAGTTTGATTGTCACTCTTATCCGAGACCAAAATTTTTACAGTATGAGCACCTTCCTTTGAGAGAGTAAATTTTAGCTGGGTAGTAGTGGCACTTATATTATGGATGCCAAAAGAGGATAAGTTTGAACCAGCAGAATAAGTAGTGCCGTCCAAAACTATCTTGTAGCTGGCAGTGTCTAGGATAGAAAATTCTTCACCTAGTTTATAATCAAAAGTAATGTCATCGGCGGCAGAATCCCCCGCATTGTAGGTTTTGTTGCCAGATGTCATACTCAGATTTTGTATGATGGGAGACATTGAATTTCTTTTAATATTTTGAGTGAAAACACTAGAACCCGACATAGGAGAGCTATTCCCGCAGAGCCTGTCGCCAAACTCTACAATATAGCCTGTATTGGTGACGAGGCCGTTAGCGTCATTCCACTCCAGAGACCCCGACGTTGCCGTCGTAAAATATTCTCCGTAAGCATTATTCGGTTCTTCACTTTTCCAGGAATCGTGCGAATAGTGCACCGGGCCGGTATACGAATCACCATCGCCATAGGCCCTTTTACGATAAAAGATAGAATTTTGGTGATTAGCGCTGCCGTAAGTACCAGCCGCCGATTGATCCAGCGTTGCATTGATATTGGTGCTCCAATATTCATCGTTAGGTTTAAAAACCAGCTCCGGGCCGCAGGCCCAATACCAATACGGATACGCGTTAGAAAAATCTTCAAGCGAAGCATCGCTAGTATTTAGATTGTTGAGTTGGCAACGCGTACCGCCCAGCCAACCAGCATTATCATCTTCTGAACTTCCGTCAGAATGTCTGCGTATAAAGTCATTTTCTGCTGCCGAAGTTACAACGGCCAGATAGCCCTTCCAGCCGCCGATATCTTTCTTAAAAGCTGAGTTATAGGCTTCTATCCAAGTTATAGCAGGCTCGGCTACGTAACGTTTGTAAAAATGCCTTGTTCCGGGAAAATAATTTACGCCTTCTGGAATTTCCATCGTGCCAAGAATCAAACTTATAGTCTGGGTATTAGCGCAATAGTATTTCACACTTCTTAAAAAATCTCTCACTTTGTTAATGCTATAATCTGAGCTGTTTACGATAAAAAACGAGGAATCCGAGCCTTGATCGCCATTTGCCTTAATTTCTGCAGTTTCGCTGGCTTCTATTTTTGTGTCGCCAGAAAAATCGGTTACAGAATAGCTAATCTGTATTGTTTTTATATTGCTCGCGGATGTTACTGTCAATTCCGGAAAAGTACAATACCCGCTGTTCGCATTCCAAATAGCATTTCCGAATACAACAGTCGATGCGCCAGCTGCCTCGGCAGTTATTTTCGACCCGATGGGATCGGGGTAATTAAAAAGCACCCCAAATAAAAATACCAAAACCATAAAAAAAGAAATTATTCTGATGCCCAACAAGCTCATCACCTCAAAATAACAATTTTTAATTTTAAAAAGCAAACACACAAGTCGCGCCATTTTAAAATCATCAAGCCTTATTCTGTTACAATTTGATTGTTTTATTCACAGGTAAATTTACAAACTCAAATTGACTTTTTGTAAAAAGAAATACTAATATTAAAAGAAGAGGCTTAAAATTTAATTTGTCTTCCCTTTTTGTAAAATACATAAATCTAAGGGAGTTTTTATGGAACTGAAAAGTGTCGAGTTTACTAATTTAAATTATAGTTTTGTAAAAAAAAGAATCACCATAAAGTGTGATGGCTCTACGAAGATCATCAGCAGCGCGTCTGGCACCGGTAAAAGTACTTTTGTGAAGTCTTTAGTTGGTATTTTTCCTTTAGACAAAGAAAATATTTTTATAAATGGCAGAGCTGCTGATGATGAGAGTTTAAAGCTTTTTTTAGAAAATATAGGCTACATCGGACAACAGCCAAAATTTTTTAAAGGAACTATAAAAGAAAATATTCTGCTTGGTGTGACCGAAACTAACCTTGATAAAATTTTCTTTTTTAGCTGTTTGGATGAAGAATTTGCCGAAGGTAAATTAAAATTAGACTCAGATGTAGGGTTTGGTGGAAGCGCTATTTCTGGAGGACAAAAAAAGAGGCTCGCCATAGCCAGAGCCCTTGCCACTGCCCCTAAAATACTTTTTGTCGATGATTTTGCCGAAGGGCTCGACGTTAAAACTCAAGGCGAGATGTTAAAAAGATTTAGAGAAGATAAAAGCTTTAGCAAAGTGCTCGTCGTGTAGTATATTAAAAAGATTGTGCCCTGGCCGCTTCTTTCAATCTTAACTTGGCTTTGCCTTAAAAGCCTACCTAAAGGCTAGCTTTTAGGCATTTATGCCTTCTGCTATTTTTGTAATCGCCGTAAATAGGGGCAATGAAAATTTTAGCGAAGTACTTGTTGTACAAAATGAGACCAGAGCACAAAGTATTTCACATTTGTGCTCTGGCTGCCTCTTTCAATCTTACCTTGATTTTGCCTCAAAAGCCTACCTAAAGGCTAGCTTTTAGGCATTTATGCCTTCTGCTATTTTTGTAATCGCCGTATAAATATAAGAAATTTTATACCACGTAGAATAATCTACGATGCCAGTTTGAGGTAAATTAAATACTTTTTGAAATATTTTAACAGAATTTTGGGTTTGTTGGGTATAATGACCGTCGGGAACCTCAATTCTTGGTATGGCAGGATAGTTGTTTCTTATGGTGTTTAGCTGATTTTGTATAACTTGAACGTCTTCCCCGCAAGAACCCAAGAGCAAATTGTAGCCCGGAAATGAAGTTGGCAAGCCCTCTATGCTCTCTGCCTGTCTTAAATTCGCGGCACTGGTGTAATAATATTTTATTATTTGAATTGCAGAGTATCCTCTGTCTCCCAGATCTTTTGAGCCCCATTGACTGAGCCAATTTGGCCTTTCTGGCACAATTTTTCCGTCACAATATTGGGCAAGAAAAGGATAATAGCTGGTTCCTATCTCGATATATTGATCGAATATTTGATCAACCACATTGGATATACTTTCAAATATCGTGCGGCCGAAGATAAATTTATGGTCATAAGCAGTAGAAGACGTTATCGTGAAGTCTTGCCCCTTAGATTTGTACCATTCTGTATAAATTCTATTTAAAGTGAAAGATACTATGGCGTGTATATTGGCTTTTAGCGTCTCAACGGGCCACGTGGGATATATCTCGCTGCTCGCAATATTTTTAATATAATCCGCATATGGCACATAGTAGTTGGAAGCAGCACTATTGCTGGGAACTCCGTCGTGTACTATCACGTATTCTGGAATTATTACTCTTCCTAATACCCTTGATTCTCTTGATTCTTTTGGAGTTTCAGGAATCTTTGGAGGCCAAGAGCCCACGTAGTAATCGGGAATTGTCACGACATTTTCCCTGGAATTGCCTTCGTCTTTCGCAGTCATGAATACATCTTGAAAGGACGTTATGGTTGGAAAGATTTCCACTCCTCTTATTTCTTTAGTCTCAATCCCAAATTTACTCACGATAACATTGTAAGTCCCGTAGGCAATTTGTGTACTCGGAACTAGCGAAACTTGCAAATCTGGCGCGGGCAGGCTCACCGATTCAGTTTCTCCCAGATCATTTGTAACTAGCAGCAAATTAACTCCATTTCCCGATATTGCGACCTTTGCTCCTATTATGGGTTGGCCAATTCCGTCAGTATAAACCCTAACTATTAAATTTCCATTCATAAGTAATCTAACCTTTCTCATAGTTTTAAAATCAGCGTTAAAGTATCTTATTGCAATAAAGATCTACAAATTAAATGTATTAACGCCAATTTTTGCTTTTAAATACAATTTTAAATTACAACAAAATTAGTGCCCCGAAGCTTTATTAACCACGCAGAACACTAGTACATACTTGCGGTATATATAGCTATGCTATGTTATTTAAAAAATCTTTGACACAGCCAGCAAAGCTTTTTTGACAAATAAAACTATCCTCCAATCACACATTTTAAAGCCTTTAAATATAATGTAACTGAGCTTGAAATTTTAGAATAAGTTCGTACCTGTTCATAAAAACAGAGGATCCGTAGGCACTTTTTATATCGCAAAATGCCTATTTATGCACTTGTTCTAAAAATAAAAAAGTAATTGCAAGAAATAAGTTAACAAAGACAAAGGTTTAGAAAATCTAAATTACATGGAATTTTTATTTATGGAATCTTTGTCAAAATTTATCAAAAAATTTCATCCATTGGCGGGTAACAAATCATTTTATAGGAGTTGATCTTTAAATGGCCATTCAAAACACACCGTTAATAAAGCAGGGGAGTACGGACCCCAGCGTGGTCTCTCTGCAGCAATATCTAGAAATATTGGGTTTATTTTTGGGGCCAAAAAATGGAATTTTTTCTTCGGAAATTACCTACATCATCAAAAGATTTCAAGCAGAAAACAATTTAGTTCCGGATGGAATAGTAGGGTCTAAAACTTGGAACGCATTGATTGCTGCAGCGGATACTGTTGCAACTACAACTTCTCCTGCAATCTCTTCAAATAGCCAACCTACTTACACAACTCATATTGTAAAGAGCGGCGATAGTCTCTGGACCCTTGCTGAAAAATACGGCACAACTGTGGACGCCATAAAAGCGGCCAGCAGAATTACAAGCAGCTATCTAACTATTGGGCAAAATCTTGTGATTCCCCTTTTGGTTGCTGCCGAAAGTCCGCCTGACACCTGGACGCAAATACCGTCTTCCGGAGAAGCTGCGCCAGTTACTCCCGCAACGCCCAGCACTGTAGTAATTCCGACGACTCACAGCAACGAATATATAGTAAAGAGCGGTGACAATCTGTGGGCACTCGCGCAAAGATATGGCACGACAATCGATGCTATAAAAGCAGCTAGCGGAATTACTAGCAACTATTTGAGTATTGGCCAGCGTCTTATAATACCCGCACGAAGCAGCGCTGCACCGCCGTTAGTCGTTACTCCCACGACGCCGCCGGTCAGTCAGGAGTCGACTCCTTACGGAACTTCTAGGAATGAATATGCTGTAAAAAGCGGCGATAATTTATGGGCTTTGGCCAAAAGATTTGGTACCACGGTAGGAGCAATAAAATCGGCAAGTGGCATTAGCAGTGATGCTTTGAGCATAGGGCAAATTCTCATCATTCCGACACTATCTGGATCAGAGGGAACAAGCGACGCTAGAACTTCGCCGAGCACAAGCGCCAGCGGCAATTATTCCGTAAAAAGCGGCGATAATTTATGGGCTCTGGCCAAAAGATTTGGCACCACGGTAGAAGCAATAAAATCGGCAAGTGGCATTAGCAGTGATGCTTTGAGCATAGGGCAGCTTTTAACCATACCTGGACTTTAATTTTTTTTCAAAAAGGCTTATTTTCGCAAAATAACAAAAGCATGATAACTTAAAACACAAAAAGGAGTTGACCACATGGATACACAAGAGGAGCCAATCATAAAACAAGGCAGTACCGATCCAAGTGTACTTGTTTTGCAACAATATTTAAAACTCGCTGGATTATTTCCAAGCACTATAACAGGTAGTTTTGGGCAAAATACAACCGACGCCGTTAAAAGATTTCAAAAAGAAAATAAACTGGTACCTGACGGGATCGTCGGCCCTAATACCTGGAATGCTCTGCGACTTATAAGCGTCGACGGAGGATTCCCACCTGCGCCAGATTCAAGAATCAAACCAATTCTAAAAGTTGGTGACAAGGGAACTTATGTAGCTGAATTGCAAAAACAGTTGCAACAGCTTGGATATTATACAGGCGCGATTAATTCCAGTTTTGATTCAAACACCGAAAAGGCCGTAAAAGCCTTTCAGGCCATAAACAAACTTTCGCCCGACGGAGTTGTGGGCAATGACAGTTGGGGAGCACTTTATTATCTATATTCTCCACTTGCAAGTTGCAACGGTCAAGACGGTGGCGGTGGAAATGATGGCGACTATACGATCTATGTCGTCAAATCGGGCGACAGTCTCTGGGCAATCGCTCAAAGATTTGGCACCACGGTGGACGAAATTAAAAGTCTAAACGGCCTAACCAGCAACAACTTGAGTATAGGCCAAGAACTAAAAATTCCCGGCACTGGTAGTGGCGGCGGTGGTGGTACCGAGCCAGATTATATTTTGCACGTTGTAAGAAGTGGCGATACACTCTGGACTCTTGCGCAGCGATACGGTACAACTGTAGCTGCGATTAGAGCGCTCAATAATTTGACAAGTGATGCTCTTAGCATTGGCCAGCAAATAAAAATTCCGAGCTCTTCTGTAAGATCTGCGTCTTCTGCTACGAATTGCACTTTCCAGCAAAGCGGCAACCAAAATTACACTGTAAAGAGCGGTGATACTCTCTGGAAGCTCGCTAAAACCTACGGTACCACAGTCAGCGCTATAAAATCAGCAAGCGGTATCAGCAGCGATGATCTTAGTATTGGCCAGCATTTGGTTATACCCGGCAGCTCGGGCAACGCGGGTTCTAAGAGCACAACATCCTACAATACTAGCACGATTTCGCAAGGTACAACATCTTACGTGGTAAAAAGCGGCGACACTCTCTGGAAGCTTGCTAAAACCTACGGTACCACAGTTAGCGCTATAAAATTAGCAAGTGGCATCACTAGTGACAATCTCAGTATAGGCCAACGTTTATCAATACCGGGAGGCTCAAATTCTGCTGCTGGCGCAAGCTCACGCGGCACGACATCTTACACTGTAAAAAGTGGTGATAGCTTGTGGTTAATATCAAAACGATATGGAACAACCGTTGATGAAATTATAAGTCATAACAACTTAACCAGCAGTTTGCTCTCAATTGGCCAAGTGCTCATTATACCTGAGTAAATCTGCTTTTATCACAAACTTAAAATAGGAGGGGCTTTAAAAAGAGCACGCTCCTATTTTAAATTCTTAAACTACCACTTACATTATTTGACACGATACGCCAAAAATTTGAGACTAAAAATCCGCTTATATATTCTCCACGCCATTTATTTTCAGATCCTTTTAGAAGAACATACATGTTATTTCGTCTTGGTTACCTTACAATTTTTAGACAAAGAAATCCACTTTAATCCAAGATTAGCTCAATCTCCGATAAAAGTTAATCGTTGCCGTCATGCCAATTTGATTGCCAATAAAATTATAAAGAAGGTGACAATTTCCGATACAATTTCTCATAGAAACCTCAATTTTAAACAAAAATACAAACTTCCAATCTGTTTATGTAAACAATTCGAAAAAATGCATAGATCATACTATTTAAAGAAGAGGTGTGAGAAAGTTTAAAGCTCTGATCTTGGATCTAGAGCATCTCGCAGGCCATCTCCAAACAAATTAAAAGCTAAAACGGTCACAAAAATAGCAACTCCAGGAAAGAACACTTCGTGAGGAAAGATGAGCATAAAATTTCTGGATCTGCCCAGCATGTCGCCCCATTCCGCGTTCGGCGGCTGAACACCGAGCCCCAAAAATCCAAGCCCAGCGACATCAAGTATGGCCGAAGAAACTCCAAGAGTGCCTCTCACAATTATTGATGACGCGATGTTTGGCAATATTGTCCTAAAAATTAGAAAAAAATCCCTAACACCCATTATTTTTGCAGCTTGCACGTAATCATTTTCCTTTTCAGAAAGCATAGAACCCCTTATGATCATGGCATAGTCGGGAATAGAGACAATCCCTATCGCTATTACGGCCTTGTCTATTCCTCTGCCTAATGCTGCCATCAAGCAGATGGCAAGAAGCATAGAAGGAATAGCAAGAACTACATCCATGATTCGCATTATGATATTGTCGATTTTACCGCCATAATACCCACCTATCGCGCCAAATAAAACTCCCGCAAAAAGCGAGATAGAAACAGCGAATAAGCCAACAAAAATAGAAACTCTCGTTCCGTCGATCACTCTACTTAAAATATCTCTTCCATGTTCGTCGGTGCCAAACCAATGTTTTTCACTTACACCTTGGTGGGAAGCATTTCTTTGTTGCATATTCGGATCGTATGGGGTAATTGATCTGCCAAAAACGGCTAAAAAAATAAGAAAAACGATAACGAAAGAAAAAAATAAAGCTGTTTTATTTTTCTTAAAGGACTCGAAAGCACGGCGCATCTTAAAATTAAATCCTGCAGATGTTTTAGTGTGAATTAAAATTTCTTCATTTGACTTTTCCTTCAAATTAGCTAGTCCCCTCTTTTGTAAATTTGATTTTAGGATTTAGCGCCGCATAGATTATATCCATTATTAAATTAGTTAGGGTAAATACAACCGCCACAAGCAAAACTACCGCTTGAACAACGGGAAAATCGGAATTCAAAACGGACTCCACCACATAGCCACCTATACCCGGCCAAGAAAACACCGTTTCAACTAAAACAGCGCCGCCAAACAGGGTACCTAGTTGCAATCCTATAACAGTGACTACGGGAATAAGGGCATTTCTAAGCGCGTGATTTAGCACAACTTCTCTTTCGCCTAGACCCTTTGCTCTGGCAGTTCTAATGTAATCCTGCGCCAGGGTGTCGATCATGCTAGAACGCGTGATTCTAGCTATGACAGACATGGAATGCAGCGATAAAGTAAAGGCAGGTAAAATTAAATGACGAATAAAGTCTAAAAAAGCATCAAAATTGCCAGTTAAAAGCGTGTCCACCGAGTAAAATCCAGTGATGGTATCCACAACTAAACACTGATTCATTATATCTCCCGAGGGTAAAAGGTGCAGATCTCCCGAAAAAAATATGGTCGCCATTATGGCGATCCAAAAAACTGGAACAGAAGTGCCAAGGCTCGAAAGCAACATAACCATTCTGTCAACGATACTATTTCGTTTAACTGAAGAAATCACACCCATTAAAATACCAAAAAATGAGGCAATAAGCATAGAAGTAAGCGCAATTTCGACGGTGGCAGGAAATCTTGCAAAAATCTCTTCTGTGACCGGAATCTTCGTCTTGTAAGATTCGCCTAAATCTCCGGTAATCGCTCCTCCAACAAAAGATAAAAACTGCAAAGGAATGGGGGCGTTCAACCCGCGTTCTTCTCTCCAAGCCATTCTTTGTTCCTGCGTTGCATATTTTCCAGCTCCACTCTCTCCTATGGAAGGATCGGGAGAAAAAACTCTCATTATGAGAAATACAATAAAAGAAACACCTAAAAGCACAGGGACAATAAAAAAAATTCTCTTTAAAATATAGCTTAGCATAAATTAAATTTAAATAACCTCTTTTCGAAATGCAAAACGTATTTTCGATAAAGAACATATCGCATAGTACTCATTATGAGAAGCCCAAGAGTGTAAAACTAACTTAGACCACTCACGGCGCATTGTATCATAAACCTGATAGTTAACGCAAACACTAAAATCTTTGTATCAAAAAACGACAAACAAAGATAACCCAAGCCTTTAAATCTCACTTTTTAAAGCCATAAAATAGGGCGTAATACATTGATATTTTGCATAAAATTGTAGACAATATTACAAATAAATTAAAATTTTTTAAAATCTCTCTTGCGCTTTTTAGCCAAATGTGATAGATATTAACTTGTCGATTTACACCTTGGCTTGGTCGCATATTTGCCTAGAAACTATTTTGCAAATAAAAGTTGCTTGCCTTTTTCTTGATCTGTGGTATAATATAAAGGTATTATGCAAAGAATGATTTTTGGGGCTATAAGCGGCTTAAAGTATATCCTGCGAGGTACTCTGAAAACGATTTGCAAACACGAAAATTATTCCCTTAGGCTTAATTTACAAATCTTTATCCTAAAAGAGGGGGGGTAATTACAGACTTGCTGAATTTTTATTTGGCCAAATGACTGGGAGCCATTCGATACATAAAAGATTGGATTAGTGTTAAGGTTGGTTGCGTTCTGTCAATGTTTTTGTTACTATCTGTGGGTATAAATCTGTGATTTTCAAGGAAACGGGGTATTAAATCTTATGGCAGCATTCAAATATATACATCTTGAGAAGGTTGGGCCCGGAGATTTAGAGGGGATTTTTGATTTAAACGCAGCAAATCCAGCAAAAATAATTTTATAGACGTTCATAATGAGATTCGGAGAGTGGGAAATTGTGAAAATAAAAAGAGGAGAAATTTTTTACGCCGATTTAAGTCCAGTAGTCGGTTCGGAACAAGGCGGTGTGCGTCCAGTACTTATAGTTCAAAATGATGTCGGAAACAAATTCAGTCCAACTGTTATAGCGGCAGCTATCACTAGTCAAAATTCCAAGGCTAATCTGCCTACCCACATTAAGCTTAGAGCTTACAAGGGACTATCAAAAGACTCGGTTATTCTTCTTGAACAAATAAGGACCATCGACAAAAAGAGACTAAAAGAGAAAATAGGGTGTTTGGATCCGTTATCGATGGCTCAAGTAGACGAAGCGCTGAGCGTTAGTTTCGGCCTTAGTTTAGAAAGCAAAGTTAAACGAGCACAAGCGTAAGACCAAAAAGATTCGAGGGTAGCATGTTATTTTATTTTTATATACACACTTTTGTGCAGATAAAGTCCTATAAATGTGTCAAATTTTAGCCTCAAGTTCAAGCGCACGGCAAGGTCTTGAGGTCAAGGTTTTGACGTGGCGTCTTGTCGAAGCAGCAGTTTTCTTTACACCAGTTGGCATGGGAGCGGTGAAAACACAACACCGGTTCATGAATTGATGACAGGACGACGATTAATTGTCGTCCGAATACTAAAGAGGACAGCATAAAATGTTCAAATAACAGCTAGCGTATCACGTGTTTTAACGATTCATGCTAAAATAGGCGAAATTGCAAAATATAGTTTTTATGAGTCGAGAAATCATTCACAAAATGTGAGCCAAAAAGCAAATCGTGAAATTTTGATTTTTTCAAAAATCGCAGTTGTAATTTTCGGCTCACATTTTGTGCACAGCGAAATTATTGGTAAAATTTGTAGCTTGGTACATAACGAAGAATTCTGTCAAACACTAATCTTAAATGTATTTTGAACACATATTGTGTAATTATATTATATTTAGTAATACGCGTGGCCGCGGCCGGTGGGCTGGAAGTTTAAACTAGCGACCGAGGAAGAAGTCAGCAAGTAAATTCTGTTCTGAAGAGCCAGCGGAAACTTAAAAGTAGAAGCAGTTTAAAAGCTAGCGAGGAGGGCGAGTGGGTTACTTTTTGTATTTTTAGTTACGGATCCAAAATAAAAATCAAAAAAAGTGGTATTTTAAATGAAAAAACAGAATATATAAGAATAATTTATATTGTGTCGCAAATAATAGTTTAGCACAGCTTTATAAGTAGACTTTGAAGTACTTGTTTTAAGAAGTGTGCGAAATATCATAAAAGGGGGCTATTTAAATGGCTAACCGAAAGAAAGACAATAACGATAATAGGAATAATAACAACAGAAGGGCTGCAAACGACAACAACGGTGACAATAGTGCAAACAATGTTAGCGCCTGTAATGTCGCAAAAAAGACAACCAAGGCTGAAACTGCAAAAAAGAAGAAACCTGCATCTACAACAAGAAAAAAGAAAGCTTGTAAAACTTGCAAAAAGTAGCTTTTGAGTTTTACTAATTGCTACGTTTCTAAAAGATTCTGTCGAAGTTTCATAGTTAATATGATTTCGCCAGGGTCTTTTATTTTTGAAAACCTGTATTTTTTTAATTCTACAAAATATGAAAATTCATACTAATAGGTTAAAATCTACGTAATAAGGTATGAATATGAGAAATTTTAGTCATAACAACAGATGAAACGGTTTTAATTCCATAATCCAGTTTGCGAGAATGACTCATCCATGAAAAAGTTTATGAAGGGAATTTATTTTAAATTTAGTCTCTTCAGCGATGTTTTGTATCTGCTATATTTTTCTATGGTATTAGATATTGCTGATGGAACTGTGTTCACTGTCCAGAAGCTAAAATCCACCATGGCAAAATCGCCAACGGTAAAAGTCCCGGATACAAAATCGTCGTATGAAAATAAAAGAACAAAACTTACGGCAATAAAGATTAAATTAAATGATAGGGTGTTCAGGAAAAATTTTAGAACGTTTTGAGCGACTATTTTCTTATTTTTGGCAGATTCACAGCGCTCAAGATCCTTTAAAATTTCTTCTATGCAGTTGCTTGCTTTTATGAAATATGTGCAGGATATTATCTGCGAAGTTTTATTAAAATTTTCATAAACAGCGGATTTTCTTCTTTTTTCCAGAGTAAATAAGAGTTTTTTAAACAGCAAGATTAAGCATAAAACGAAACTACAGACTGTGAGCCCCACAATGGCAGCCTTGGTGTACATGATTAAGACTATCGCTGCGGCGGTTAGTCCGGCAGCTATGTCGGCTATTTCTAGAGGTAGACTAGATAGAAAGTTTCCTATATCTTCGCAGTCATATTTAAATTTGTCAAAGCAGGCTTGTTCATTAAATTCTTTTGTTGGAATAAAAGCTTCCTTTAGTAGCCACTTTCTTATATTATTTTCTAGTTTTAATTTTAAATCTGTCGTAAAATAGGTATTTATCTGACTGAATAAGCTTGAAGAAAATGAAGAGATAAAATAAAAAAATATCAATAAAAATATTCTGTAGTCGTAAAGTCTTTCTTCAAAGCAACCGAAAATAAATTTTGCAAGATAGCCACCTATTATCATTACGAATTCGCCGGCTAGTGCTAGTAAGGCAGTTAGGGTGTAAAGCGCCGGGAATTTTTTTATATTTTTCTTAAGCATTTTATACCTTCTCTGCTCCAAGATCCATAATTTTATCTGCGAATTTAATTGTATCGATTTTATGTTCTATCATTATAACCGCGCGCTCTTTTGACAAAATTGACAGCATATGCTCTAAATCGATGTCGTCCTGGGATCTTATAAATGAAGAGGGTTCGTCCATTATCAATAGGTCTGGGTTGGCGATTTGAGCTCTGATAAATCCCATAAGCTGGGCTTTGCTGGGAGTGATGGCATCTTTAGAAATTGTATGATCTAGGCCTTTTGCAAATAAATTTACAAAATTTTCTACCTTTAATTGTTTCATTGAATTGATTATAGATTCGTCGCTGATTTGGCTGTCAAAAAGCCTTAGATTGTCTCTTACGCTTGCGCCGTAGAATATTTCGGGTTTTTGGGAGATTAGAAACATATGTTTTCTAAGCTCTTCTATACTAAGTTTTCTGATGTCCGAATCGTTGATAAAAACCCCGTTTGCTTGATAAAATCCTAAGATTATATTCACTATCGAGGTTTTACCGCTTCCGGTTTTACCCACTATGGCCATGGATTCTCCGCGTTTTACACTAAAATTGACATTTCTAAACAAAATCTCATCATTATTATATCCAAATGAAACATTATCAAACTTCACTGATTCTATGCTTTTACAAATATTTTTCCCGAATTTTAATTTTTTTTCTTTATTCAGAATTTTATTTATTCTACCGACACTTTGCATAATTGACCCGAAATTTGTAAATTCCTCTTTTATCTCAAATAAAGGCTTATACATAAGACCTACGTAGCTAAAGATCATGTAAACGGTGCCCAGGGATATTAAACCTTTAAAAAATAATATGCCGCCGACTAAAAGTCCCAAGGCATCTATGAGAAAAAAAGTTGATAAAGAGATACTCGGCGACATTGAGCCCCAAAATTCTGCTAAAACTTGCTTTTTTCTGTAATTTTTAAGATTATCTTCTATCTTGTTAATTACGTAGCTGCTTGACCTGGTGACGATAATATCTTCTCTACAATTTATGAATTCGTAGAGCGTGCTAAATAGGTCGGAGCTGGATGTTTTTGAAATTTCAAACCATTTAAGAGTTGACTTGTTGCCAAGGATCAATATGAGAAAAATTAAGACGCAAGCTAGAAGAAAAGTTATACCCAAGGATATGCTCTCATAGAACATTACAACGACGATGCCAAGCAGCAAAGCGATATTGCTGAATATATTGCAAAAAGCTATGCGAAAGAATTCAGATACTAAGTCAGTGTCTGAGTTTATTATTTCTGAGAGCCTGCCTGTTCCCATTTTGTGAAAAAAATCAACGTCAAGATCTATGCAGTGGCCAAGTATTTTGCTTTTAAGATTTTTGCAGATATCAAGACCTATTTTTCTAGAAAGTCCTAAATTTAGACAGCTGAGGGTAATTGTTAAAAATACAAAGAGTAATAGTTTCCGCATCAAAAGTTCGCACTGATCACGGCTGCCTGGCTCCATTACTTTGTCTAAAAATAATTTACAAAACTGAGGTGTGGTAAGACTGATTAAGACTCGAATGATAGTGCAAATTGTTAAAAATAAAATTTTAAAAACAAAATTTAGCCTATTTTTAACGCCCATTAAAATTATATACAGCAAAGCTTTCATTAAATACTCTTTTCCTTATATAAAACCTACGCCACCGCTCTTCATCGCATTCGTGCTAGACGACAATAAGAAAAGCTAACCAAATGACACTAAAGCGTCAAAAGCTTCTCTTACATTTCTAGCGCCGACTATAGTTAGATCTGATGCAGATTTGTCGAGCGTCTTAAGATTGTGAAACGGCATTATACATTTTTGAAAACCCAGTTTTTTAGCCTGGATTATGCGCTCTTGCGCGCTGGGTACGCTTCTTAGTTCGCCGGCTAGGCCCACTTCACCGAAAACGATTACGTCTTCTCTTATAATTTTGTCTCTAAAACTTGAGATTAAACACATTACTACTGAGAGATCAGCGGCGGGTTCTTCTAAGCGCAAGCCTCCAATGACGTTAACATAAGCGTCTAAGGTTCCGAAAAAGCAGCCTGATCGTTTTTCTAAAATGGCAATTAATAGGGACAGTCTGTTGTAGTCAAAGCCCGTAGACATGCGTCTTGGATTGCCAAAGGCGGTCTTAGTTACAAGGCCTTGTATCTCAGCTAATATGGGCCTTGAGCCTTCCATAATACAGGTTACGCAAGTGCCCGAAGTGTTTTCTGGCCGGCCTGACAAGAACATCAGTGACGGATTGTCCACTTCGCACAAACCCTTATGGGACATTTTAAACACGCCGATTTCGCCTGTGGATCCGTAGCGATTTTTTATGCAGCGCAAAATTCTGTAAGATACGCGCTTGTCGCCCTCAAAATGCAAGACCACATCCACTGCGTGTTCTAAGACTTTTGGCCCGGCTATCATTCCGTCCTTGTTGACATGGCCTACAATTACTATTGGTATATTAAGAGATTTTGCCACGTGTATTAGAGAGTTTGTACACTCTCGCACCTGAGTCACACTGCCGGCGACGGAGGTAATTTCTCTACAAGTCATCGTTTGTATAGAGTCGATTACGACTACACTGGGCTTGTCTTTATTTATTTGATCAATGATATTTTCGATGCAAGTTTGCGACATAATATAAAGATTTTTGCCGTTGCATCTTAGTCGTGAAGATCTTAATTTTATCTGGCGTTTGGATTCTTCACCCGATACGTAAAGAACGTTAAAATTTTCAGATAGGTGCCTGCAGACTTGAAGTAAAAGCGTAGATTTGCCCGCGCCAGGATCCCCCGCAACTAGCACCAAAGAGCCTTTAACTATGCCGCCCCCTAGTACACGATCTAGTTCCAAAGAGCCAGTTTTATATCTTTGTTCGTCTTGGACGTCTATTTCGCAGAGTTTAGTTGGCAGTTCAAAATTTAAATGTTTAGAAGATTTTGAAGATTTAGATTCTAAAAGTTCCTCAGAAATGGAATTCCACTGCCTACAGGAAGGGCATTTTCCATGCCATTTGCTAAACTCAAAACCACAGTTTACGCATATGTAAACACGATTTATTTTTGTTTGCACGAAAATAATCTCCTTTGAGTTTGTAAAAATCTAGCATTAAATGACAAAAACAGCACCTCGCAAATAGTTTAAAACAGTACGCTTAGTATAAAACAAGGCTTAGCAGAAAGCAAGTGTGCGGGTACTAGTTGCTTTTATTTGATAAAAGGCTTTTAATTAAATCAAACTTTTGATATATGTTACGGAGGCGCGCGCGATATGACGCAGGACGACCAAGAGGATTCAGGTCGCGATATAAACAGTTTTAGTAGCGAGTCAAAAAGAAAAAAAATCTCCGATTTATCAGTGTCGGGCTATCAATGTGAGCCAGAAAAAGAACCAAGAGATCCTCGCAAAATAAAGGGAGAAAATGCCATTTTTTTTCGACGCATCTGGCTTGCCATGGTAACGGCGATTACGTGTTTAATTTGCCAATATTTGGTGGTCGGTTGCAATGATATGCTGGGAATTGGTAGAGATGACGAAAAGGTCAACATTGAGATACCAAAGGGCGCGAATAACTCGGATGTTGCTAAGATTCTCAGAGAAAAGGACGTAATTAGAGAGGTTGATTTTTTTCTGTTTTACAATCTTATAACCAAATCTCTTAAGAATGTTATTTCTGGAAATTTTGAAATAAGCAAAAATCTTGATTATGAAGCGATTGTAAATTTTTTGCAGTCTAACAGTAATCGTTCCCAGGCTGATGTTATTGAACTTACGTTCAGAGAAGGCCTTAACGCCCAAGAATGTTCTGAAATTTTAGAAAAAAATGGTGTTTGTGACGCAAAAGATTTTTTTGAGATTTGTAATTCTGATTTTTTTAAAGAGGAGTATGGTTTTTTTCCGTCCGATCAGAATAAGGGAAAAAGGCCTTGCAATCTAGAAGGACGCTTTTTTCCGGATACTTATAAATTTTATAAGAATTCTAATCCTAGAGATGCGGCGAGAAAATTTTTGAATAATTTTGAAAATAAAATTGCTGCCGGGAGAAATATTAAAAAAGATTCGCCACAAATAAGCATTGAAAAAGCAATTAAAGAGAGCAACATGAGTCTTGACGAGGTCATTACTTTGGCTTCAATTATTCAAGCCGAAGCTTCTAGTAAACAGGATATGGGAGTTATCTCTTCGGTGTTTCACAATCGTTTAAAGACTATTGGTAATGGCGGAAAATCTATATTTGGAGATTGGGGTGTGGATAGATTAGAGTCAGATCCTACCGTATGGTATCCTTACAGAAACCGGGAAAGCGTGCCAAATCCAGACACTTTCAATCGCACTCACGATACCTACAGTATGAAGGGGTTGCCTCCTGGGCCAATTTGCAACCCAGGGATTGACGCAATTTTGGCCGCGATTTTTCCCGACAATACTGATTATTACTTTTTTTGCCACGCTAGTAATGGTAAAATTTTCCTTGCAAAAGACAAGGTTACTCACCAGAAAAATGTGAAAAATGCCGGCATCCGCCAAGGATAATTTAAACTTTAGTTTTGGAAAGATTAAAATAACTTGAAAAGAAAGCAAAGTTAGATTACAATGAAAAAATAGATCTTCTTGGAATAATTTTATAGTTATTTCGGCGGACGCTTTGTTAAGAGGGGCCAAGTTACGGGAGAATGCACTAAAAAAGAATTTTTGCAGCTGAGAAGAAATATCATTCGAGAAGAATTCAATAAGAGGGGCCAAGGTTGTTATGGGAGAATGCACTAAAAAAGAATTTTTGCAGCTGAGAAGAAATATCATTCGAGAAGAATTCAATGGGATGAACGACGAACAAATGGAGGCGGTTGTCTGTGTTCGCGGGCCTCTTCTTGTACTGGCTGGAGCGGGCAGTGGCAAGACGACAACTCTGGTAAATAGAATAGCTAACATGATTAAATATGGCGATGCCTATTATTCAAATTTTGTGCCAGATTTTGTCAACCAAGAATATTTGGATAATTTAAGCTCTGAATTTAAAAACAAAAAGCTTGATGAAGAGTCTAAAAAGCTTTTTGCTGTCGACAAAGTTGATCCTAGGCAGATTTTGGCTATAACTTTTACAAATAAAGCAGCGAACGAAGTAAAAGAGCGGCTGCTAAGGACTTTGGGCGAGAGTGCAAATTTATTAACTTCCTCAACATTTCATTCGCTTTGCGCTAGTTTTTTAAGAGAGTTTGCTGACAGATTGGGCTTTACGAGGCAGTTTAACATATATGACACGGATGATTCCAGCAGACTTATGAAATCTTGTCAAAAGTCGTTAGGAATCGACAATAACTTTCTGTCGTATCGCATGATATTAGAAAGAATTTCTAGGGCTAAAGACAAAATGATAAATTTCGAGAAGTTTTTTGAGCTTACAGAAGATGATGAAAGAGACGCTCAGATTGCAAAGGCGTATGAGCTTTATCAAAAGGAACTCAAGAGACTTCAGGCTATGGATTTTAACGATTTGATATTTAATGCGGTTATTCTTCTTGAAAGAAATAGTGATGTGGCGGCAAAGCTGCAAGATAGCTACAAATATATTCTTGTTGACGAGTACCAGGATACCAATGAAGCGCAGCAGAGATTGCTGGATTTGTTGGTTTCAAAGCAAAGAGACATTTGCGTCGTGGGCGACGATGATCAGAGTATTTATTCTTTCAGGGGGGCTACGCTTAGGAATATAATGGGCTTTGAGAAAAATTACTCAAACTGTAAAGTTGTGCATCTTCAGCAGAATTATCGTTCCACAAAAAATATTCTTGAGGCTGCCAATTCCGTTATAAAAAATAACGCCTCCAGAAAAGGTAAGGTGCTTTGGACTAATAACAGGCGTGGGGAGAAAATTAAAATTCATACAGCCTTTGACGAGAGTTATGAGGCAAAGTATATAGCGAACAGGATACTTGAGGCTGTTTCTTCCGGCAAATCCTTCAAAGATATGGCGGTTTTATATCGTATGAATTCTCAGTCTAGCGTTTTAGAGCAAGCCTTTGTTAGGGCGTCTATTCCTTATAAGATAATAGGCGGGCTGCGTTTTTACGACCGTAAAGAAATTAAGGATATAATTTCATATTTAAGCGTAGTGAACAATCCAAATGACGAAATGAGACTCAGGAGAATAATAAACAATCCTAAGCGTTTGATTGGCGAAAAGACTATTTCTAAAATTGCTAAAATTGCCTTGGAGACAGGAAGATCCTTCTTAGATATTGCTAGAAATTCAGAGAAATTGCCCGATTTATGTAGATCCGCGTTGAGATTGACTTCGTTTGCAAGATTGGTTGACTCAATTAGTAATTGGTATAAAGAAAACACCACTTCTCTTTACGAATTGTACGAAATGATTTTGAGAGAGACTAATTTTATAGAGGCTATTCTCTTTGAAAAAGACAACAGCGCTTTAAGGGTTGAAAATATCAAGGAGCTTGGTGCCAATATCAAAAGGTACGAAAAAGAATACAAAGAAAAGGCGACTTTATCGAGATTTTTGGAAGAAATTTCTCTTGTAATGGATGCGGATTCTTACGATGAAAATTCTGACTCTGTGTCCATGATGACTATTCACGCCGCCAAAGGCCTTGAGTTTCCCACTGTGTTTATTCCCGGTATGGAAGAGGGAATTTTTCCCAGAATTCAGACTATATGCCTTGGTTCTAACGACAGAGAAATAGAGGAAGAAAGGCGTTTGGCTTATGTAGGAATAACTAGGGCTAAAGAGAGATTATATTTAATAAACACTGACGCTAGAATGATTTTTGGAAATATTTCTCACAATAAGATATCAAGATTTGTTAAAGAAATACCGGATGATATATCTGAAATTTCCATTGTTAAAACTTGGTCCGAAATTGAGAAAAAAACAAAATTATCGGAGTTTCGAAAGAAAGAGAAAATGTCCTTGTCGTTGTCTGCCAAGAGCTTTAATCGCTCGCCCACTATTGATGATGGTTCTCTTTTGGAGGATTTTAAAAAAGGAGATCTTGTTACTCACAAAACCTTTGGCAAAGGATCGGTGCTCTCCTCAAAATCCGTTGGAAACGACAGATTATTAGAGGTAAATTTTGAGGAGTTTGGAAAAAAGAAGCTCATGTCAAAATTTTCTCCACTTGTAAAATTAACTTGAAGTCTAAAGGTACCACTTTGCGCACGGTGCACAGTTCTTTAAAATTCTAATTCACGCTTTTGTTTTTTTGTAGATCTTGCCGAGTGACAGCACAGTTATGATACAGCTTGGCCTCTTTAAAAAGTTCTTTCCTTATTTTCTCTACTTGTAAAATTAACTTGAAGTCTAAAGGTACCACTTTGCGCACGGTGCACAGTTCTTT
>JAIRSI010000037.1 GCA_031255515.1 Oscillospiraceae bacterium | reverse complement strand
TAAACTCTCTAAACTCTCTAAACTCTCTAAACTCTCTAAACTCTCTAAACTCTCTAAACTCTCTAAACTCTCTAAACTCTCTAAACTCTCTAAACTCTCTAAACTCTCTAAACTCTCTCTTTTAAACGCAACCAAAATCACCGAAGCTACAAAAACTTAATGCCCCAAATCAGTCGCAAACACAAAACTTTACTTAGCATATTCCATAACGCGATTCTCCCTTATTATATTAATTTTGATCTGACCCGGAAAACTAAGATCCGACTCAACCTTTTTACAAACATCTCTAGCAAGAATAATCATAGCATCTTCCTTTACCAATTTCGGATTGACTATAATTCTTATTTCACGGCCGGCCTGAATAGCAAAACAATATTCAACTCCTTCAAACGACAAAGCGAGCTCTTCCAGCTTCTTAAGACGCTTTATGTAGCTCTCTAAGTTCTCTTTTCTAGCGCCTGGTCTCGCGGCTGAAGCTGCATCCGCCGCCTGAACAATACAAGCAATTGAAGTTTTGGGGTCGACATCACAATGATGGGCCTCGATTGCGTGGATAATCTCAGGATTTTCTCTGTACTTTCTGGCTACATCCACACCCACTTCCACATGTGAACCCTCAACGGTGTGACTAAGAGCCTTTCCGATATCGTGCAGTAAGCCCGCTCTTCTGGCAATAACAGAATCTAGACCCATCTCTGAAGCAAGCATTCCGCAAAGATGAGAAACTTCTAACGAGTGATCAAGCACATTTTGACCATAACTCGTCCTGTAACGAAGCCTCCCCAACAAATCAATAAGTTCAGGATTTATAGAAGTAAGCTTCGCCTCCAACACAGCTCTTTCTCCCTCAGATTTAATTGTTTCTTTAACTTCTTGTTTGGCCTTTTCTATCATCTCTTCTATCTTGGCTGGATGAATTCTTCCATCTAAAATTAACTTTTCCAGCGCTATTCTCGCAATCTCTCTTCTAACGGGATCAAAAGTAGAAAGCGTAATAACTTCCGGAGTGTCATCAATTATCAGGTCAACACCAGTTAGCATTTCTATAGCCCTTATATTTCTGCCCTCTCTTCCTATTATTCTGCCTTTCATGTCATCGTTCGGCAAAGGAACCACAGAAATAGTAGACTCAGAAACATGTTCGGCCGACATTCTCTGCACAGCAGCGGAAAGTATCTCTCTGGCCTTTTTGTCGGATTCACTCTTTAATTGCCGCTCAAATTCCCTAATTTTTAGAGCTTTTTCGTGATCAAGCTCTTCATTTAATTTGTCTAGTAAAAATTTTTTAGCCTGCTCACGAGAAAATCCCGAAATTTCTTCTAGCACATCCGACTGCTGCTTTCTGAGCAACTCCGCTTCATTTAATTTTTCTTGTACGGCTCTTGTTTTGTTTATAACAACCTCGTATTTCACGTCTAACTGGCTAAGCTTTTTGTCAAAATTTTCTTCTCTTTCCTGGAGTTTTCTCTCTTGTCTGGCAACCTCCCTTCTGGTGTCAGAAATCTCTCTGTCTATGTCAGTTTTAAATCTTATTACTTCATCCTTGCCTTGAAGTATTATGTCCTTCTTTTTTATTTCTGCTTCTTTGACAGCGCTTTCTAAAATAGTTTGAGCCTTCTCTTGGACAGAATTCTGCTCTATTTCATTTATTCTTTTTCTAAATCTATTGCCGATAAAAAATCCACCGTACCCCGCAAGAAATCCAAACAATACACCCATCAAAACTGTAAACCAAACTTCCAACTGACTAACACCTCACAATTTTAACAATCAAAAAACAAGTAAGCCAAAAACAAATTTTCAATTCGCGTGATACTTCAATTGTATTATTCACGCCGACTTTATGTCAAGACGGCAAATTTTAGTATAAAGCTAAAAAATTTACATTTTTATAATCGCTGACAAAACACAAGGATCACTCCAAATAATATCGGATGCGGCTGTTAATCATAACTTTTATTTTTGCACTCAAAACACCCGCTAATCCTGATGTTACAAGCAAAAAACAGCGATGCTCTCAGCTCAACCTCCCCCGTCAGGATCTAAAAGGTCGCATTTGCATGTAACTGCCTTATCTGGAATATGCTACCACTAATAAAGTTAAATTGCAAGTCTTTAATTGATTTTCTCAGTATGAAATCTTTCGCTTGCTTACTAATTGTTGATAAAATTCAAGGGGCTTTTTTTGTATAAAGAGACTCAGTGAGTTCTTTTTGCGAGATCTAGAGCTAAATTTTCAAGATTTTCAGTGTTTCCTTTAAAATTTTTAAGAGAATCGACAGCCTCATTTGTCAATTTTCTTACAAGATTTGTGGATTCACTAAGCCCTAACAAAGTAACATGAGTCGATTTAGCATTTTTTTTATCATTTTGAGCCGGTTTTCCAAGTATTAACGCGTTAGAAGTATTATCCAATATATCATCTACTATTTGAAAGGCAAGTCCGATATTCTCTGCATATCTATTGGCAGCGGCAATTTGCAAATCGTCGGCGCCGGCAATTACGCAGCCGCCTTGCGCCGCTGCTAAAATAAGTTTTCCCGTTTTCATTTTGTACATCTCTTGTAGTGCTGGTATGGTTGCTTTGTTGCTCTGTGCCTTTAAATCTATAGATTGTCCTCCTACCATTCCACTAGCGCCCGCGCACTCCGAAAGAATTTTAACACATTTTAAAAATTTTCTATTATTTGTCTCTGAGTCTGACAAATTTGCCCCTAAAATCTCAAAAGCTAAAGTTAAAAGCGCATCACCAGCTAACACAGCTAGGGCCTCTCCGAATATAATATGATTCGCTGGTTTTCCTCTGCGCAAATCAGAATTATCCATACACGGCAGGTCATCATGTATCAGCGAATACGTATGAATCATTTCGACGGAACAGGCAAACGGCATAGCAAGTTCTTCTTTTGATCCGCAAGCTAAGCAAAACTCTAAACACAAAATCGGCCTTATTCTTTTACCGCCCATTAGCAAGCTGTATCGCATAGATTCTATTAATTTTTTTTCGGAATTTTCAGCGTTTGAAATATATTTTTCTAGTTCGCTTTCTAGCTTTTTAATTCTGTCTTCAAACATTTTAGAGCCTTTCTCCACGCAGCGCTTTCTAAGGAGTTCTTTGCAAAAATTTAATAGTTTTAATTAACAAGACTTAATATCCATCTTTTTGGAGCATCAAAGATTCATCCAAATCTACCCAAAAATTGACGTTTATTTCGGCAAAATCCCGAGAATTATTCCTAACAATAACTCGAGCAAGTCCAGAATTTATAATCAATCTCTTGCACATATCGCAAGGCAAAGCATCTCTCACGTATGTTAAGGTTTTGTAATTTTTTCCCGCCAAATATAAGGTTCCCCCCATCATATCATTTCTTGAGGCGTGAATAATGGCGTTGGCTTCCGCATGAACGGAGCGACAGAGTTCATAGCGTTCGCCTTTTGGCACGTTTAGTTGCTCTCTAAGACAGCTGGAGCTTTCTATGCAGTTTTTTCTACCTCTTGGCGCGCCCGTATACCCAGAGGAAATAATTTGGTCGTTGTTTACTATAACAGCACCGAAATTTCTTCTCAAACAGGTTCCCCTAGTCAAAATAGTTTCAGCTATATCAAGATAGTAATTCTCCCTTCCTTTACGAATCATAACGAAACTCCTTTTTAAAAATTTATAAATAAATGTCGCCCAAGATACATATAAAATACAAAAAGTAACTGAAAGCCATCGTAAATTAAACACAACCAAACCTAGTTCTAATATATATACTTTATGTAAAAAATGCAAAACGAGCGAATATTTTCGTAAAATCTCTATAGAAATCATAACGAAGAATCTGCGGACGAAAAAAGTAAAAAACTAAGGAATTTCCCACCTTCAATCCGTTAAAAAGCCGCTTGGGAACTCAAACTAACAAATGCTTCAAAGCTCTTTGCAAACGCCAAAGAATTACCATATGATCTGCTTGAGAACATCCTTTAGAGAGGGGGGGCTTTTGTGTAGACGCCATAACAACTACTTACTTGGGACACTCCACTAAAATCACTTCGAAGTGCCTTTCTTTGCAAGCATTGCTCGCAAAATTTACCTAAGGATACACCTCTTAAGGGAATTTCACGCGATGCCACAAGAACTTTTCCCGTGTAACCTATTGAAATACTACTCTAAAGAAAAGCTCGCGCAGCTCATCACAAAAACCACTGATATTTCTTAAAGAAAAAGTTCTCAAAACATACCCAAAAAGGCCTCTTTGAGGCCTCCTTGCGCAGCCTCCACAAGACTTACTGCGCGCGGGGCCATTATAAGATACTTGCTTTAATAAATTTTTGTCTAAATAATCTTAAAAAACTTTCCCTTTGAGTAAAAATTTCCAAGCAGCCCACAGTAACACAGGAGTTGAAACTGCGCCCGGAACTAATACTAGCCACAATGGAAATTCCTCGCTAGACTCCGCCTTTGCAGGTTCTTCTTTTTTTGTTAAATTCATCGAATTAACCGGAGCTGCAATGGGCTCTGTCTTTTCATCTTCTTTTGACTTTTCTTCCTTTTTATCCTCTTTCTTTTCTTCAGTTCCCATTTCAGTTTCTACTTTTGGCAAAGGGGCTGATTTTTGAAGTTTAAATGGCCTTCGCTGAATCCGTGGCGAGATGTCAGCTGCAGGGGACGCAGGCGCCAAAGAGGGTGAAACATTAAATCTTGTTGGATCTAACTCTGTTGGTTTGATGCTCTTTAAAAGACATTGATTGTTTACACCACTATCAAGTTCATCTGTGGATATTTTGTTATCTTCATCTGAAATCTTGCTTTTCATATTGTTGTTTTCTTTCTGAGCTAGACTCCGGGAAACACCTTGCTTTGACCTGATTTTTGAATTGTTGGAAAAACTAGAACTACCAAGACTAATCGGCTCTAATTTACTCAACTTGCCCTTGTAGGATTCAAACAACTCTTTGTGCGATGGGGTGTTAAGGTAAGGACAATGCTGTCCAAACAGCCAAAAGAATTCACCATAATTCACGCCGGGTAATTTAAATGGCTTTGCATCGGCAAAATGAATAAAATACGGGTTTTTCTTTGTGGTATCCCAATCGTTCCCATACATTATTCTAGCCATGTATTCACCATTTTCATTTCCTGTTAAAAAAGACAAAAGATTAAAACAAGGTGGTAGGTGAAGTATATGGTTTTCGCGGCACACAAAATTAATGGCAGCTTGATCGTGAGGTTTAAAATCTTTAAATTTGTTAAGATATGACTCAAACTGTGAAACAACCTTATATTTGCGACAGGCCTCGGCATTAAACAAAAGAACTCCAGAATTAATATAAAATGACATATCACCAACAGTTAAACCTGGGGTTTCATAAGGGAAACTATGATCTTGAAAAACACTAATAGGATCTCGTACCCCAGCAACAAACTGATTATCATTTAATTTGTATTTAAAAATATTTAAAAATTCCCGGCTGTTTACTATAGCATCAGAATCCACATAGAGAAAGCGCTTAATATGTTTCGGGAGAACCCACGAGGCAAAAAGCCTGTAATAGGATTCCTTGGGAAATTTAGAATCGCCGAATCCTTCACATAAATTCCCCATATCAACAAAATTAGTAACACATCTGTTGGGATATAAATTGTGAATCGAAAATATGCATTCATGTGATGTGAACTGAGGAGAAACTAAGAAATGAAAGTTAAGTACCACGTTACTCGGTGCAAAATAAAGCATAGATGTAATCAGATTCAGAGCGTATGGTGCATAACCGTCGTCTATACACAAAACTATATGGTAATCCGATGATGTCGCGCCCGCACTTATTTGAGGATCTTTCTGCTCACAAAAGAATCCACCACAGAGCAAAACAACAAATAACAAACAAGTAGCCATCACTTTATGAAACTTCGCCTTAAAATCTATAGGTGTAACTTTTTTTAGCATAATCTAATCAAATCCTTTCAAAAATCATTACTGGACAAACCCAACTCCAAAACCATTTTTAAAAAACCGCCCCAGCCTCCTTTCGACCCGAACAACACAAGCATCACCGCGCCAATAACAAGAGGATAAAGTTCAAAAATAGGTCAGATGGTAATTCTTTTCAAAAAGAGCAAAACCTAGCACCAAAACATCAACCTCACAGATCTTGTAGAATTCAAAATCATTCACCGGATACTTGTTGGGACTTAGTAAGAAGAGCAACGCCCAAACTGAATGTAAAAACCTCACACCGCGAACTAAATAAAGGTCTTGCGTGTTTAAAATTCCTTAAAATTTAAGCCTTAATTGTCAAAAATTATAGACGTGATGAATCTTCGGGATGATCAAGATGAGACCCATGTTATAACAACTTTCACATTGATGTCAACATCTATTTTCCTGTAAAGAGATAAATATACTATATTAGTATTTTTTTCTACAAAATTGTAAAATATAACCTGAATATAAACTAAAAATAAAAATAGAATCGTCGATAATTAACAGCCCAAAAACACATAATTTGAAGGCAAAAATAAACTATTTAAAGGGCAAAACCTTTAAAGATAAATTGTAAGTCTTAAAGTAAAAATAAATTCTCAATTGATTATCAACTCTAACTATGATAATCTATACGTTAATAACTGTTTTGCGCTCAGGAGTGTTGTTGGTATGGATTCTTTTAGCGATGCCTGGTCACTAATTTGTGATCACTGTAAAACTAAAATCACAGATGTTGCCTATAAAGCGTGGATTGGTAGAGTTAAGCCCGCCAACATAGATTTTAGCTCAGGTCGCGCCGTAGTTGTGGCGCCAACAGAATTTCACAAACAGACCTTAAAAAAATGTTATCTGCCGCTTCTCACCAGCGCTTTTGACGAAGTTTTCGGTCCGGGAATCAACCTTGATATAATCACCTCTGGCGAAGATATTTTGGAAAAAAACAGTAGTGGGGAGGAGATTGGCGAAGGGGAAGAAGAGGAGTTTACCTTCAACACTTATATAGTAGGGTCCTCAAATAAATTTGCTCATGCAGCTGCGATGGCGGTGGCGGCCAACCCAGCTAGAGCCTACAATCCTCTCTTCATATATGGAAATTCAGGACTGGGTAAAACCCACCTTCTTTACGCAATTTGTAATGAGGTGAAACACTCAAAAAAAAATCTCACCCCCGTTTACATAAAAGGGGATGGATTCACAAATGAACTCATAAACTCCATCAAAAAAAACACAACGAGCGAGTTTCACGAAAAGTATAGAAAAGCCGATATTTTTCTGGTTGATGATATACAGTTCATAGCAGGAAAAGATTCCACACAAGAAGAATTTTTCCACACTTTTAACTCTCTTTACGAAGCCAAAAAACAAATAGTTTTGACGTCAGACAGGCCGCCAAAAGAAATACAAACTCTTGAAGATCGTCTTCGCACGCGCTTTGAATGGGGCTTAATTGCTGATATTCAAACCCCGGATTTTGAAACAAGAATAGCTATAGTAAAAAGAAAAGCTGAACTTTTGCAGGTAAACTTGCCAAATGACGTCACAGAATTTATTGCAACAAAACTCAAAGCAAACATCAGGCAACTAGAAGGCGCTGTTAAAAAGATGAAAGCTTATCTTTTGCTAAAAAAACAAGAACCCAACATCACCACCGCCAAAGAAGCCATATCAGATACCCTTAACAGCGACCAATCTCCAACCGTCACCCTGGAGAAAATAATCGAAGAAACAGCCAGAACTTTCGGGGTTTCGAATGAAGATATTAAATCTTCAAAACGCTCCGCCACCATATCAAACGCAAGACAAGCTGCTATTTATATCTGCAGGGAAATAACCCAGCTTTCAACCACAGTTATTGGAGAAGAATTCGGGGGCAGAAATCATTCAACCATCAGTTATGCAATACAACAAGTGGAAAAAAATATGAAAAAGGACAGAACTATTCAAGCGACAATACAAGATATAATAAAAAATATGCGCGGTGCTTAGGCTACAGTTTTCAGCATTTCATCAACAATTAACAAAAGTTTTCCACAAGCGCTGTTAAAAAGTCTTGAGTTCTTTTGAAAACTTTAAGTTTTAAACAGACTTCCTGTGAAAAAATAACGATAAAAACCCACTAACATTCTACCTTAGACATCGCTTTCAACATTTAAACAGCCCCTACTACTACTACTAAATATATACCTGTTATTATCTTTTACAAAAGTAAGGAGTCTTAAAAGTGAAATTCTTCTGCAAGAAACAAGAACTTGAAAAAGCTGCCTTAATTGTTCAGAGATCCGTCCCCATCAAACCCACTTCAAATATTCCTGAAGGGATTTTTTTAAAATCAAAAAGTGACTACCTGCTACTAAGGGGTTACAATCTTGAGTTTGGAATCACCACGAAAATTAAGGCAAAGGTAGAAAGCGAGGGTGAAATAGTACTTGGAGCGAAAATTTTTTCAGAAATTGCCAAAAAAAGTCCTGGGCCAACGATAGAAATAGAAGTCTTTGAGAATTTTGTGGCGCAAATAATCAGCGAACAAAGCAAATTTTCGTTAGCAGGCATAAATCCCAAGCTCTATCCAGAATCACCAGAAACACAAGTGCTTGAAAAAATATCAATTGGGAGTCTTAATTTTAGAAAAATGATAGATCAAACAATTTTTTCTGTGGCGACAAGTAGTTCAAATAATCCCACCTACACTGGAGTTTTATTTGATGTAAGAAATAAAAAATTAAAATTAGTTGCCATAGATGGGTACAGGATGGCAATAAAGGAAGAAGGAATAGAAACAGAAAAAACAATAAAATTCATTGTTCCCGCCAAAAGTCTTTACGAGGTTTTAAAATTGCTACCAGAAAATAAAGGTGAAACAGACATAATCGTAGACACGACGCATGTGCTCTTTGATTTGAAGGAATATCAATTAACCTCAAGGTTGATAGAGGGGAATTTTTTAGACTACGAATCAAGCACACCTAAAACTTACACCACTGAGGTTGAACTTTCCCCTGAATTGCTAGCAAATAGCGTGGAAAGAGTTTCGCTTATGACAATAGATAGCGTTAAGATGCCAGTTGTGATAGTATTTAAAGATAACACGGTTAAGGTCTTTTGCACAGCGACTTCCGGGAGGGCAAGCGATAAATTTAGCGCGCAGATAGAAGGCGAACCACTCGAAATAGGGTTAAACGACAAATATCTATTAGAAGCGCTTAAAAATACAAGGAGAAAATCAATAAAATTGCAATTTGATGGTCCCTTATCTCCCGTGAAGATAATTCCAGAGAAGGGAAGTGATTTTATGTTTTTAATCTTGCCAGTGAGATTAAAAACAAGCCAAGAAGGGACCACTTAAAGTTCGCGCCAGGCCTTGGGTGCCCAAATAAAGCTAAGGATGGTTTTGGTGTTGAATGTTTTTTCAGTTAAAATTAAAAATTACAGAAATTTAAAAGAGCAAACAATTTATCCGGAGAGCGGCATTAATCTGATATACGGTGACAATGCACAAGGGAAAACAAATCTTCTAGAAGCTATATGGATTAGCACGGGTGGCAGGTCTTTTAGGGGCTCAAGAGATACGAATTTAATTACTTTGTCAAAAAAAAATTCGGAGGTTTTTTTAAAATTTTTTGGAAGAAAAAGAGAGCAAAAAATCAAGACGAAATTATCGCAGGAAAGAAGAGAAATGTTCCTAAATTCTGTTACACAAAACCCTTTATCAAAAATTGTAGGTACATTTTGCGCCGCTGTTTTCTCGCCAAATCATCTGTACTTAATAAGGGGTGGTCCGATGGAAAGGCGAAGGTTTTTAGATACCGCAATATGCCAAATAAAACCTTTTTACGCAAATTTACTTATAAAATACAAACACACCCTCATCCAAAGAAATGCTCTTTTAAAAAACACTGTACAATATAAAAAGTCTCCCGAAGTTTTGGAGGTTTGGGATGATAAGCTCGTAGAATATTCTACACTAATAAGAAAACAAAGAGCTGAATATATAGATATTTTGCAAAAAACCATAGAAAAAACATATAAAGGTGTACTAAAAAGTCACGAGAAATTATCCTTTGTATATAGCTTTAAGGTGGCAAAAGAGAGTAAACTGGAAGAAGACGCGATTAAAGACGAAATAGAAAAGGAGCTGAAAAATAGTAGAGATGAGGATATATTAAAGGGTTTTACACAAAAAGGTCCGCACAGAGATGATTTTGAGGTTTTGATGAACAAAAAATCCATTAAGTTTTTTGGTTCGCAAGGACAGCAACGCTCAGTTGTTCTTTCGATAAAGATAGCGGAATCACTCATATTGGGTGAATTAACCGGAGAAAGACCTGTAGTTTTATTGGATGACGTGATGAGCGAACTCGACATATCTCGCCAGAAGTGTATTTTAAATTACATTCAAGATTTTCAGGTTTTTATTACTTGTTGCGACAAAAGTAGTGTTGCAAGATTTACAGATGCAAATATTAAGTTTTTTGAAATTAAGGAAGGTAGAGTTTTTTGCGAGTGAATTATAGATAGCGAGGGAGTAAAATGAAGCTTACGCATTGCCCACATTGCAAAAAGAATTTAACGTACTTTGAACTATATTTTCTCAGAAAAGAAGATGAGTATTGTTGCCCGGTTTGCAAAGAAAGTTCTCTTATTAAAATAAGCAAGTATGGAAAGACTCTCGCCTCGGTCATGTTGATTGGAGCTCTTTCAATTGTTACTTTTTCTCTGTTGCTCATAAGACGTGGGACCTTTTGGCCGATTATTTTTGTTTTTGTGATATTTGCAGCTTTTTACTTTCTTGTCCCCCTTTTTATAGAGTTAGAAATAATATAAAATCTACTGGGAGGTTTGAAATTGGATAAAGATGAAGAAGGCAAAATACAAGATAAATACGGAGCAGACGAGATTCAGGTGCTCGAGGGGCTAGAGGCCGTCAGGCGTAGGCCGGGCATGTATATTGGCTCAACCGGCAGCAAAGGTTTACATCATCTTGTTTATGAGATTGTCGATAACGCGATAGATGAGTCTTTGGCTGGTTTTTGCGACAAAATAATAGTGAAACTTTTGCCGGAAGATGTTGTTGAAATAGTAGACAATGGGCGAGGAATTCCAGTCGACATGCACCCAAAACTTAAAATACCCGCTGTAACCGTGGTGTTTACAGTGCTTCACGCGGGCGGAAAATTTGGAGGGGGAGGATACAAAGTCTCGGGGGGCTTGCACGGCGTGGGGGCTTCTGTTGTTAATGCTCTTTCAGAATGGCTTGAAGTTCAAGTTTTTAGAAATGGTAAAATTTATAGGCAAAAGTTTGAAAGAGGCACCGCTGTAACTGAGCTAGAAATAATTGGCGAGTCGGGTGAGACGGGAACGCGAATATTGTTCAAACCGGACCCAGATATTTTTGTAGAAGCCGAAAAATACGATAAAACAATCTTAGAGACAAGACTAAGAGAACAGGCTTTTTTAAATGCCGGCGTAGGCATAGATTTTATTGATGAACGAAAAGAAGAAAATCCGACAAAGAGTAGTTTTTTGTATGAAGGTGGAATTGCCAGTTTTGTGGAGTATATTCACACAAAAAGGGCGCTGACAGTGATTCATCCGCAGGTTATAAAATTTTCCTCCTTTTCTCAAGATGGCGACTCCCAAGTAGAAATTGCCCTGCAGTACAATAACAGCTACAACGAATTGACTCTTTCTTTTGCCAATAACATCCACACAACCGATGGCGGCACCCACGAAGAGGGATTTAGGCGTGCACTTACGAGAATTATTAATGATTACGCGCGGAAACATAATATTTTAAGAGATAGTGATAAGAATTTTTCCGGGGAAGATGTCAGAGAAGGTCTAACGGTCATTATTAGTGTAAAATTAAAAGAGGCTCAATTTGAAGGCCAAACCAAAGCGCGCCTCGGCAATACTACGGCAAGGGCCTTGGTTGACAGTGCCACCGCGAGAAATATGAGCGATTTTTTGGAAGAAAATCCCGGAGTTGCTAAGGCTATTTTAGAAAAATCTTTGGCCGCATCTAGAGCCAGAGAGGCGGCGAAAAAGGCAAGAGATATTGTTAGAAGAAAGACCGTACTTGAATCCGCCGCGCTTCCCGGGAAACTCGCGGACTGTCAGCTGCGCGATCCAAACGAAACTGAAGTTTATATTGTTGAGGGAGAGTCTGCGGGTGGTTCTGCAAAAGGAGGCAGAGATCGCAGGTTTCAAGCTATTTTGCCAATTAGAGGAAAGATGTTAAACGTTGAAAAGGCTCGTCTTGATAAAATTTACAAAGCGGAGACACTTATTCCGCTAATAACCGTGATAGGTTGCGGCATAGGGGATAGCTTTGATCTTGAAAGGTTAAGATACGGAAAGGTTATAATAATGGCGGATGCGGACGTGGATGGCTCCCATATTAGAACTTTATTGCTTACTTTTTTCTTTAGATTTATGAGACCTCTTGTCGAAAAAAATCACGTCTATATAGCACAGCCACCCCTTTACAGGCTCACTAAATCCAAAAAACATCACTATGCTTTTTCCGACGCCGAGCGAGATGAAATTTTAGCAAAGCTGGGTGGCGGAGCAGATATACAGAGATATAAAGGTCTTGGTGAAATGAATCCGGAGCAATTATGGGAAACCACAATGGACCCAAGAACAAGAGTTATGTTAAAGGTTGATTTGGAAGATGCGGAAGCGGCCGATGAAACATTTACGATTTTAATGGGAGATAAAGTTGAACCAAGACGTAAATTTATCGAAGAAAATGCAAAATATGTTCAAAACCTAGATGTATAATAGCTAAATTTCGGTGATTTTGCTGCGCAAATTAAATAACTTTTTGGCAATTTGTATTTCGAGAAGGCTGATTTAAACCTTAAGATTAATTTTAAGAAAAGTGGTGTTTTTTTTGAGCGAAGAAGACAATAAAACAGTTCCCAAGGTTGTTGTTGTTGATATCAACAAAGAGATGCAAAAATCGTTTTTGGATTATTCCATGTCGGTTATAGTTTCAAGAGCTTTGCCAGATGTCAGAGATGGATTAAAGCCTGTTCATCGCCGCATTCTTTATACTATGTTTGAGAATGGTTTGGGTCCGGATCGGCCATTTAGAAAGTGCGCTGATACCGTGGGCGCTGTGCTAGCTAGATATCATCCACATGGAGATGCGGCGGCCTATGATGCCCTTGTTAGACTGGCGCAGGATTTTTCTATGAGATATATTCTTGTCGATGGCCATGGAAATTTTGGCTCCGTTGATGGAGATCCCCCTGCGGCATATCGATACACAGAGTCGAGGATGAGCAAAATATCGGTTGAAATGTTGACAGATATCGATAAAGATACTGTTGATTTTATGCCGAATTATGATGACAGATTAAAAGAGCCGAAAGTTTTACCTTCAAGATTCCCGAATTTTTTAGTAAATGGTTCTACCGGAATAGCGGTTGGTATGGCGGCGAATATTCCTCCTCACAATCTTGGAGAAATTATTGATGCCGTGTGTTTTTTGCTGGAAAATCCCGATGCAGAGCTTGATGAAATAATGCAACATATAAAGGGCCCTGATTTTCCGACAGGCGCAATTGTCATGGGGAGAAGTGGTATCAGGGAGGCTTATTCTACAGGAAGAGGCAAAATTATAGTTAGGGCGCGTGCTGAAATTGTAGATAAAATTGGTGAAAGGACAAAAATTGTTGTTACAGAGCTACCTTATCAGGTTAACAAAGCAAAGCTCTGTGAAAATGTCGCTCAATTAATTAGGGATAAGAGAATTATTGGCATCTCCAACATTGAAGATCATTCCGACAGAAAAGGTATGCACATAGAGATAACTGTAAAGCGAGATGCTTCCGCAAAAGTTGTTTTAAACCAGCTTTACTCATATACCCAGATGCAGAGTACTTTTGGAGTAATTATGCTTGCTATCGTAAATGGCGAGCCGAAAATTTTGACACTAAAAGAAGTAATCAATCACTATATCGAGTTCCAAATACAAATTATAACCAGAAGAACTGCCTACAATTTAAGAAAGGTAAAAGAGCGCGCACACATTTTAAAAGGGCTCAAAGTGGCCCTTGATTTTATAGATGAAGTTATAACTATACTTAAGTCGTCAAAAACTGTCAGTGAAGGAAAGGGGCGTTTGATAGAGCGCTTTGATCTGGATGAAATTCAATCACAGGCGATAGTTCAAATGCGCCTGGGACAGCTAACAAATTTAGAGCGCGGTAAAATAGAAAATGAGCTAAAAGCTCTAAAAGTTAAAATTGAAGAATACGAAGAAATACTTAAGAATCCACAGAAAAAGATTTCAACCTTTAAAGAAGAACTGTTGAATGTGAAGGCCAAGTTTTCAGACGTACGTCGCACGGAAATAGCATCCGTTTCTGGCGACGTAGATCTAGAAGACTTAATTCCCAGTGAAGATTGTGTGGTGACGCTCACGCAACTTGGATATGTTAAAAGACAAAAATCTGATGTTTACAAGACTCAAAAAAGAGGTGGTCGCGGTGTTGCGGGAATGACTACTCGTGAAACCGACGTGGCGTCTGAAATGTTTATAACAAATACACACGACTATATTTTATTTTTTACAAATCTTGGGAGAGTTTACAAACTTAAATGCTACGAAATACCAGAAGGTTCTAGGACTTCAAAAGGCACCAATATAATCAATTTACTATCTCTTTCAGATGACGAAAAAGTCACTTCTATGATACGTGTTGAAGAGTTTAAAGAAGATAGTTTTTTAGTTATGGTCACAAAAAAGGGCTATATAAAAAGGACAAGTCTTAAGGATTTTGAAAATGTAAGAAAAGTTGGCAAAATAGCGTTGACCTTGGTGGAGGGCGATGGTCTATCTTGGGTCAGAATGACAGATGGAAATAGAGAATTACTAGTTGCGACAAAAAAAGGAATGGCCATAAGATTTTGCGAGGCAGATGTTAGGGCTACCGGTAGGGCAGCCAGAGGCGTGAGGGCGATTCGTCTCAGAAAAGATGAAGATTGCGTGGTTGGGATGTCTACAATTGACGAAGATAAGTTTGTTTTGACGATTTGCGAAACGGGTTTTGGTCGCCTCTCTAGCCCAAAGGATTACAGGCTGCAATCTCGTGGTGGGAGCGGAACTACGAATTATCATACAAAGCGCTTTGGTGATGTCGCCGGCGTTAGACTAGTAAACAAACAGGATGATATAATAATAATTTCTATGGGAGGCACCATTATCAGAATACCGGCAAATTCTATCAGCAAGTTTTCAAGGCCCTCTAAGGGTGTTAAAGTTATGAAGATGTCGAAGGACGACAAAGTGGTCGCTTTTGCTCAAATTGCGCAGGAAGATAGCGAACAAAGTGAAGAATAGAGCAAATATTACTGATTGTGTTAAACAGGTACTTGCAGTAAATAGCTTATAATTTGGAATATGTTTCACGTGGAACATACAGTTGGGATGCTCAATATTTTCGAGTGTAGTCTGAAATTACATCTGGATCCTATAAAGCTTGATTAGGGTGTTTAAAGTCTCGAATATTCTAAAATAAGGCACGCAGTCGATTTATCGACACTTTCAAATGTAATTTGTAATTATATTTGAGTTGTATTTGTAAAACTTGATTTAATATTCAAAGTTTTTAATATTTTAAAGCAAGATATACAGTTAATTTATCAGTGTTTCCGAATACAACTATGACTATTTCGGTTTAAAATAAACTACGGCAAGATATAAGAATGGCATATTAAAAAGACATAAAAGAAACGGTACTTTTGTACCTATAGCTATTCCAATCTAAAATAAACTATGGCAGAATACAAAAGTGACACATTAAAAAGACATGAGAGAAATGGTACTTCTATGCCCAGCAAAAGTATACACTTACAAAGAAGCGTCCAAAGGACTTGGATGCTGGGGGTAAGCACGATAAAAAATAGAAAAAACTTATAAACGCGGGCTGAAAATTTAAAGTAGCGACCAAGGGAAGAGGTTGTCAGTAGGTAAACTCTGCTCTGACGAGCCAGAAAACTGCGAAAATAAGAACCCGAATGCTATTTTAAAATAAATCGATTTTCGTTTTTGGCGGTTTAACATCAGGAGTTTTGGATGCTTTGGAGCGTATCTAAATTAGTTTTAAAAAAATAAACCCCTTATATTGAAAGTGGTTAAAGAAAAATGCAAAGGGTTTGATTTGAAACTCTGGCCGAAATTCTGGCTTTGAAACTGTGGCGTTTGCTGCATGGATTAATGCAGCGTAAACGAGCATATACTTCGCGAACATGGGCGCTTAAAAAAGAAAAACAGTCTATTTGCCAAAATCAGGACAAAAACTAAAACGCACAAATATTGTTGCCAGATTTATATTAGTAACGAAATCATTTGTTCAAGCAAGATACAATTGAAATACGGCAGGCAACTGGTTTAATGTGTGGCTTTAAAATGGTATTTGTGTCCAAAACTAAAACGCAGTGCAGTAATTATTTTGGGAGATGTGGGGATTTTGCTCGAAAGTAAAAATCCCCCAAATTGCTAAATTTTATGGTAGTTGCATAATTTTTTTGCTGCTTTATTCGCCAGATAAAAGGTCAATCGAATACGCTCCAGCTAACCTTAAAAATTGGGCAAAACTCAGGCTCCAAAGATTTTAAAACTATCACAAAAGCTATCGATGTCTATTTTAGATCGGAATAACTATAGTATCATAGCTGTTGCCTGGAGGACACCAAAAATCCCGGATTTACGCGCAGAAGGAGTGAAAATAGATATAATTCTGAGCTCTCTCAATGAATTATTAAATTTGCTTTTAGATGTTTGTCATGGTGATAATTT
>JAIRSI010000036.1 GCA_031255515.1 Oscillospiraceae bacterium | reverse complement strand
CATGAAATGCCATGTCTCTGACGGTTTAGACGTGTCAAGATCTTATGGTTTCAGTGTTGCCGAGATACTTGAGATAGCGAAAATGCAAAATAATTCTGCTTTCGGAACGCCATATCTTTTGTGTTATTTGCCTGATAGTTCAGTGGGATTTCCTCTTTCGGAACACCATATTTTCTGTGTTACTCATGCGATGGTTTAGCGGGGTTTCCTTTTTAAAAATATACAGAAAGTACAAATCAATAATTTCAGTGTTGCTGAGGTGTACTTGGTATTATAGCTAAAAACACAGAATAGTTTTGCTCACGACGTGATTTAGATGTCGCTGCTTAAGATGTATTTGATCATATCTAAAATGCAGGATGATTCTACCCATGAAATGCCATGTCTCTGACGGTTTAGACGTGTCAAGATCTTATAGTTTCAGTGTCGCCGAGATATTTGAGATAGCGAAAATGCAAAATAATTCTGCTTTTGGAATGTCATATCTTCTGTGTTATTTGCAAAACAATTCAGTAAGTCTTCTTTTTATGTTTGAAAATGTACAGCGCGAGTATAAGCGCGCGCGCCAAAGAAGACAAAAGAAAACTATTACTTGACGTTTAATCACTGAAAGTGTGCGAAATATAGCTATTTCGATTTAAAAAAAGTAGACGCCGAACTCTTCGAGTGGGTGCTTCCTTAAATGTGTGTCTTTTTACTAGGCACGAGAGTGCCATTTCTCCGGCGTCTTTTAAACATGTCATTCTTATATTTTGTGCTTGTGGTTTGTTTTAAATCGGAATGGCTATGCTAAAAATACCAGGTAGTATATAGGGATTGCTATCTAAATTTTATTTGCAAATTGGTCCGAGTGACTGGATTTGAACCAGCGGCCTCTTGAACCCCATTCAAGCGCGCTACCATCTGCGCCACACCCGGTTAAATAAAACGAAAATCACAACCACTATGGTAACATGACCGAGAATGTTTTTCAATACTAAATAATATAGAATAACGCTATTAGGTGATGTCAAAGAATATCAGGTAATGCAAGAATAACGATAGCAAGCGACATTAGATAGCATCAGGCGATACAATAAACAGTGCTGCCACAGATGACGCCAAATAATATCAGACAATGTAAGACGGTGATAGCGGATAATACTAGACAATTCAATAAAATATAAAGCAATATTAAATGACACGACGGAATTAGATATAATGCGGATTTCATTATAACGCTATTAGGTGATGCCAAAGAATATCAGGCAATGCAAGAACAACGATAGCAAACGACATTAGATAGCATCAGGCGATACAATAAACAGTGCTGCCACAGATGACGCCAAATAATATCAGATAATGTAAGACGGTGGTAGCGGATAATACTAGACAATTCAATAAAATATAAAGTGATATTAAATGACACGGCGGAGTTAGATATAATGCGGATTTCATTTAATTTGGCAACATTGAACTTGGGGGGAATTATGGATTTTATTAAAATCCGACAATATTAAATTAGAGTACAATTACTAACTTTATTAGAATTTGACAATAAATTTAAAGATAATTATGAATTTTATTAAAGTCTGGCGACGTTAAATCTGAGGATGGTTACTAACTTTATTAAAATTTGACAATAAGCCCAAAGACAATTGTGAATTTTATTAAAGTTTCTGGCAACCTTAAGTCTAAGGATAGTTACGAATTTTATTAAAATTTGAAGATATCGAGTAAGGTAATTTAGATGGATTTTGTCAGCAAGTGTGCTATTGTTTTTTATCGGGAACCAAGTCAATATGTGTAACAAATTCAAAGGAAAATTCTTTTGCAAGTTCAAGTTCAATTTTTTTAATTTTTTCAATTGCTTCTACTAGTTTTTCGTCTCGAGATATATTAACAGATATCGAAATAACAGCTCTGCCGGGTCCGTAGCTGTGGATTAAAATTCTGTTGATTCCCAATATTATTTCTTTGCTGTTTAATCTTTCTCTGATTAATTTTACAAATTCTTCATCTGGAGCCTGTCCTAAAATGGAGCCCACGGTGTCTTTAGCGGCGAAAAAGCCTGAACAAATTACAAAAATAGATACTCCAAGCCCTAAATATCCGTCCAGACTGACGCCGAAAAAACGCGTTATAGTCAAGCCTATTAAAATGGATGAAGTGGAAAACATGTCGTTAAAGCTATCTTTAGAAGTGGCCATAATTACGGAGGATTTTATTTTTTTAGCGATGATTTTAAAAAAGTTTGAAAGCCAAAATTTGATGGCTATAGATAGCAATAAAAACGAAAGAGTGACTTCGTTTATCTTTATAAAGCTGGGCTCTAGAATTTCGGTTAATGATGTTTTAGTGCTCTCAATTCCAAGTATAATTATTAAAAAAGAAACAATAAGGCTGCATACATATTCTGCTCTTCCGTAACCAAACGGGTGTTTTTTATCCGCCGGTTTAATCAAAAATTTAAAGCCGATAATAGTTATTATAAAAGAGGCAAAATCTGACAAATTATTAAAAGCGTCGGCTGCAATGGAGACAGACGACGCGAAATGAGCAACGATTAACTTGCTGAAAAAGAGAAAAAGATTGCAAATTATTCCTACGTAGCCACAGAGCATTCCGTAGGCATATCTTCTCTTGATTTCTGTTTTATATTCTTTGTCTTTAATGAAAATTTTTAATAGAAAATTAGTCATTCTCGATCTTTTTAAACTTCCTTCAGACAAAATATAAATAAGCACAGTTGCTATCTAATAATGCACTTACTCAGTAGTATTATTGACAAACATTGCGCTATCATTCGGCATTTCTGAGCTTTTGTCGTCGACCAGTATGGAATCATTTATTTTTTCCAAGTACCACAATTTAATGTGCTCGTAAAATTCAAAACCCGTTGATTTTAAAAAAATCATGGTGGCCACTATCAACGTGCATATAACGGTCTGGATTATAATTAAAATTTGATTGCTGTCGTATTCACGTGCTTCTTTTACGTTCATATTTTCTTTTTTGCTCTTATTGGCGTTGTTTTGAACTTTAGTAAAGCTTTTTTTCTCAAGGGACTTAATGTTTGTCGAATTGCCTTGCATATTGGCTCCCCCTATTTAACAAAAATAATTTTGCGCATTTTTCTATACTGTTAATCTTTATGGAACGAGTCGGGAAATAGACCGGAAATAGAAAAATTGACAGACTTTTGAATGAGCCGTGAGATATATCGCGTGCAGCCGAACTTTTATCTTGGAGAGGCATATTATGTAATAAATGTTTGAATTAGAAGGGAAGTTTTTAAAATTAAATTTAATTTTCCAGAAGGGGTAGAAATTTCTCTTGACAAACTAGATGTTGGTAAGGTGGGCAGGATAAGAGCAATTTTTTGCAAGGGAATTAAGAGAAAAAGATTTTTAGATTTTGGCTTCATAAAGGGAGCTATGGTAGCTGTGGTGCGAAGAAGTCCTTCCGGCAGCCCTACAGCCTATTATATAAATGGAACTACGATTGCAATCAGGGACGAAGACGCCAAAACAATTTTTGTTAATCCAGAAATATGAACCTGAAGTAGGTGATAACTTGAAAAAAAGTAAGACTGTTGCCCTTGTTGGGAATCCGAATGTGGGTAAGAGTACTGTTTTTAATTCTTTAACAGGGTTAAGACAACACACTGGCAATTGGCCCGGCAAAACTGTTTCAAGTGCTTGGGGTAGGCTTAGTTACAAGGGCACGGATTTTCAATTGGTGGACCTTCCCGGGACCTATTCTCTGACTCCTTGTTCAATAGAGGAAGAAATTTCGAGAGATTTTATTTGTTTTGGGCACTCCGATGCCGTTGTAGTCGTGGCTGATGCCACAAATCTTGAGAGGAATCTTAATTTTGTGCTTCAAGTGCTAGAAATTACGAAAAATGTTGTAGTTTGCATAAATTTAATAGATGAATCTAAGAGAAAAAAAATAGAAATAGATTTAGCTAGGCTTTCCAAAAGATTGCAAACGGCCGTTGTTGCCACCAACGCAAGAAATTCAAAGGATTTACGAAGACTTTTAGAGGAAATTTACAAAGTTTCCTATTTTGGAAATTTTCAAAATCCCAAGATTAATTACAGCAAAGATATAGAGTTTATAATCTCAGAACTTTCTCCCATATTGGAAAAAAAAATTTTAGACAACTTATATGAAGGGAATTTTTTAAAATTTAAAAAAAAATACATAAATCCAAACTGGCTCAGCACGAAATTTTTTGACGTGGATGAAAATTTTAAAGAATCCTTGAAAAAGAATTTTAAATTCGAATTATTTGATCAGGAAGTGCTGAAAAAAATAAATAAAATTAAGTCAAATTCGCCGCTGAAAAAAGCAAGTTTTGAAACCATTAGAGATGTTATTACGACAGATATTGCAAGCCAAGCAAAAAGCATATACAAGGAATGCGTAAAAGTTAACGACAAATCCTACAACAAAAGAGACGAAAAAATCGATAAATTTTTAACTTCAAAGGCGACTGGTGTTCCTACTATGCTGTGTTTGCTTGGTTTTATATTTTGGCTGACTATAACAGCTTCTAATTATCCTTCGCAATTAATCGCAAATTTTTTATTTGCTATGGAAGAAAAGCTGACGCTGGTATTTGAATATGAAAGAGCGCCTGATTGGCTACACGGAATACTAGTTTTGGGAGTCTATAAAACGCTTTCTTGGGTAGTGTCTGTTATGCTTCCTCCTATGGCAATATTTTTCCCTTTATTTACTATACTGGAAGACTTTGGTTATTTACCCAGAGTGGCTTTTAACTTAGATGGATTTTTTAGGCGAGCTGGGGCACACGGAAAGCAAGCTCTGACTATGTGTATGGGCTTTGGTTGCAATGCTTGTGGAGTGACGGGTTGCAGAATTATTGAATCTGAAAGAGAGAGGCTAATAGCGATACTCACAAATAATTTTGTGCCGTGCAACGGAAGATTCCCCATACTCATATCTATAATCACAATGTTTTTTGTGGGGGACAATAAAACCTTCATCGGAACGATTTTATCCTCGCTGATGCTAGTATTAATTGTGCTCGGCGGTATATTTATGACCTTTGCTTGCTCAAAAATTTTATCAAAAACTCTACTAAAAGGTCTACCTTCCTCTTTCACCTTAGAATTGCCACCGTACAGACGCCCTCAATTTTTTAGGATTATCGTAAGATCTATTTTTGACAGAACTATATCCATATTGTTAAGAGCTATAGCCGTGGCAGCGCCGGCCGGACTCGTAATTTGGCTGATGGCAAACATCAAATTCGGAGACTTTAGTCTGTTGGCCATCTGTTCAGAATTTCTTGATCCCTTCGCCAGAATGATAGGCCTCGATGGCATAATACTTTTAGCCTTTATATTGGGATTTCCGGCTAACGAGATAGTGATGCCGATTATAATAATGTCTTATTTGTGTAGCGGAAGTATTTTGGATCTTGCGTCTCTTCAGAGTTTAAAAATTTTGCTTGTAGATAACGGTTGGACGCCGTTGACCGCTGTTTGCACGATGATTTTTTCCCTTATGCACTTTCCTTGCGGCACGACTTGTCTTACAATTAAAAAAGAAACGCAAAGCCTAAAATGGGTGCTTGTGTCGGCCTTTTTGCCCACTGTGTGCGGAATGATAGTCTGCTTTTTGATTACCTTATTGTCAAAATTAACTGGGGTCATTGCTTAAAACTGCGAAGTTAAAATTTTAGGATTTGTTCTTGCATAGTAAAAAAGATATTGCCCGGCAAGGCCCGCGTATCTGCCAAAAAAATCAGCGTTTGCTCCTTCAAAAAAGGAATTCATAACTTTTTTGATCCAGGTATCAACCGGAAATGCGTCTATTTTGCAAAGTGAAAAAAGCAAAGTGCATTCGGCAACTTTTGGCCCAACCCCTAGGATTTTCATTAAGATCTTCCTGGATTCATTTGCCTTTTTTTCTTTTAATTTTGATAAAATTATCTGGTTGGAAACTTTTTTGGCTGCGTCCAAGATATATCTAGCTCTAAAGCCACATTTTAATACTCTAAGGTCAATTTCTTGCAGACCCAAAAATCGCCTAGGAAGCGGAAAGCTATAAGCATCTTCGGAGATTCTTTCTCCAAAATTTTGACAAAGCCGACCTATTATAGATTTTATTCTGGGGATATTGTTATTTTGAGAAATTATAAATGAACAAAGTGTTTCCCAGGGATCTTGGTTTAAAATTCTCATGCCGCTTGAATGTTTAACGGCTAGTGCCAGCACGGGATGAAGCTGCGAAATTTCTTCTTCCATAGGCCGATAGTCTCTATTTAGGTCAAAATAATCTATAAATTTTTTTATAAAATCTTCTTCCGACACGCCATTTAAACGTATATAGTCGTGGTTTTTAAAGATTACAATTCGTCTTGAAAAGGCCACTCCCGCAAAAGAATTTTTAGATAGCTTTTCAAATCTAAAACATTGCCCACACTCAAATGTCTTTTGAAGGTCAAAATTTAAATTATTTCTTACGAATATCCCCTTGCGATTACAAAAATAATCTACCATAAACACCTTTTTGTCTTTCTAGAATTTTATTTTTAATCCCCGAAGCCTGCGCGTGACAAACTGCCACAGCCAAGGCGTCCGCCGTATCGTCTGGTTTGGGAATTTCTTTTAAAAGCAACAGTCTTTTCACCATGGACATAATTTGAATTTTGCTAGCTCTACCGGCACCGGTTACAGACATTTTTACCTCTAAAGGAGTGTATTCGCAAATTTTGGCGCCTGCTTTTTGGGCTGATAAAATTATAACTCCTCGTGCCTGTGAGACATTTATCGCCGTTTTTTGATTATTTTGAAAATAGAGCTTTTCTACAGAAACGACTTTTACCTTGTAAAGTCCAAAAATGCCTTCAAAGCGATCGTAGATTTGCTCTAGCCGCGCCGGAAATGGAGTTTTAGCTTCTGTAAAAATAGAGCCGTAATCAACGGCTTTGAGCTTTCCATTTTCAAAGCTGATTATCCCGTATCCAACGGTTGCGTATCCAGGATCTATCCCCATTATCAACATAAAAAGCTCCCTGCTAATCCTTTGCTTTTGGCTCGGATTTTGGGTCAAGTTTTTTATACGAAAACACCAATTTATTGACCAGCACAGCTATTACAATGCCCATGCTAGTATCCAGTATGCGCTCTATCATATGGAAAAAAGCGTCAGAAAAAGATCTTTCCTGATTGCTTATTAAACTCAGCAGTACCACGCACCCTATTTGCGTTGAAGCCTTGTAATTCATAGTGTTAGAAAGATAAATCATAAACAAAACAAATAAAGGAGCTAGAACAATATTAATGATACTTTGCATACCTTTAAAATTTTCTAAAAGCACAAGGGCGATGTAGCCGAGTACACCTCCGGTTACTGTGCCTAGTAGCCTGTGAACTCCCGCGTCAAAGCTCTTATCTGTAGTTTGCTGCATACATATAACCGTGGCGGTGCTGGAGAAAAATCCGTCCGAATTTTTAAGAAAAAAAGCGACGATCATGCAGAGCATGACTGATATAGCAGTCTTTATGGCGCGCAGGCCTAATCTATATTTTTTATTAAACATACGAAAGACCTCCTTTTAAATACGGGTGTCTTCCATGACATTAAAGCAGTTTTTATGGATAACATCAAATTAATTATAAAACGCATTTGTAAATTTTTTAATTTTTGTCTCCAGGTTTGCAAATTAAAGCTGCAATGTAGCCAAAAAAAACAGCCGAACCTACTCCTGCCGCGGCAGCAGTGGTCCCGCCTGTGAGGGCGCCCATTAGACCTTTTTCATGTACTGCTTCAAGTGTGCCCTTGGCCATTGTGTACCCAAATCCGGTTAGTGGCACTGTTGCGCCGGCACCTGCAAATTTTACAAGTGGTTCGTATAAACCTATGGCAGTTAGAAAAACCCCCAGCGTCACAAATAAAACCAACACATTTGCGGGAGTCATATTTGTGCAATCTATTAATATTTGACCCATAGTGCATATCAACCCGCCTACTACAAAGGCACTGGCAAGAGTGCTGACAAGCTCCACAATATCACCTCACACGTAGATAACCTTAGTGTTTCCCTTTGATAAAAGGGATATGCGACATCTGTTAATAAAAATTTAACAAAAGTTATGAAAAATGTCTGACAATTGCTCTTGGCTTTAGGTTACAATGTAAATATCCTCGAGGATATCCAAGACAAAAAGCTTGGGATAATCAAATAATTACAAAAGAAAATCTGCCTTAGATTTTGAGCTTTGGTGGGGGATTTATGAAAAAAATCTTAGTTGTAGATGATGACAAGAATATTTGCGAGCTATTAAGACTCTATATCGAAAAGGAGGGATTTTTAGTAAAGATTGCAAACGACGGGAAAAGAGCCGTTGAAATTTTTAATTTCGAAAATCCTGACCTGGTGATACTTGACATAATGCTTCCGGTTTTGGATGGTTGGCAAGTTTGCAATGAAATAAGAAAAAAATCAAATGTTCCCATCATAATGTTAACGGCAAAAGATGAGGTTTTTGATAAAGTGTTGGGGCTGAATCTTGGCGCCGACGATTATTTACCAAAACCTTTTGACTCTAAAGAGTTGGTGGCTAGAATGAAAGCGGTGCTCAGACGCAATGAAAGCAACAAAGAAAAGCCTTTGTGTAAAAAAGTAGAGTTTGAAAATCTTTCTGTGGATCTTTCTACTTATCAATTAAGAGTGCGTGACAATATTGTGAGCGTGCCGGCAAAAGAAATTGAACTACTTTTCTTTTTGGTTTCTCATCCTAACTTGGTATTTTCCAGAGAAAAGCTCCTGGATGAAATATGGGGTTCTAATTATTATCCGGACCCCAGAACAATTGACGTACACATCAGAAGATTGCGAGAAAAAATAAAAGGATCTTCTAAAAACTGGGAGCTTAAAACTGTCTGGGGAATAGGTTATAAGTTTGAGGTTAAAGCAGCAAATGAAAAGTAAAAATACTCTTTTAAAGAAATATCTTTTAATAAATTTTATTACGATTGTAATTAGTTTTTTTGTTTTAGGAGTAATGCTCACGGGTTCTATGTCTAATTATTGGGAAGAAGAAAAAAAGGAACTTTTAACGAAAAATGCATCTCTTGTGACGTATATGGTTCAAAGAAACAGTGGTATCTTAAACGGCAAACTTTGCATTGATATGAATTTTGTCAAAGGGGCGTTGTCCGTGTTTTCTAGTAGCGCCGACGCGGATATTTTTGTGGTGAATCAAGAGGGAGAAATAGTAATTTCTTCAATAGAAGATATAAATTTTTCTGTAAACAGAAAGTTACCTGAGACCATTATAAAAGAAGCTTTAAACGATAAGTATGCTGGAATAAGTAATTTTGGGGGGATTTATGATGATAGATGTTATGGCGTTGGCGTTCCACTTACCGCGGAGTCCAACGGGCAAACTTTAAAAATAGGGGCAGTTTTTACGGTATCAAGCACAAGACAAATGACAAGATTTCGCACTGATTCTGCAAAAATCTTCTCAACCTCTTCTTTATTTGCCTTTATTGTCTCGTTTCTTGCTAGTAGTTGGATATATTACAAAATGACAAAACCCTTGAAAGAAATGTCCGAGGCCGCCAGGGAGTTTGGCGGTGGCAACTTTGAAAGGCGAGTGCCGGTGGTGACTAAGGATGAAATTGGACAGTTAGCGATTTCTTTTAACAATATGGCAGATTCCCTTGAAATTTCAGAGAATGCAAGGAGAAATTTTATAGCAAATGTCTCTCATGAATTAAAAACACCCATGACGACTATTTCTGGATTTATAGATGGTGTTTTAGATGGTACGATTGAGCAAAAAGACCAAAAGCACTACCTTTCTATAGTTTCAAACGAAACCAAGAGACTTTCAAGATTGGTCGTATCAATGCTTGAATTGTCTCGCATTGACGGACTGAGTTATAAGTTTTGCAAAAAGAATTTTGATATAAAGAAGGTACTAATTAATATAATTTTAAATTTTAAGACACAAATAGAGGAGAAAAAAATAACTGTCTCTGGGATTGATAACATGAAAAGTTTTTTCATATACAGTGATGAGGACGCTATATACCAGGTGGTCTACAATCTTGTGGAGAATGCTGTAAAGTTTACGAATGTTGGCGGATCAATATCCTTTAGGGCAGAAATCGATTTAGAGAGGGTAAGTTTTTGTATTAGAAACACGGGAGAAGGCATAGATAGCTCCCAAATTAATCTTATTTTCGATAAATTTTATAAAATAGATAAATCCAGAAGCAAAGATAAAAAAGGGATGGGCCTAGGACTATATATAGTTAGGACTATAGTTAGACTCCACGGAGGAGATATTTTAGCAAAAAGCGAAAAAGGGAGATATTGCGAATTTTCATTTTGGCTTCCCCAAAAAGTATAAAAAGGAGTAAATATTATGAATTATGACGATAAAAAAGACTACTTCGGTAGCGATGACGAAAAAGGTAATTACAGGGATTTTAATGATAACAAGGACGAAGAAAATAGCTTTAAAAATTTTAATAAAAACCCATATGAAGATCAGCAAGACAATCAGGACGAGTGGAACACGGTTTACGATGCTGCCCGTAGCGATGCGGATTTTGACGGGCATTTTGACGAGACGTCGGGAGAATATCATTATACCTTTCAAAGAAGCAGTAAACCACCTCCGCCGCCCCCGCGAAAACCTAAGGGTGGCCGGGAAAACAAAGATGACGACGAGGAATCCCCTGCAACTTCAAGCCCCGTAGATGCTAGAACATTAAAGAAAAAATCAACCCATCCCAGTGCTTTTAACTTTCTTCTTGTTAGCATAGGAAGTTTAGCGGTTTTGCTGCTTATTGCTTTTGGAGTTTATAAGATTTTTTCAACCAATTGGCCGGAGACAGGGAGGGATGAAGAATCACAACAAGCCCCGCTTCAAATAAAAGAGGCGGAAGAAAATTCCGACGCTCTTAGCGTGCCAGAGGTGTTTAGAAAATGTTCAGATTCCGTGCTTACAATAGAAGTTACTCCCTCTGATTCTCCAGATTCGGAGCCTGTTGGTTGGGGCTCTGGTGTGGTGATCGCGCCGGATGCCATTGTTACAAATGCACACGTTGTGACTCTGGGGGGCAATGCTGATTACAAGCAGGTTGTTGTAACTGCCAAAACGCAGCACGGAGAAGTCATAGAAGTTGAAGTTATGGGCATAGACGTAAAAACGGATTTGGCCGTGCTTAAGGTAGCGAGAAGTCCCGTCACTCTGAAGTCCGTGCAACTATTATCCCGGGAAATTTCGGTTGGAGAGAAGGTGGTTGTGATAGGAAATCCCCATTCTTTAACAAACACGCTTACCTCCGGTGTGCTGTCGGCGAAAAATCGCCTGTTGCCAGATCATTATATAGATCTATTTCAAACAGATTCTGCAATAAATCAGGGCAATTCCGGCGGAGGCCTATTTGACATGTACGGCGCTCTGGTTGGAATAACTAGTTCCAAAATAGGTGGAGGCAATGAAGGGCTTGGATTTGCTGTGCCGGCGAATTGGGTTAAACAGATATGTGATCAACTCTACAGATTTGGGCGTGTGAAAAATAGGGCTGCTCTTGGAGTTACTCCTCAGTCCATACCTGCGCAGCAAGCTCGCCAATTTGGCGCTGTGCAAGGGGTTATGGTCGCAAAAATAAGTAATCAGTCTGTTTTGGACGCGGGAGTAAAGAAAAGAGATATAATTACCAAAATAAACGATATGGAAGTTAAGGACGCGAGCGTAATTCACCTCGTAACGCGCGATAAATCTCCCGGAGACCAAGTAAAACTTAGTATATTCAGGCTCCCCTACGGTACTCAGCAGAGCTCGACTTTTGAGGTCACCGTTACCCTTATAGAAGATAAACCATAAGAGGAGGTACTAAAATAATTCTAAAGATTTTGCAAAAGGCTTCATTCAATGTGGGGCCTTTTTGTTTAAATTGTGTTATTAGTTACTGCATTTGGGCTTGAAATTACCTGAAAACTAATGTACATTGGAAAATGATAAGACCCAAAGATTTTTAAAAATTATTACCGATTGCTTGCCTTCTTATTATTAACACAATTCGTTATAAATTTGATTTGCAGGGAATCCGTTGCGGAGAAATTTCAATAAAGAGTAGGTACAAATTGTATTAAAATTTTTTTATGACCTTGACACTAATGTCTGGGAGTGGTAGAATTTAAATCCGGGTGGATGTAAAGCTCTAATGCTTTGAGAGGATGATTAGTATGGCAGTTCCAAAAAGAAAAGTTTCAAAGGCAAGAAGAGACAAAAGGCGTTCTAGTGTTTGGAAGATAAAGCCGCCGACTTTGATTAGATGCGATCACTGTCTTGCTTACAAGCCTATACATAAGGTTTGTAAAGATTGTGGTTATTATAGAGGCAAGCAGATTATTAAGAAAAGTTCTTAAAAGAGCGGCACTAAAAGGAGGGAGGAATGTTTTGTCAGAGAGAATAGTTGCATTGGTCGGTAGGCCCAATGTTGGTAAGTCGACCTTGTTTAATAAATTGTCTGGCAAAAGGCTTTCTATCGTGAGTGATACTCCCGGCGTAACTCGCGACCGCATATATGCTACTTGTCAGTGGAATGGTTTGTCGTTTTCTCTTGTCGATACAGGTGGACTACAGGAGTCGTCCGAGGGCGAAATTGAAGAGAAGATAATGTGGCAAACAAGGCTAGCTATAGAAACTTGTGATGTTATAGTTTTTGTTACGGATGCTAGGTCTGGCCTTACTAATCAAGACAGAGAAGTTGCGCTGATCCTCAGAAAAAGTGGCAAACCTATTATCCTTTGTGTTAATAAATGTGATAAGATAGGCAAAGTTTGCACCGAGGCGTACGAGTTTTACAGTTTAGCTTTAGGTGATGTTGTTCCTATTTCTTCCGTTCACGGCCATGGTACTGGCGATTTGCTGGATAAAATTTGGAAGCTAATAAAGGATCATGGCGAAGTTTTTGAGAATAAAGAACAAATTAAAGTTGCGATCACCGGCAAGCCCAACGTAGGCAAATCTTCTTTGGTTAATAAAATTGTAGGTCAAGAAAGATGCGTGGTTTCCGACGCTTGGGGAACGACCCGCGATGCGATTGACGTTGAAGTTCGAAATAGTTATGGCGATTTTTGTTTTATAGATACGGCTGGATTGAGAAAAAAAGGCAAGATTTACAAAGATCTTGATAGATATAGCGCTATTCGCACGAAAATGGCAATTGATCGAAGCGACGTGTGCCTTATGCTTGTTGATGTTACAACGGGGCTTACCGAGCAAGATCTTAAAATTGCAGGCCTTATCAATAAGGCTTTAAAGCCCTGTGTGATAGTTGCTAACAAATGCGATGTTAAAGATCGTCCTGGTTTTGCCAAAGAGTTTGAAGAAGATTTTCGAAAGAGATTTGCTTTTATTCCTTGGGTTCGCATCGCTTTTATTTCTGCTAAAACTGGCAAGCGCGTAGAAGGTTTATTTTCCTATATAAAACATGCATTCTCCCGTGGTTCCGAGCGTATATCTACAGGGAAAATTAACTCTTTTTTATCTGATGCCGTGCTTAGAATGCAGCCTCCTACCAGTCGGGGCAAGCGTCTTAAGATTTTTTACATGACGCAAGTTTCTGTATCTCCTCCTACGTTTGTGCTTTTTGTAAATCAGAAAAAATTGTTTCATTTTTCGTATCAAAGATATATAGAAAATAGATTAAGAGAGAGCTTTGGGTTAGATTCTACGCCGATTAGGCTTGTTATTCGAGAAAAGGGGGAGCAAGCAGTTGGTTATGCAAATGCAAGAGGCGGACGTATGGAACTTTCTTCTTAAAAATTGGCTTGCGATTTTGGCGGCTTCGTTCATAAGTTATCTTGTCGGTAGCGTTAGTTTTTCCGTAATGTTCACCAAAATGACTAGCAAGCGGGATATAAGAACCATGGGTAGTAAGAATGCGGGTTTTACCAATGTTTTGCGCTCGGTTGGCAAGGCCCCGGCGATCTTTACTTTGCTATGTGATTTTTTAAAGGGAGTACTGGCCATATTTTTGAGTATGCTTGTTTTTTTTCTTATTATGGGCAAAGCAAGCTCAGAACTTCCAAATTTAGTTTATTATGTTGCAGGATTTTTTTGCGTAGTTGGTCATGTTTTTCCTTGTTTTTTTGGATTCAGAGGCGGAAAGGGAGTTTTAACGGGGGCTGCGGTTGTCATGATGGCAAATTGGCCGATATTTATAGCACTTGTGTGGATTTTTGTCTTAGCTCTTGCTTTTTCTAAAATAGTATCTCTTTCGTCGATAACTGCAGCGGCATTTCTGCCTATTTTGACTCTTTTTTATTCCCCCGGCCCTTGTTATGTGGATTTTCTGTTCTCTTTTTTAATTTCTGTGTTGATTGTGTTGAAGCATAAGGCCAATATTGCGAGAATTGTAAAAAAAGAAGAAAAAAGGATTTTTAGGTAGATTTTATTTGCAGAAAGGGAGTTTTAACGGGGGCTGCGGTTGTTATGATGGCAAATTGGCCGATATTTATAGCACTCGTGTGGATTTTTGTCTTAGCTCTTGCTTTTTCTAAAATAGTATCTCTCTCGTCGATAACTGCAGCGGCATTTCTGCCTATTTTGACTCTTTTTTATTCCCCTGGCCCTTGTTATGCGGATTTCCTGCTCTCTTTTTTAATTTCTGTGTTGATTGTGTTGAAGCATAAGGGCAATATTGTGAGAATTGTAAAAAAAGAAGAAAAAAGGATTTTTAGGTAGATTTTATTTTAAGATTTGTTTACGATAGAGGATACGTTTGTTTTTTACCGGCAAGGTCTACGTTGACTTTGATTTATTTAGAGCTTTAAGGTCTTGCGAAAATGTACGGTGATGTGTTACCATAACTGTGAGCGAGGGCTTTAGTTGGCGCTGAAAGTGCAAAGCATGAAATGGCCGCAAAATAGCTGTGGCTGCTGTGTACTTGAGTGACATGCGCGGCAGCGGTTCCAAGGTGTGGCGCGCGTGGGGATCTATAGCGATATCAATGCTATTTGCGGTGGCAGATGCAGGTGGGGTAATACGCACGATGCGGGTGTGGCGGAATGGCAGACGCGCTAGGTTTAGGTCCTAGTGGTAATAACCGTGCAGGTTCAACTCCTGTCACCCGCACCAAGACTTTGCGAAAATTTTGCAAAAGGAGGTTATAAAAATTTCCAGTCAAGATAATTTTCAAAAACGTTATCCCGGAATTTTGGCCGAAAAAGAAATCCAAGATTTTTGGGAGAATGAAAAAATTTATAAATTTACCCCAGACAAAGGCCCGATTTATTCGGTGGATACCCCTCCTCCCACCGTTAGTGGCAAACTTCACATAGGACATATATTTAGCTTTGCCCAGGCCGAAATGCTAGTTAGATTCAGAAGAATGCAGGGGTATAATGTTTACTTTCCCATAGGGTTTGATGACAACGGTTTGGCAACTGAAAGGCTGGCTGAAAACGAACTGGGCATAAAACCCACGGATTTTGAGAGGCACGAATTTTCCCAAAAATGTACAGAACTTGCCATCAAATATGAAGATAAATTTAAAGATTTGTTAAGATCTATGGGATTTTCTTACGACTTTGATCTTTTGTATACGACCATTAGTGAAGAAGTTTGCAAAGTTTCTCAGATTTCATTTTTGGAACTTGCCAAAAATTCTCAAGCTTATCTAAAAGAGAGCCCGGTTTTGTGGTGCACTTTCTGCAAGACTTCTGTTGCTCAGGCAGAACTTGATTCCAAAGAGGTAGATTCTAAATTTTACTATGTTGCCTTTAAAGTTGACAACGAGATTTTAGAGGTCGCAACTACGCGGCCGGAACTTCTTTGCGGGGTCGTTTGTATTTTTGTTAGTCCCGATGATCAGAGATATAAAAAATTCATTGGAAAGAAAGCCAAGGTGCCGCTTTATAACTTTGAAGTTCCCATTATGACTGACTCTGGAGTCGACAAAGAAAAGGGAACGGGAGTTGTTATGTGTGCCACATTTGGTGACAGTACAGATGTGCAGTGGTACAATGAAAAAAGGCTTCCCTACAAGAACGTAATTACGGCTCATGGCAAAATTAACGAGGATGTTGAATTTATCGGCTCACTATTTGTGAAAGAGGCGAGGAAAAAAATATCGTCGCTTTTGAAAGAAAAAGGCTTAATTTTAAAAGTAGAAGATATAGTGCATTCTGTTTCCATACACGAGAGATGTGATCGTGAAATAGAAATAATTAACTCAAAGCAGTGGTTCATAGATGTGCTTAGCAAAAAAGACGAGCTCATAAAAGCAGCCGACAACGTGAATTGGTACCCTGAGCCCATGAAAAAAAGATATATATCTTGGGTTAAAAATTTAAAGTGGGATTGGTGCATATCTCGTCAGAGATATTCCGGCGTGCCGTTCCCCGTGTGGTATTGTAAGAAGTGCTTTAAGCCTCATTTTGCAAGCGAAGAAGAACTACCTAAAGACCCCGTGAAAAGCCCCTTTAGCGGGCCTTGCAGAAATTGCGGCTGTGGCGAATTTACTCCCGAAAAATCTGTTATGGACACCTGGGCCACGTCTTCTTTAACTCCTCAAGTGAATCTTAGCAAACTGAGATCTATATGTGGGCATTCTGACAAAAATATTAAGAATATTAAAGATTTAGAAAGCGACAAATTTTTTAGCGAATTTATACCAATGGGCATGCGCACACATGCTCACGATATAATCAGAACCTGGAGCTTTTACACCATAGTTAAGAGCCTTTATCATCTTAAAAAGGCGCCTTGGAAAGACCTTATGATCTGCGGTTTTGTGCTTGCAAAAAAGGGCAAAAAAATTAGCAAATCAAAGAGCAATGCTAACTTTGACCCGGTGCTTCTTATACAAGAATACACGGCGGATGCGTTGCGTTACTGGGCTGCTGGTTCTCGGCTTGGAAACGACACGTTTTTTGATGTAGAGAGCATGAAGGATACCAGGCGATTTATAACTAAGCTGTGGAATTGTTCGAAATTTGTTATTTCTCACCTTGAAGACTTTGAATTTTCTGGTAAACCTGACAAAATGAGACTAGTGGATTGCTGGATTATGGACAAAATAAACAAAACTATAGTCAAAGTTTCGGAATTTTTAGAGGCTTTTGAGGTTGGCCTTGCAAGGCGAGTAATCGATGATTTTTTTTGGAAGGATTTTTGCGACAATTATATCGAAGTCGTAAAAGAACGTCTGTACCAGCCTGATATACACGGCGAAGATGGCAAAAAATCTGCCCAGTATGCTTCTTATTATTGCCTAATAAATATCTTAAAGATGTACGCGATATTTACTCCACATTTGACAGAATATATTCATATGAAGGGCAGGCTTGAGCGATTTACAAAATCGCCCTCGATTCACATGCTAACCTGGGAGAAGAATTTAAAAAAAGATATCGATTTTGATGAAAGTATAATACTTTTTGGCAAAGAGCTTGAAGACTTTGTTTCAAAAGTTAGAAAATATAAATCAGAGCGTAATATGTCCATGAAGGCGCCCCTTGACTCCGCTGTCATAGAATGTTCTAGAGAGTTTAAATCTTATTTTGAAGAATCCGAAAAAGATCTAATTGCCTGTCTGCAGCTTAAAAAAATAACATATGAATTTAAGTAGGATATGAGTTTTAAGAGATTTTGACATCAGAATATTTTTTTGCACTTTCGTAAAAGGTAGGTGGACGTTTTGGGGATTTTATCTAAAGTTAGAGATGGTTTTCGCAAAACTAGAGAGGGGATAAAGCGACAAGTTGGTGAGATAATCAGCAATTTTTCGCGAGTTGACGAAGATCTTCTGGAAGAATTAGAAGAAAAGCTTATCTTATCTGATGTTGGAGTAAAAGCCGCGGGCCTTATTTGTAGCAAACTTCGCGAAAAAGCCAAAAAAGAAAATATAAAAGAGGCCGGAGAACTTAAAGCAACTTTAGAAGAGATTGTCGTAGAGATTTTGGGAGAAGATGAGTCGCTGAATTTAGAGACTAAACCATCTTTAATTTTAGTGGTTGGAGTTAATGGTGTTGGCAAAACAACCAGCATAGGTAAGATTGCTTTTAACCTTAAAGACCAAGGCAAAAGTGTCATAGTGGCCGCCGCTGATACTTTTCGTGCCGCTGCAATAAATCAATTGGAGTTTTGGGCAAAAAAAGCTGGCGCGGATATAGTTAAACAGCAAGAGGGTTCTGATCCAGCGGCAGTTGTCTTTGACACCATTTATGCCGCAAAATCAAGGCAGAAAGATGTAATAATTTGTGACACTGCGGGGAGATTGCACAATAAAAAGCACCTTATGTTAGAGCTTGAAAAAATTTCTAGAATAATTAAAAGAGAGTTGCCCGAATCTCGCGTGGAAACACTTTTAATTTTAGATGCTACCACCGGTCAAAACGCCATAAGTCAAGCGCGAGAATTTAAGAATTTTGTTAATATTACCGGAATTATACTTACAAAACTAGATGGCACGGCAAAAGGTGGTATAGTTATCGCAATAAAGCAAGAGCTTGATGTGCCAGTTAAGCTCATTGGCGTGGGTGAAAAAATAGATGATTTACAAGTTTTTTCGGCGAAAGAGTTTGTAAATGCAATTTTTTCAGAGTAAAATAGCAATTGAGTGTTCGCAAACGAGTGGCAAAGAGTAAAATAGCAATTGGGTGTTCATAAACGAACGAGAATAGAATTTGCAGATGTGATTTTTACGGAGTAGACTAGTAATTGAGGCGGTTTGTGAAGGAGAATGGCGATTTGATGCTTTTGCAAATCGAACGCTAGTCTTGAAGCATTAATATTTAGAAGCAAAATGCGCAGGTAATAGCATTTTTTATAAGAGGAATTGACAAATTATAAATGAGCGTTAGCTTAAAATAGCAATTCTAATAGGTGTTTTTATGAAAAAATAAACTTCGAACGTAAGTTTGTTCTTGCCAATGGCAATTTTAAAAAGCTTTTAGGAATTAAAAGAATCTTTAAATTATAAATGAGCATTAGCTTAAAACAGCAATTCCAATAGGTGTTTTTATGAAAAAAATAAACTTCGAACGTAAGTTTGTTCTTGCCACCGGCAATTTTAAAAAGCTTTTAGAAATTAAAAGAATCTTTTCTGAGATTCCGGTGGAGATTTTGAGTCCCAAAGAAGTAGGCTTTTCTATGGATGATGTGGCCGAAAATGGGAAGACTTTTGAAGACAACGCAGTAATAAAAGCCGAAGCCGCTCTGAAAAGAAGTGGACTTGCTGCCATAGCAGATGATTCTGGGCTCGTTGTAGAAGCTTTAAATGGCGAACCGGGAATTTTTTCTGCAAGATACGCCGGGGAAGGAGCTAGCGATGGCGAAAATATGCAAAAAGTTTTGCTAAATTTAAATGACAATAAAAATCGTAATGCTAAATTTGTTTGTGTTATTTGTTGTTTGTTTAAAGATTTTGATAAAATAATTGTTAGAGGGGAATGTAAAGGTAAGATAGGGTTTTGCCCGAAAGGGGCAGGGGGTTTTGGATATGATCCAATTTTTGTTACCAGCTTTCGAAAGACTTTTGCAGAACTCTCTCAAGAAGAGAAAGATTTGATATCTCACAGGGGGAATGCTATTCGAAAACTGGCCCAAATTTTTAAAAAAAGAGGAGAAAAATGCTTGTAGAAAAGTACGAAGAAATAGTAAAATCCATGCTAAGCCCTGAACGTTTTAGACATTGTCTGAATGTCTCCAAAGAGGCTAAACGGCTATCTGAGAGATATTCTTACGATTCAGAAAAGGCCCAAATTGCTGGGGTTTTGCACGATATTGCTAAAGAAATGCCAAAAGAAGAACAAAGAAAATTAATTAAAAGAGAGGGAATAATTTTAACAGAAGTGCAGGAGAACAGCTTTAAACTCTGGCATGCTATTTCTGGCTATCTTTTTGCAAAACTCGAACTTAAAATCGAGGACGAAGAAATTTTAAACGCCATCCGTTATCATACTAGCGGCAGAAAAAATATGTCAAAACTCGAAAAAATTATTTTCGTCGCGGATTTTATTTCTGAGGATCGCAAATATAAATCTGTGGATAAGATACGTTGTGCCGCAAATATCTCTTTGGATGAGGGCGTTATAAGTGGAATCGAATATACCACTAGATCGCTAATAAAAAAGAGGTCTGTAGTGGATCCAAGCAGCATTGACGCGTACAATGACATTTTATTTAAAAATAAGGCGCAGACTGTAGATGATTGAGTCGGCCCTCCTAGAGCTCTCTTTGAAAGAGATTTATTTTTGTAACAGAGAAAAATTAATAAAATATTATTTCTAGCAAAGAATAAATGTGCGTAGACTTATTTATATAATATCGTGTTATGTAAATTTTAGAGGAGTTAGTATATTATGAGCAAATTTTTGCTTTTTCTTTTGATACTTGGCGGCCTGAATATGGGGTCAATAGGGCTGTTTCAATTCGATGTGATATCTTGGTCGCTTGGCGGGCCGGACTCACTTGCCAGCAGAATAGCGTACAGTTTTTTAGCGGCTTGTGGTATTTGGTGCCTTTCTTTTTTATTTCCTGATGAAAAAAATAGTTATGCAAAAATTCACAGAAGAAGACGTTAAATGAAGCACTCCACCCTCGGATTTTTGTCAGTTTACAAGATTAAAGAGGTATAAAATGAAGCGTATCTCTATTTTTTTTGTGAGCTTAGTGCTCACTTCTTTCTTGCCCGGTTGCACGAGCCAAAGACAGCTGCATGATCGTCTCATTGTGCAGGGTATAGGTATAGATTCTGAAGGAGACAAATACAAAGTCACGGTTGATATTTTTGATGCTGATTCTTCTGAAGAAGAACTAAAATCCAAAATAGTGCAGTCGCAAGGCGACAGTGTATCCGAGGCCCTTTCTAATATATCTAGTCAGACGGGAGAACAGCTACTTTACTCTCAAAACTTTGTTATTTTAATTGGCGAAGAAGTTGCAAGACGTGGGACAAACGAGATAATAGACTTTTTTGTCAGACATTACGAGGCCAGGCCCAGTGTATCGATTTTTTCAGTAAACGGGCCCGCTGCAGATGTTATGAGGTGCAATTTTGACGGCAAACCTGTGACGTCTCAGAATATAGAAGATATAGCAAAAGCTGATTTTTTAAATGCAAAAGATATTGGATCCAATGTTTTAAAATTTGTGTCGTCTATTAAAAATGAGACTTCAGATCCGAAAACTCTTAGTTTAAAATTAGTAAAGACCGAAGATAAAGAAGAAAAGAAAGAGGGTACTCAAGGAAAAGAAGAAACGAAAGAAAAAGAGGAAACGGTGGGAGAAGAAGAGACTCAAAGCAAAGAAAAAGAAGGAAATCAAAAGAAGGAAATCAATTCCTTAGAATCTGGGGGGATTGCCGTTTTTTCCGGAGACAAGCTTAAGGGGTTTTTGAATAAAGAAGAGAATTTAGGAGCTGTGCTATTAGCTTCGTGCAAAGTTAAAGATTTGGTCAGAGTTTTAGATATTCCGGATGTGGGCAAGGTCAGCTTTAATATTACGGATTCGAATAGTGAGCTTAGTACGTTGGTTGAAAATTCGACAGTTATTTGTAATATAGATGTGAATGTAAGCGCCAGCATATACGAATTTGATAAAAAGGGTCACCAAAATATAAAAAAATTAGAAAATCATCGAGGTACACTAGAAGAAGAGATTTCTAAGAACCTAAATTTTTGCATTTGGAGGGCGATTGACAAAGTAATATTGCAATATGAGAGCGATATATTTTGCATAGGTCAAAGACTTTTTAAAAGCGACCCTGACCACTATAGAGAACTTTCAAAAAATTGGAAGGAAGCTATAAGAAATGGCATATATTTTGTAAAAGTTCACACAAAACTTGAGAGTACGGGCAGGGAAATTTAATGTTTTTTGAGCGCGCAAGTCTTGGGGTTTGGCGCCCCGATAGAGAGCCACCGGCACAAAGATATCACTTGTCTAAGCGTAGTTTATAGTTGTCGCTATCAAAAAAGTTTTGAGCATGATACTTTTTCCAAAAGGCCATTTTAAAGAGTCACATTCCACAAGATCATTTTTAAAAAAATTGGCTAAAAAAGTTTACAGAAAAACACTAACGGCGCATTTCTAAAAGATGTAGCAATGTAGTGCCACAGCTGTCGCCTGGAGGACACCAAAAATCCCGGATTTACGCGCAGAAGGAGTGAAAATAGATATAATTCTGAGCTCTCTCAATGAATTATTAAATTTGCTTTTAGATGTTTGTCATGGTGATAATTT
>JAIRSI010000019.1 GCA_031255515.1 Oscillospiraceae bacterium | reverse complement strand
TTTCACTTTTTGTGAAGATCATACATCTCGTCACTGAACGAAGTATAGTCACCGTATTCGCCCGAATATTCAGACTTTTTCATTATGTGAATGTCATCTTCGTGTAAAATTACACCGATCTCGTCTCCGACTTTTTCAAATTCTGTACTCTGTATCATCCACTTAAAGCCAGCTATATCAACAATTATTTCGTAATAATCTCCTTTAAAAGATACCAAATCAACCATGCCCTTTAAATCGCCTTTTTCAGGGCTTGCTACTTTTACATCCTCAGGCCTTATGACTACGTCTACTTTTTCATTTTGTTTGAATCCTCGATCAAGGCATTTAAATTTTCTGGATGCAAACTCGACAAAATAATCTTTAATCATTACACCATCCAATATGTTGCTTTCACCTATAAAATCAGCTACAAATGCATTTTGTGGTTCATTATATATGTCGAGCGGTGAACCTACCTGCTGAATTTTACCCTGATCCATTACTACGATAACATCAGACATAGAAAGTGCTTCTTCTTGATCATGAGTTACAAAAACAAACGTTATGCCCGTTTTTTGCTGAATATTTTTAAGCTCTGACTGCATATCTTTTCGAAGTCTTAGATCAAGCGCGCCTAGCGGTTCGTCTAAAAGTAAGAGTTTAGGGTTAATGGCAAGAGCCCTCGCTATGGCGATTCTTTGTTGTTGCCCGCCGGAAAGAGATACAACATCTCGTTGGGCGAATTCTTTAAGACCCACCATTCTTAGCATTTCATCTACCCGCGCAGAGATCTCTGTGCTGCTTTTTTTTTGTATTTTCATGCCAAATGCGACATTTTCATACACGTTCAAATGTGGGAATAAGGCGTAATTTTGAAATATAGTGTTGACAGGGCGCCTGTGTGGTGGGATGCCATTTATATTTTTCCCCTGAAAAAGAACTTCGCCCTTATCTGGCGTCAAAAAGCCGCCTATAAGTCTTAAAACGCTAGTTTTTCCACAGCCAGAAGGGCCAAGTAAAGTCACAAACTCAGAGTCTTTTATATCAAGATTTAAGTTTTCGACTATGACGCAAGACCCGAATGACAAAGTAATATCTCGCAATGAGAGGATATTGTCTTTCAAGCCAGCAACCACTCCTTTCAAGCCGCAAATCGCAGACAAATGAATCAGAAAATTTTAGCACCAAGCCGTGCCTTTTGCGCAAGGCTCCATTCAAGATTTTCAAACTAAAACCCCAAAGTACATTACAGTTTAGAGCAAACTCAATAAAAAGTCAATTGCAATTACTCGATAACTGCTAATTGAGCTTGAACGATATTTTTTTAAAATTTGATATGATACATATTTTTCTCTAAAATTAATGTAAAAACTATTAAAAAACGTCGACTGACTCAGCCGATCTTTTGAGATAGTTCAAAATCTTGAAAGAGATCTGCGCTCGGACGCGAAGGTCAGATGAGAGAATTTATAAAAAAATTCATAGAATGTGTATTTTCGAGCCGCGACGACGGTGTTTGACGCCGATTAAAATAGCAAAATCAGCTAAAAAATTTTGTCGACAAATTAAAGGACCTGCACTTTAGTACACGCCATTTGCATAAGCTAGCAATAGTACGATCAAGGGGTTAAACGAGCGACAAAAAAATAGCGACGACATGAGCAAAAAGGTCAAACGAGCGGCAAAAATGATAGTAACGTGAAGAGGCAAGAGATCTAGGCGAATGGCAAAAGTGGCAACGATACGGGTAAGAGCTTAGACTAATGGCGGGGTAGCGATAACGCGGGCAAGAGATTCTAGGCGAGTGGCAAAAAATTAATAACATCGGCAAGGGGCCAAATGGGTAGCAAATCTCAAGGCAAAAATGCAAAAGGGGAGGGCGACATTTTGCTTTTATCTCTGGTTGAAATTGCCCTTGGTAGCTGTATCTTTTTTATTTTGCGCGTTGCGAATTCCGGCTCTTTTCCAAAACCTCTTTCTTCCAAAGAGGAGAGGAGGCAATTGGAGCTACTAAGGGATGGCAGTAAAGCAGCAAGAGCCAAATTAATAGAGCACAATTTGCGTCTTGTAGCACATGTGATTAAAAAATACTATCTAAAAACGAACGATCAAGACGACCTTGTGTCTATTGGCACGATAGGACTCATACGCGCGATCGACACTTTCAATATTTCTAAAGGAATAAAGCTCTCTAGCTATGCTGCGAGGTGCATAGAAAATGAGATTTTGATGTTCTTTAGAAACAGCAAAAAAACCGCTCAAGACGTCTCGATAAATGAACCCATAGATACCGACAAAGAGGGTAATGCGCTGACTTTGATGGAAATTGTGTCCACTGATGACGATATATTTGATAATTTAGACGCTAAATTTAGGGCCGAAAAGCTCTACAGGTACATACAAAAAAATCTTAATCCTCGCGAAAAAATCATAGTAGAATTAAGGTATGGTTTGCACGGAAAGCCAAGCTTAACCCAAAGAGAAGTCGCAAAGAGGCTTAAAATTTCAAGATCATATGTTTCAAGAATAGAAAAAAAGGCGCTGCATTCTTTAAGGAAATGTTTTTAATATCATGATGGCGGCAAATCTACCGGGAATCCATTGTTTCAAGAATAGAAAAAAGGCGCTGCATTCTTTAAGGAAATGTTTTTAATATCATGATGGCGGCAAATCTACCGGGAATCCATCTTCGAAGTGTTATACGCAGAGTAAATGTCTAAGATTGCGCTAATTATGACGGAAAACAAAAAACCAAACAGGGCACTGTCTGTATACCGCCGATGGTCGTAATTGTGGGCGCCTTCTATCAAAAATTTCATAATGCAGATTATTTTGGGGAGTTAAAATCTTAGCGAATCCACTGGATTCATCTTCGAAGCTTTATACGCAGGGTATATGCCGAACGTTACACCCGTTATGACGGAAAACAAAAAACCAATCAGGGCACTGTCTATTTTTATGGCAAATTGAAAATTGAAAATTAAAGAGCCAAACCAAAAAGCCAGATTGCCAACAATCACCCCCAAAATACCGCCGATGGCCGTGATTGTCAAGCTTTCTATCAAAAATTCCATCATGATTGAAAATCTGCTAGCGCCAATCGACTTTTTAATGCCTATTTCTCTCGTTCTTTCGCTCACAGATACAAGCATGACTATCATGATGCTAAGACTTGCTACCAGCAGTGACACCCCTCCAACTCCAGAGAGTATGATCGTAACGATATCAAAAAGCTTGACCAATTCATCCCTTTGTTTGGAGAGATTATTTACTGCATATTCGTCATACATCGTACAATTTTTTTTGAGTGAATCTATTAATTTTCCCCCAATTTCTCCCATAGTTAAATTTGTATCATCTTGAACTTTTACGGCAATTTGGTCGAAAGTTTTCATTCCAGTGACGTTCTGGACGCTAGTGTAAGGAACATACACAAAGTCGGGTATGTAGGTGCCGAACAGATTGTCTAGCAAACCATTTCCTGTTTTGGCTACACCCACAACCTCATAAATTTCAGATATAGAATTTAGCGTTATAGAAATTTTTTTGCCCACCATGTTATTTCTTTTATAAAATTTTTGTGAAAATTTTTGATCGACTATGCAAATATTACTATTAGTAGTAATGTCACTTTTTGTGAGAGGGCGGCCGTACAGTATTTTTAGAGAAATTATTTGGCTTGCTTTTTCATCTATGCCGAAAATCACCGAGGGAACCTTCAAATTGCGCGAGGAGATCTCTGCGTTTCTTGTGATCAGCGGCATGGCTTGTTTTACGTAGGGCGATTTTTTTATGGCGTCAAGATGCTGAGTGTTTAATTGTTTTCTTTCTATGCCTTGGGGTTTTATGTTTGCACTGACGGTAAGGCCGCCAAAACCCAAGCTGTCTAGTTCGTTGAGTATTGCATGAGACCCGCATTTTCCTATATTTCCAATTAAAACAACGGACGCGACCCCGATTGCTACCCCCGCGGCGGTGAGCAAATTTCTGAGCTTTTTTCTACCTATATTTCTTATAGAACACATCAGTATGTCAAACATTTACAAAAACCCCTTTGTTAGTTTGGTTTTTAAAAGCAGTTTGCTTGCCGACTGCTCGTTCCAAGCTGTCTCAGACGAAACTTCTTTTGCTGGTCTAGATTTTTAGCTACCTTTTAGTTTCACTTGACTGAGTTTTTTGTAGAACTTTTTTGAAGCTATCCTTGATTGAGCTTTCGCGATAGTTTAAACTTTTCGCTCACCCTAGATAAAGCCCCACTTTTTCGCAGAATCTCTAAATTCCCGAGACGATTTCAAATCCGTCTAGTTTGCTTTTTTTAGTTACTCCTGACTGAGTTCGTGCACGGTTTTTATTTTTACAATAGATTTGTCTTTCACGAAATCCGGATTAGCCACGACTTTATCTCCCTTATAAATTCCCGAGACGATCTCAAATCCGTTGGGAAATTCTTTTCCCGTTTCCACATAAATTTTTTCAGACCTCCTTTTTTTACATACATAAACAAATTCCTTGCCATTGTCATCCGCTTTGACGCAATTGTAAGGCACTATTATAACGTTGGGACTTTCTAAAGTTGATATCTCGCATTTTGCAGTAAATCCTGGTTTTATATTTTTGTCCGGATTATCGACACTTACAGTTACGTCCACCGAGACGCCGGAGCCCAAAAGGTCCGAATTTTGCTGTGCCTGCGAAGCTATGTTTTTGACACTTCCGTTGTAAGTTATATTCTTAAAACCCACGCCGGTTATGTTTGCTCGTTGTCCTAATCTTAATTCTGAAATTTGGGTTTCGTTTATTTTTAGCCGAACTTGTAAATTAGAAGAATCTGCGATACAAGCCATCAAATTTCCAGGTACCACTGGTTGGCCTTCTTTTACGTGTACAGACGACAATATACCCGAAATTGGCGCTCTGATTTTTTGAATTTTACTCGAGTTTAAGTTATTATTTGACGCTCGAGGTTCTGTTAAACGATTATATATGGATTGCATATCGTCGACATCAGAAAGATCGGGCAATTTTTTGCGAATGCTTTGCTCATCAGAGCCGGATTTTTTATGAGATAAATTTTCGATATCTAAATTTATTATCTCAAAAATAACTTGGCCCTCTTCTACCATGCTGTCCTCCTGCGCATTCACGCTCTTGACAGTGCATGTGTGCTGAGAAAAGATGCTCTTAGTTTTTTCCAATTCAACTTTGCCCGAACACACTATAGAATTATTAGCACACGCCGGATTTATATTGATAACATCGGTTTCAACGACTAGGGATTTTATATAGAATCCTGTCAAACTAACGCAAAATGTGACTAAAGCTGTAAAAACAATCAGTAATATATATCTCTTCATGCAAAACCCCCGGCATTTGGTGTACGTGTATGAATGAATACGAAACGCAGAAAATACAGATACAAAATCTCTAGATAGTATTATTAGAATAAATTTAAAATTTATTAATAGGTTTTTTCAAATTGGCTAAACTATGTAGAGTTTCGACAAGCTTTTTTTCTACAAGCAGTTGAACTTAAGAGTTTTGTTTTTTTGAGTCGCATTTCTGGGAATTCGTATCAATAAGCTAAAAATCTGCACAGAAAAGTATGAATATGAAAATTTTAACTATAACATCGGATGAAACGGTTTTAATTTCATAATCTCTATGCAAAATCCACGGCATTTGGTGCACGTGCATGAATGAATGCAAAACGCAGAAAATACAGATACAAAATCTCTAGATAGTATTACTAGAATAAATTTAAAATTTATTAAATTAATAGGTTTTTCAAATTGGCTAAACTATGTAGAGTTTCGACAAGCTTTTTTCTACAAGCAGCTGAACTTAGAGTTTTGCTTTTTTTGTGATGTATCCTTAAGAACCCGTATCAATAAGCTAAAATCTGCACAGAAAAGTATGAACTAGCTTCCCGGGGCTCAAAATTGCAAATCACAAGCCTTAAAAACCTTGTCTGCAATCGATTTTGCGTTTTTAAAATATACTTGCTTCTTTTTACCAAAATAGCAGATTTTTGACTTTTTGGGGAGGTTCGATAGAGAATCCCCAGGCAGCGTCAATAATTACAGTTTCGTAGAGATTTTTTCCAAAAAATGAAAAAACTTTACTTTTTACTAATGTATCTTCTGGTCTAATCTTATATTTTTGCAAGGCCGCTGGATTCTGAAATTTCAAAACTTAAGATCCAATATGAAAATAGGCTTTGCATTCGCGCAAATACTCGAACGTCATCAATGGGTAATTTTTTTAGGGAAAGCTTGCTTTTTCGTACACCTTTTGCTTTTTTAATTTTTTTCTTCCTCTAAAACCTCAATCATTTTTTCGAAAGTATATTTTCCCGGGTGCCTGTAAAACGCCTGAACTTTCCTTCTCTCATGTTTCTAATCTTATCATATTTCACAATCAAATTTTAACATATTTTGAGTTTCAAAAGAAGTCTATTATTTAGAATAAATTTAAAGTTTATTAATAGGTTTTTAAGATTGGCTAAACCACGCAAGGCTTAGACAGGCAGCTGAACTTAGAGTTTTGCTTTTTTTGCGCTGTATCCTTAAGAACTCGTATCAATAAGTTAAAATTTACACGAAAAAATATGAATATGAAAGTTTTAATCATAGCATCGGA
>JAIRSI010000081.1 GCA_031255515.1 Oscillospiraceae bacterium | reverse complement strand
TTTGTCGAAAGAGAAGGGCTTGTTCTTTATTTTCTTGGATTTACTAAACATCTTAACTCGCTTTTTTATTTTGCTTGGACACTTCATTTTAACTCACTTTTTTCACTTCGTTTGGATGCTTTATTATAAATACTCAATTCGCCAAAAGAGAAAGATCCACTTCTTATTAATTTCAAATACCTGATTGAATTTATTAAACATCTTAACTCACTTTTTTACTTTGCTTGGATGCTTCATTCTAAATACTCAATTCGCCAAAAGAGAAAGATCCACTTCTTATTAATTTCAAATACCTGATTGAATTTATTAAACATCTTAACTCACTTTTTTACTTCGCTTGAATACTTCATTCTAAATACCCAATTTGTCAAAAGAGAAAGATCTACCTTTTATTTTCTTGGATTTACTAAACATTTTACTCATTTTTTTCATTTTACTAAATGCCCTCATGAGTCTTTTAATTTCTTCAATACTAGTTCCGCTGCCACTGGCAATCCTTTTTTTTCGAGAAAAATCTAAAATATCGGGAGTACTCCTTTCTTTATTAGTCATCGACAAAATGATGGCCTGCATTCTGTCGATTTCTTTCTCATCGAAATCTATCCCTTTTATTTGTTTCGACACGCCTGGTAATTTCGAAAGTATGGATTTTATAGGCCCCATTTTTCTTATTTGCTGAAGCTGGGACAGAACATCGCTTAGATCAAACTTGTTGCCCATTAAATTCTTTGCCGTTTTTTCTAATTTGGAACGATCAAGACGATTCTCAGCTTCTTCGATGAGTGTAAGCATATCTCCCATTCCAAGAATTCTAGAGGCCATTCTATCCGGATGAAACTCTTCTAGATCCTCGAGTTTTTCGCCCGTGCCGATAAACTTTATGGGTTTGCCAGTAACATGTCGGATAGAAAGTGCCGCTCCGCCTCTAGTGTCGCCATCAAGTTTTGTCAGGATGACGCCGGTTATATCTAGCAATTTATCAAAACTAGAAGCGATGTCAACCGCATTTTGACCGGTCATAGCGTCAACTACAAGAAGAACTTCCGTGGGGCTAGCCTCTTTTTTGATTTTGGAGAGTTCTTCCATAAGCTTTTCATCTATGTGAAGTCTGCCGGCGGTGTCAAGAATCACGATGTCGTTACCATGATCTTTAGCATGAGAAACGGCGGATTTTGCTATTTTTACGGGGTCAGTGTCGCCCATTTGAAAAACAGGAACGCCTATTTTACCCGATAGCACCTCGAGCTGCTCGATAGCCGCGGGACGATAGACGTCGCAAGCAACTAACAGGGGTCTGTGGCTTTTCTTTTTTTGCATTAGAGCAAGTTTTGCAGCGTGAGTCGTTTTACCAGAGCCTTGCAACCCGCAGAGCATTACAATTGTGGGAGGATTCTGAGAAGTGTTAATGCGAGCGTGTTTTTCTCCCATTAAATTAGTTAATTCTTCGTTGGCTATTTTAATTATTGTTTGCGAGGCGGTTAAACTTTCTAGTACTTTGCTGCCCGTTGAGCGTTCAACGAGCTTGTCTGTTAATTCTTTTGCAACCTTATAATTAACATCCGCTTCAAGCAATGCCAGCCGTACCTCTCGCATTACTTCTTTAATGTCTTTTTCTGACAATTTACCCTTGGATTTGAGTCGCCCAAACGCCAAAGATATTCTGTCGGTCAAGTTATCAAATAACAAATATTATCACCCCCAGGCTTTGCAATTTTTTAGTATCGTTACGCAGCAGCAGATCCAGCATGGTAAAAACGAAAAATTTTGTTTTATTCGGAAAGCTCAAGTATAGTCTTTTCTATTACTTCTGTGCAGTCTTGGATTTCTTTTGAGAAAAGAAGATTCTTATTAATAGATCTTATACGCAAGGTTTTAGCCTTTATTTTTTCAAGACCGTCCATAAGAGATCGAAATTTCACAGCCAATCTAAGCTTATTTTCCATGTAAAAAAGCTGAACTTCAGCCCTTTTGATAGCGTCGCGCACGCCTTGACGACTTATGCCTTGATTGGATGCTATTTCGGAGAGAGAAAGATCTTCATTGTAATAGCACAGAGCCGCTTCTAATTGCTTTTGGGTGAGAATATCTCCGTAAAAATCTAAAAGGCTAGAAACTTCAACATCTTTAATCAAGGTAAATTTCACCCCGCAAACGTCGGCTCAAAGCCACCAAGACTTAAGTGGCGCCCGCACACTCATCCCTATACACAGTATTTTACTCCAAAATATTTACCACTGTCAAGCTATTTAAAGTTATTGTTAAAAATTAACCTGCTAAACTTAAACTTTGCCAAGTATATTTTTGTTATATTTTAAAAAATAACATCCAGGTGCCGAATGTTTTAAACAATTAAATTTCTTCAAAATGCTCGTTTAATTTGAAAGAGAGTGGGGCCTATGAGACAAAATTTGATTGCCTTTTATGCAGCTTTGTAAGAAAGTTTAAAATTAAGGGCAGAGGCTCGCTGGTTGGGGTCTTTTTAGCATGGCATCGGCGGCTGAAAATTTATTTTAAACTATTTTTAATGGATCGAAATTTAGACTATCAGCTGACAATAAGCCGAATTTAATTCCTTTGTATTCGCTAAAGGACGAATGAGATGTATTTCCGTGAATGTGACCGTAGTAACATTGTTCAATTCCCTCTTTAACCAGTAAATCTATAATTTTTCCGCTGGTATCTGAGTTGTAAATTGGCGGATAATGTAAAAAAACAATGGGTTCAAGCCCCATTTTTCTTGAGGAATCAATCGAAATTTTGAGTCTACCGACTTCTCTGGTTAATATCTTTTGATCTTGATTGGTTTCTGGAAAACAAATCCAGCCCCTCGTGCCGCAAAGACAATAATTTTCATACGAAATTGCGCAGTTGTGAAGTATGTGTAAAGAGAGAAATTCATTTTCTTTGAAAAAAAGTTCAACCTTGCGCTTCGTGGACCACCAGTAGTCGTGATTGCCCTTCATGATTACTTTTTTGCCCGGCAAAAGTTCTAAAAATTCAAAGTCTTTTAAAGATTCACTGAGCGTTGATGCCCACGAGATATCCCCGGCCACCACAATCGTATCGTTTTTATTTATTTTTTTCAGCCAATTATTTTTTAATCTTTCTACATAATTTCCCCAACCAGGAAACACGTCCATAGACTTGTTTGTCCCAAGTGAAAGATGTAAATCTGATATTGCATAAAGTGACAAAACATACTCCTTTTTAAGTTAATTGTCTGTAAAACCGACCCGAGCTTTTAAAAACCTGAAAATTCTTTATTTGGGCAAATATTTTAGATTTGCAAGCTTTCTAGTTACCAAGGTAACATATTAGGCTCATTTAATCAAGATAGATTCCATATCCTTCCGAATACATTGCTTGAATCCTTTAAAAAATAAACATGACGCATCACCGCAGTGAGCGTCATATTTATTTTAAATTATCATAAAATGCTGATCTTTTACTGTGCGTAGTATCTCTTTAAGAGGGCTATTCTTCTTTCGCATTGTCTTGATATGGCAATAAAATTACGCGCGTGTTTTATTTTTTCTGTCTCTATTTGATCATATCTCTCTTCGAATAATTTTTTTTCATCCATCATTTCTCTCAAGAAAGCTCCGATTTTCAAAGAGGCCTTCATCTGATTGTTCCCATCAACATTAATAGGAAGGAAACTGAGCAACAATTTATCAAAACACGATGAATTTTCCGAAAAAGCGTTTTCAAGAAGTGTTACTTCGTACATAAAACTGGGCAATATTTCAATTATTTCTTCAAGAGAGGAGAAAGACCGATTTGAAAGAGATGCAAATTTTATTTGGCTTCCAAGTCGTTGCATTTTTAATATAGACCCAGAAAGGTTTTTATAAAGCTGTTGTTTTTCTTCGTTTGAAAGATTTTGATTCGAACCAGTAGGATTTTGTGTTTGCTGGCGCAGTCTCTCCGATTCTTGTTGCGTCTCCGCTAGCCGGTGTTCTTTATCATTCAGTAGTTGTTGTAGATTTTCTAAATTTTGCTGCATTTTTGTCAGCTGCTGATCTTTAACATCCAGTTGTTGCTGTATTTCTGCCAACTGGTGCTTTTCTGAGCGATTTCGATCTGAAGAACTTAATATTTGTTGGTTTGATATTGTCAATTGTTGCCGTGTCTCTGCGAGCTGGTGCTCGTTAGCAGTTAATTGTTGTTGCAGCTCTATTGATCTTTGCCGTGCTTGTATCAGTCGATTATTTAGTTCTTCTATTTTTGCCTGTGATTCCAATATCAACTGATTTCTATAGTTTATTTCAAAATCGGCACATTGATACCATTCTGATCCTCTGACCCTTAATTCTTCCAATTCAGAATCTTTTTTTGACAAATCTTGTTTCAACTTCCCAATTTCCTGTTGATTTCTTTCTAGCGATTGACCTATTTCTTGTATATTTTTTTCTTTGCTGTGCAGCTGATTAAGAAGTTCTTCTATATGTGCGTCTTTTTGTTCTAACAGCTGCTGTTTTTCAGCGTTCATTTGATTCGAAAGATTTTCCATCTCTTGCGCTTTACAATAAAATTCGCCTGTTTTTCTTAAAAGCTCTTTATACTTACGGCTTTCATTCTGCTCTGCCCCCTGTCCCGAAGACGACAATTGCTCATTTAGGTGATTTATCTGTGCGTCTTTCTCTGATAAGGCTTGCTGCAATTTTTGATTCGCATTGGCCGTCAAGGATTCAATTTGAAGTTGAAGTTCTTGTTTTTGCTCAGCCGTCGTCTGCCCCAAATGCGACAATTGCTCATTTAGGTGTTTTATTTGTGCGTCTCTCTCTGATAAGGCTTGCTGCAATTTTTGATTCGCATTGGCCGTCAAGGATTCAATTTGAAGCCCTTGTCCTTGCTCAGCCGTCGCCTGCCCCAAATGCGACAATTGCTCATTTAAGTGTTTTATTTGTGCGTCTTTCTCTGACAAGTTTTGACGCAAACGGCGTTTCTCCCTCTTCCTTTGTTTTGCAAGACTGCTTTGTTTTTGTACCTCAACCTTCAAAGGTTCAATTTGTTTTTTAAGTGCCAAAATGGTTCCCTTCAGATTATCAATTTTTTTAAAGTCGCTCTCAGCTAAGACTTCAATACCCTTCAAAATGCGTTCTTGCCTTATTATAAGGCTTTC
>JAIRSI010000045.1 GCA_031255515.1 Oscillospiraceae bacterium | reverse complement strand
GAATCTCCGGCGCCATGTAAAGGGGAGTACCAATAGCAGTTTGCCCGAGCGCATTATTATTATCCCCCTTATCAATCACTCTAGCGACCCCAAAATCGATAAATCTAACCAAGCCATTTTGGTCGATCGCTACGTTCTCTAGCTTGATATCTCTGTGTATAATGTGTAGTCCGTGAATGTTCTTCGCCGTTAAAAGTATCTGTCCCATGATATGCGTCATATTTTCAAAATCAGTTGACTTCCCAGCCAGGTTTTCAAGGGTGAAATGACCGCAATCTGGTTGCACGATACAGACATTAATTGGCACTCCCTCTTGCATCTTCTGATTGAAGGATTCAATAAACTGACTGGTTCTCCTGCACCCCGCCACTTTTTTCATCATGGAGATTTCTTTATTTATATCGTCGGCAATTTCTTCCTTTTTCTGATCCCTTACCAAAGAAAACGCATTATCATCATCTTTAACTTTAATGTGGGTGCTTTTTATTATTTTTATACAGTATTTTATCGGTTGGCCATCGCGATTAACTATCGGTTTACCATTGGGATCAAGTAGCGTAGCCCCATAAACTGTACCAAAACTTCCCGATCCTCTTACATCAGTCAAGTAATAGTAATAATTCGGAAATTGCTTTGAGCGAAGACAAGTGTAGAGCGCACGCTCCCCTGGGGGTTCAAATTTGGGTGGTGCATTAATTTCTCCCAAAAATTGCCGTATTGAATTCGGATTATACGGCCGCGAGGGCTGCCTAAATTGCTGTGGGACTTGATTGAAATGAGATTGTTGGTTTTGATCGAACTGATATTGCTGATACCCCGGGGCTTGATTGGGCTGGTATTTCCGATGCCCCTGGTTTTGTTGATTGGGCTGGCCGAGATTTGCTGCGGGCTGCCTGAGTTGGTTGCCTTGATTGGGATTTGCCGCGAGCTGCTGTTGGTACTGGTTGCGATCTGCAGGCTGAACGCGCTTATACAGCCGGCTCTGATCGCTGTTTTGTCGCAGCAAATAGTTAATAAAATGTTCGTTAACCGCGTAGCCATCTTGCGCATACACCAACTCATCTTTCGGAACAACGGCTTTAAAACTTAGCCCCTGTCCATGATCATAAGCATCTGAGTATATTACATTGAGACTCTGAGCCTTTTCATAAGCTTTATCAATAACACTGTCTTTGGGATGATATTGACATTGACGGGCGATACCCTGTGCAGCAGCGTCTGATTTTGGCAAAAACGCGCTATTTTGACTTACTCCTTCTAGTATCCACGTTCCAAACTTCAACTAACATCTGCAACGGACATTTTTACGTGCACTCGTAACCTCCGTATACACTTCGAAATCACACATAGTTCTTCGGTTTTTACGTGTTGAGCCATCGGTCACGGTATATCTAATAACTATTGGGGGATTATTATTTTTCGAAACAGAAACAAAAAAGTACTTCCCGCTTCCAGGATAACCATGGAGCCTTTCGTAACTTTGATGATTGGGCGTGATTTTTTTTGCTGCGTGGGCATCTTTAAATTCTCCCGTTGTTACGGAAATAGAAGCAGCAACCGCCACCATAAGGGCAAGCAACACGCCTTTAAATTTTTTAATTTTATTAAATTGACCTTCCATACGTTTTTTCTCCTTTGCTTTTTGCTAAAATAAATTTTTTATAGAACTTAAGAACTCAAAACCCTCCGGCAGCACCGCGTCTACTTGCTACGCGTACCGGCCAACAGAACATAAATTGTAAATTTTCGGCTACTATGTAAAATTATCTAGTCCTAGTCAAATTTAGTCATTTTCTGAGTTATTGCTACGATTTGTTCTGTTATACCTCTTATTATAACAAATTTATTTAGATACGTCAACTGTTGTCATCGCTCTGTGCCCCGCCCGTGCGGTAACAAATTTATCTTAGTATGTAAGATACATCTAATTCTAATCGCCAAAACACAGCTTGAAATAGTCACTCTGCGAATAATTTCGCCACACAAAAAAATGCAAGCTGAAAATCAAACGCGATTTTTTAAAAACTAAAATTTCGCGCTTTATCTTTTCAAACTCACATTTTTACAAACAATTTCTTCTCTGTCCTGGGTCAACCCCAAGATAGTGTACCATGCAATGAAAACGCTGAAACATCCAGCGGCCCAACCATCCACCTGATATCCGTAACTCTTACCCTCAAAGATCTCCGGCGCCATGAAAAAGGGCGCGTGCTCCGTCTCTGGAAGAACCTGAAGGAAGGGCGCATAACCTCTAATATGCAAAATAGAGGATGTATGTTGCCAAGACGCCACTAGCCCAGCCTGTGTAAACATCATAATAATTTCCATTTTCTGCCAGGAAGTTCAGAGGGTACTCGATATTCTTATTTGAATGCGAAGAAATTGTAGGAAGTCCACTTGCAAAAAAATACCTTCGAATAAAAATTTGCATCGTGCAGGAGAATGATACTTCACGCGCTGCCGAATCCTCCATCGATGCTGGTCAGAGGAATAATTCAGAGGCAGGTCACTTTGTAGTGGCCACGGATTTTATTAGTCATCAAGCTGATTTTTGTCCACGACAAAGTCGAGCACAACAAACCAAACCATATGGCCTAGCAATGATTGCTCCCCACTGATTTGTGAGCTCATATTCTTGGTACGTTTCAGCGAGGCAGTTGGGCTTCCCCGTGGGCTAATAATGCTATATGAGTGGATCGCTGTAGTCGTAATGTGCGGAACTTTTGCCTAAGGACAGCCGACCAATTCATGTCCCCTGGATGCGCACATGGTCGTCCATGGTGCAGCTTTTGGAATTTTATGACTGTTTCATATTCTTTACCGCTCTATTCACGCGATAAAAACTCAATCGAACACGCGCGCCCAGTCAACCTTAAAAACTGGCCAAAACTCGGACTTCAAAGATTTTAAAAACATCCAAAAAACTATCCCGACGTCTATTTTGAATCGGGATAGTCATGGGTATTAAAAATTTGGATCGTAATGCTAAAATGCGTTCCCTTTTTGATCACTCTTCGCACATCTCCCACACAAATTATATTTCCTATAAGATTTTTAAACATTCATTTTTTCAATGGGAAGACCCATGATTTTAGAAATCATAAACCTATCAAAGTCTTCTTTTGATAAGTTTATCGCTATTTAAATTTTACTTTTCTCTGCACCTTTCTTTACACCTTTTTCCATACTCTCGTTCCTGCCCTTTTCTATACCTTAGTTCCTGCCATTTTCCACAAAAGTCCTCATATTGCAGTTGTAAAAAATTCATCAAGATCTCTTTTTATTGCTGCTTCGATGACAGATTCATCTCCGCCCAGCCTTATGAGTTCGAATACCGCTTTGGCAATCCCAGAGTTTTTCTTGGCTTAGCATTTTTAATTCCTTTTCTTTTTTAATACTAAAAAATCTAAGCTACGGCACCAGAGGATCTTCTTTTTCGGAGCATTCTGATGCTAGGCCATCTACGCCTCAAATTGGATCGCTCCAGTAGATAATTATCCGGTAAAACTTGGAATTTTTAACAAAATCGTCTCGTCTTACCCCCGTTTCAAATTTTACGTCACTAATCCTTATTTTATCCCCTGTCTCTTTCTATCTTAGATGCGCCCAGATGCGGCATCAATTATTTGTAAATTCTCCAATCTTTTTTCATCAAATTCTGGGATGGCAAACAAAAAATACTTTGTAATGTCTATATTTCTTTCGTCTCCAAAAAGTCTTTTAAAGATACAGTCTCTGCTAGGAGATAAAAATTTTCTCGATAGTAATTTGTTTGCAGTTTCTTTGTTTAAATTTTTTTCACCATTTCAATAAAATTAGTCCCTTAGCTTTAAAATTTTTAAGAATAAATACAAAAATTCTCCGCAAATTTTTATGTATTTGCTCTATTATTTTTATTAAAGCATAAGGTTAATGTCATATTTAAGAGAAAATAATCATAAAATAAATTATTAAAATATTCCATAAAAAAATACATTAGCTTGCTGTCAAACTATTTTTCAGAAACATTCTACAATCTATTCTACGGGAAATAGCATCTTAAATTTCTCATTTATTTGGTTTCTGCAAAAATTTCTCTCCACTTTTTTATCTCTCTGAGCTGGTTGCGTAAAATACTGGCTCTGCAAGGTATCCTCTTGCTAGATACAAAAACATCATTTATGCCTTTTGAATATTCAACTTTTATATTTTGCCGTAGTCTGTTTTGGATCGGAATGATTGTACTTCAAGTTTTTAGTTATTGCTACGTTTTGCTATGAAAAGTGCACCTTTTAAAAATTAGACTTCTTGTCTAACTTTCAAGATTCACTACATAAGATGGTAATTTTAAGGCATAACTACTAGATGTTCTAGGACTTTGGTGGAGTGGTTCTCTAAAGTCGTTGGTTAGATTGCCGCGCTAAATTTCACATAAAAAATCTAATACTCTAAAGTTTTTGTGTTAATTCTTCTTTCGAGTTTTAAAAAATCTTCAAAAGCACATGGCTTATTTTGAGGATTCCTAAGAAGAGCCGCGGGATGAAACGTAGCCATGAAAAGTATTTTTCCTTTTTTATAAAAAATTCCATGCTCTTTGGTAATTTTTATATCATTTTTCATAATCTTTTTTGCAGCCACACGCCCCAGGCAAACTATAATGCGCGGCTTTATCAAAAACACCTGATTTCTTAGCCAACCGATACAAGCTTCCTGCTCTGCCTCGGAAGGATCCCTGTTATTTGGTGGCCTGCATTTTACAATATTCGCTATATAAACATTTTTATCTCTGTTTAAATCTATGCTTTCCAGCATTTTATCTAAAAGTTTTCCTGCTCTGCCTACAAAAGGCTCCCCGAGCAAATCTTCGTTCTCGCCCGGACCCTCTCCCACCAGCATTACCCTAGCTTTTTCGTTCCCGACGCCAAAAACCACATTATTACGGATCTTAGCAAGCCCACACTTTGCGCAATTTTTACAATTTCCTCTGAGTTCTTCTAAGGATCTACACACTCATAAAACTCTCCTATTTTCTCAAATTTATCCAAAACTTTTTAAATAAAGTTTTAAAAACTTAAGCTTCGATACTTAAATAGCTTCCACTTCACAAAAAATACCACCCTTGACGCCCGCTGCATTCGCCTCATCGGTATCTATATGAATCGCATCCATAAAGTCTTTATGAACTCTTGCAACCGTATCAAAAAAAAATAAAGACCTGCCGTTTGAATTTACTTTTACCGACAAAATTTGCCCATTCTCAAAGCCATTCTTCCGGGCACTGTCAAGGGACAAATGAACGTGTCTTTTGGGCACTATGAGCCCATGCTTAATATTTATTTGACCATGCTGAGTTGCGAGTTTGCAGCCCGGGGTACCATCCAGATCGCCCGACTCTCTAATTGGAACCTCGATTCCAAGCTTTAAAGAATCGGTCACAGAAATTTCAACCTGCGTCTCGCGCCGCAAAGGCCCCAAAATCGATACTCCGCTCAGATTTGATTTTGAAGAAATAATGTCAAGTTTATCGTTACTTAAAAATTGTCCCGTTTGAGAGAGCTCTCTCTTAACGGTAAGTTCTGCGTCAGCTTTAAAGAGCCTTTTAAAATCTGCGATCGACAAATGAACGTGCCTCGCGGAAACTTCTAGTAAAACTTTCACATCTATCCCTCTCTTGGTAGCCCGCGATTACAGAGCTGCCGCTAGTCAACATGCATTATAACATACATTAAAGGCTGTGTGCGCACAATAAATTCTTGAGCAAAGATCACACTTAACCGGGGCTGCTTTGGACGCCAGACTTTTCTTTTATCGAGTCTTCAAAAATAAATTTTAAAAACTTACGCCGCGTAACATAGATGTCGTTCAAAATAAGAACAGACATTCCTCTTCTAAAGCCATCCTTATAATCATTGGTTTCCGGCACAAAATACCTCTCCAATGGATAGTTCACGTATTTTTCAAAATTACAAAGAAGTCTGAGAATTTCTGTTTTACGAAAGTTAGTTGTTAAACTAGGCCCAATATTAGAAAGAAGAGCCGCCACTTTTCTTACATCCAGCCCTTTGAGTGTTTTTAACAATATTGTCATTATTTCTTGTTGGCGTATTATCCTTGCAAAATCGTCTCCCCTTTCTTCTCCCTTGTCGTCTTTCTTCGGCAAATCCCTATTCCTGGCATGACAAAGAGCTTGTTTGCCCGACAAATTCTTCTCTCCATTCGACACTTTTAGGTAGTTACTTTCTCCTGAAAATCTGTTAATATATATACATTCCTCCTCGCTCAAAACAATTGGTAATCCACCAAAAGACGCCACCGCCTTAACAAAGGCCGGAAAATCAAGTGCAATATCTCTATCAAAGACTACACCTAAAGCTTTTTCCAAGGTCATTACGGCCAGGCTTCGTCCTCCGTAAGAAAACGCGTGATTTAATTTATCGAAAGACGATCTTCCGGGAATTTTTACCCAAATATCCCTTAAAATAGAACAAATTTTGAGTTTTTTATGTCTTTCATCGATAGAAACGCATATCATAGAATCGCTTCTTCCGTTTTCATTCTCGTCTTTACGGTCCACTCCAAAGATAATTACATTAAGCACCATGGGATCTCTTATGGGATAAACGCTGTCAGCATCTATGTGTATCGATTCACTGCTGCCATCATTTTCTTCCTTTGCTACGTCTCTATCTTTTTTGAAATCTATGGATTTATTGTCGTAATTTACGGTATCCAGAAAAAAACACACGTAGATTAGTATGCTGCCGCAGACAACAGAAAGCAGAGAAACAAAAAAAGAAGCCACAGTCAATGCAAGTTTTTTGGTTTCTTTGCTATCCGTTTGGCGTTTCTTCTTTTTCTTCTTACTCTTGTTTGTCTTTTCAGGTTTTTCTTCGCTAATATTCAGAGGAGTATCAAAAAAATTAGAAAGTTCTTGATAACGCTCATCTGTATCAAAACCAGGCGGCAACTCCTCCTCATCGTCATTTTTGTGTAAATCCACGTTTTTCTCCCTCCCGCAGCATCAAAAACCACAATTAAATATGTTGATCCCTTTTAAATCACCTGTTCACTCGTGTGAAACACTAGTTTTCACGTCGTTTTTTGGCACATAGACTTCGCAAATCGTATACAAATTGTCAAAATTCTTGCCTAATTTCAGTCTGTAAACTGCAAAAAATCTCCGCTTAATTCTCGCTTAGCTTGTAAGCTCCTTGAAATTTACGCTTAATTCTCACTTAATTTGCAAATTGCTCACCTCATTTGATTTTCGTTCAATTTATATAAGTTCCCCCAAAAAAATTCCCGTTAAACCTTTACCCCACTCGCAAATCCTTTAAAATTTAAGCTCAATTCTTATTTAATTTGCAAGTCGCCCGAATTCTTGCCCGGATTCTCACCTTAACGCATGCAAACCACCCGAGAATCTCCATTGAACTTATGAGTTCCTTCAAAACTTCCATTCAATTCTCATTTAGTTCGCAATTTCCCCAAAACTCCCGTTTTATCATTCTCATTCAGACGCAAAATCAATAGAATCACCGTCCTTCGACATAGTCATAGAAATACTCTTGGTAGAATCACCCGTACTTATTACAATACTACTAATTTTATCTTCAATCTCCTTGCGTATCAAGTTCCTTAAATCTCTAACTCCCCCTTTCTTTCCCACAGATTTTTTCGATAAATAATCTAAAATCTCGTCATCATATTTAAGTTCAACTTGCCTTTCTTCTAACGATTTCACATACTCGTCAACCATGATAGCCGCAATTTTTTTAAAATCATCCAAAGAAAGTTCCTTGAACACTATCACATCGTCAACTCTGCCTAAAAATTCTGGCCTTAAAAATTCACGAAGAGATTTAATGGCCTCATCTTTGCTGACCTGATACTGACTCTTTTCAAACCCCATGGCAGATTTAGCTTTGTCGCTGCCAGCATTAGAAGTCATGATTATCACTGTGTTTTCAAAATTTACGGGGCGGCCGTGAGCGTCGGTTATTCTCCCCTCATCTAAAATCTGAAGCAAAATATTCATAACTTCGTGATGTGCTTTTTCTATTTCGTCTAGGAGCAGCACTGAGTAAGGCTGGCGCCTAACTTTTTCTGTTAATTGGCCCGCTTCGTCGTAGCCTACATAGCCCGGCGGGGAGCCAATGACTCTGGATACTGAATGTTTTTCCATGAATTCAGACATATCAAAACGAATTAATCTATCAGAAAAATTAAATAATTTATCAGTCAAAGCCTTAACCAGGCCGGTCTTTCCAACCCCTGTGGGTCCAACAAATATAAAGGAAGAAGGACGCAGTTTTGGGCCAATTTTAACCCTATTGCGCTTTATACAATTGACTACGGCTTCAATCGCCTCGTCCTGACCTATAATTTTCTTTTTCAGCTTTGCTTCGAGATCTAAAAACTTCGTCAATTCATTTTCTTCTATTCTAGCGGAATTAATTCCGGTCCAGAGTTCAAGAACTTTTGCCACACTTTTATGATCAACAAAAGGTAAAAAGTTAGGGTCCGATAAAATTTTGGTTTTTTCATTTTTTAGTCTAGCAATTTCACAATTAATTTTGGCAAGATTTTCAAATTGACTTTCATTTTTGTCAGCTTGACTCTCCTCAATAAGTTTTTTGTTGTTTTCTAATTTATTAAGCTCTACTTTTATTTTTTCAAGCTTAGAAACAGAAATATTTTCTAAGGAAGTTAAAGCGCATGATTCATCCAGCAAATCTATGGCTTTGTCTGGCAAAAAACGATCAGATATATATCTTTGAGAGAGTTTCACAATATCCTTAATAGTATTGGGTTCAACAATAACATTGTGAAACTCCTCATAATACGACTTTATACCCAATAAAATCTCCACGGTGTCGTCGATGGAAGGTTCCTTTATGATAATCGGCTGAAATCGCCTCTCAAGTGCAGAATCTTTTTCGATATATTTTCTGTATTCCTTGAAAGTGGTGGCGCCGATTACCTGGACCTGCCCTCTAGAAAGAGCGGGTTTCAAAATATTCGCAGCGTTCATTGGGGAGCCACCGCCCTCAGAATCGCAAGAACCAGAACCTACCAAATTGTGAATTTCATCTATAACCAAAATTACATTTTTAAGACTTTCCACCTCTTCCACAAGACCTTTAACCCGGCTTTCGAACTGCCCCCTAAATTGAGTTCCCGCCACAAGGGCAGTCAAATCCAAAAGATAAACTTCTTTATTTTTCATCCTAACGTGAATTTTATCTTGAGCTATATAATTGGCCAAACACTCGGCAATGGCGGTCTTGCCAACCCCGGGCTCACCTATTAAACAGGGATTATTTTTTGTTCTTCTGCAAAGAATTTGAACGACTCTATCGAGCTCTTTGTCTCTTTTTAAAACCGCGTCGAGCTGGGATTCTCTTGCTTTTTGTGTTAAATTTTGACAGTAAGCGTCAAGATACTTCTTTTTAGACTTGCCTTTAACTTTTTTGCCTTTAACTCCTTTTTTAGAACCATTGTTAAAACCAGGTGAAAAAATTTGCGGTAGGAATGATGCTGAAATAGCAGAAGTGAACTCAGCGACCGAGTCTTGCTCTTCGGACAACGCCTGCGGATCCACATCCTCAGGGATCGACGGCAAATTGGACAGTTGCTCTGCGGCCTCATCAATGTCAGCGTCCAAAAAGCCCATCTTTTTCATCATTTCGTCCACGGGTTTTATACCCATATTTTTCGCGCAGACCAAACAAAGGCCCTGAGCTGTAGAGCCGCTGGGGTCTCTAGCAACAAAAACAGTCGCCAGACGCTTCTTGCAAAGTGAACAAAACATAAAAAAATTCTCCTTAAATCCCCAAAAACCACGGGCTCTTAATAGTTCAATAAAATGCTAAAGTCACGCCAAGTCGTTGACCTCGTCATCGACACGGCGCCTGTCGCCCGCATTATTAATCATGCCAAAAAAACAAAACAAAATACTTAAAAAGCGCAAAAACCATCATAAAAGTTGTAATTGAAAACAATAAAACTGGCACCACCGGAGAGTGAATTTTCAAAAAAGCCTTCATTATGACAATAACTATGGTGGACACATAAAAAAATATCGTGCCAACTTTGCCGTACCATTTAGCCGGCAGCGGCAAAATTTTGCGGCGAAGTAAAAAAATGCTTGCTAAAATCATCAACAGATCCTTAAGTAAAAGCACGACAACAAAGGCAAAAATTTCTTTAAATTTCAAACCTATACAAATAACTACCGCAAGAAGTGTCAATTTATCCGCAATCGGATCAAGAATTTTGCCTAAATCAGTAGTTTGCGAAAATTTTCTGGCGATCATTCCATCTAAAAGATCACTAATCCCAGAAATCACTAAAACGGCTGCAACTCCCAAATAATTTTCATCCAAAAAAAATTTAACACACGGGGCAATTAAAAAAATCCTGAATAAAGATATGAGATTCGCCACGCTAAGATTCTTTTTAAAAACACTGCGAAAATCTTTCGCCCTGAGAACCATGTATTTTCTCCTTCTATCTTGTATGAAACCAAAAATAAAAACTCAAAACCAACCATCACCCCCTCAATACAAAATCAATTAAAAACTATTTGGATGCGCGGGAACCCGAACGCTGCTTACAATGCACAAAAGCACAAAAACAATTTCAAACCTCCTTGCTTTTTCCTTTAGTATTGACGAATACGCGCTGGCTCAAACGCTACTTGCCATTACCACGCTTTTCCTTACACAAAAGCACAAAAACAATTTCAAACCTCCTTGCTTTTTCCTTTAGTATTGACGAATACACGCTGAGCTCAGACGCTACTTGCCATTACCACTGCTTGCCACTTTTTGAGAAAAGCGGCTCTAAACCTCCTAAAGCACGATCTTGCCCCCACACCTTTGGGCGCTCAAATTTTCAAAAAACATCTAAAAAACCTGTAATCCACAATGACGATTTTAGCATACTACTCTATGCAAAATCAAGTATATTTACCTCGCCGACACCAAGCAGATACACGCTTCTTGATGAAAACAAACCAATCGCCTTCACATCCGCAGAAACACAAGATGAATAAATTTTCTTTGCGTGCCTGGAATAAACGTCAAATTTCCCTTCCCCAAGTGACGCTATCGCGCCGTCTTTATTATACGACAACGCAGACACATTTAAACCTGACTGTGCCATTATTTTACTCTGTCCTCTACCATCTATAGTCACCAAATCGCAATCTGTAAAATCAGCTTTAGTAGCTAAGGATAAAACGGCTCCAACGCTGGGGTTTACGTCAAAGGCAGTCAGGGGCTTTTGGTCGTAATTGTAAGTTTTTTGTTCGTTCGAAGATACTTTGATAACGCATGTTAAACTGTCGCCGATGGCAATCACGTTAGAGTTTGAAAGGAAGACGACATCTAGAAACAATACGTCATAAAATTCGGCTTTTAATTTGGGCTTTGAAGAATTAATTTCAAAAACATAAATCAAGGATTTGAGCCCGCCGTCCTGAGCCAACACTCCAGAAACAGCCACCATTTTGCCGTCATCACTAAGAGAAACATTGTTTAAAAAACAGTCGGAAAAAGAATAGCTAAACGCTTGTTTTGAATCTTCAAAAAAAACCATAAGTTTTGAAGGATAGTCTTTGGATTCCACCGCGAAGGCATAATTACCACTTTCGCAAATACCGCCGCTTATTATATTTTCCGTGAGATTACTATTTACAATATTCTTGCCCTTGGTTTCAATTTTAAAATTATTTCTATTTAAATCATACACAAGTGCCCTGCTTCTGGTGCATTTTAAAATTGGTCGAGAAAGACCGTGAGGGCGGTCAAAAATCTTTTTCGCGCTCGGATTAAAGCAAATAAGGGAAGTATCAGTAATCATGACCAAATCTCGTCCAAAAGGCCTAAAATTTTTACAGTTAACCTTATCGCCGTCCACTTTCACCGGAAACCCTGCGCCAAAGCCGGAACTCGCCACGGCATCCTGAAAAGAGTTAATTATTTTACCGGGATGAAAATTCTCGATTCTTTGGACAAGAAATCCAGCAAACAGACAAATTGCAAACATAATGCTCATTTTTTTTGACTTATCTGAAAAAAACCACTCAATCTCTTTATATACAAAATTTTTTCTAAAATTGCCTATAATTCCTTTTATTTTTGCTTTCAAAATTAATCACCTCAAATCTGCAACAGCAGCTCATCCATCGTAAGAATATCTCAAATCTTCGACCTGCACTAACAGACCCACCGCGAAAACACCCCAAAATTTGCGATTTGTATAGCGGCTCAAAGCCGCCGACACTAGCCTACACCAACAACCCATACACCACAATAAATCCCAAATTCACACTATCGACTCAGCTCATCCATCGTAAGAATATCTCAAATCCTCGACCTGCACTAACAGACCCACCGCGAAAACACCCCAAAATTTGCGATTTGTATAGCGACTCAAAGCCGCCGACACTAGCCTACACCAACAACCCATACACCACAATAAATCCCAAATTCACACTATCGGCTCAGCCGCCGCGAAATTCTCATTCATAAAAGACCCTGTTCAAATATAGCCCACAAGGCCTCACAGTGGGGCCCGCCAAAGCTCTATTCTTCGCTTCTAATATGGCGCTTATTTCGCTAGGTTTTAACCTCTTTTGAGAAATTTTCAAAAGCGTGCCAACCATAATCCTAATCATATTATAAAGAAAACCATCCGCTTTTACAGTTATTGTGACAATATCTTCATCTCTTGTTACTAAAAAACTTTTTATCGTGCGCCTAAAATCGCCCTTCTGTCTTGAATCCAACGTACAAAAAGAACTAAAATCATGAGTTCCAACAAAAAACGACGCCGATTTTTGAATGGCAGCAAGGTCCATTTCGCACCAGTAATGCAGCACGTATCCTTCTAAAAACGGACTTCTTACCGGAGTGTTTAAAATCTTGTAGACATACTCCTTGGCCACACAGGAGTATCTGGCGTGAAAATCAAACGGCACTTGTGCACAATCAAAAACGACTATATCTCTAGGCAAAACACGATTGAGAGCCATTTTTAGACCCCCACAGGAAATCCTGTGATTTAAAAATACATTCACGCAAAACTCCCTGGCGTGCACACCGGCATCCGTACGGCTGCAAGCTTTTATCTCGCAATTTTCTCCAGTCACGCTTCTAAGGGAATCTTGAAAAACTCCTTGCACACTCGTAGCATTTTTTTGAATTTGCCAACCGTGATAATTTTTCCCGTCAAAACAAAGTCTTAAAAGTAAATTTCTCATAGTTCGTAATGATAAGCCTCATTCCCAAAAAATTCAACTGCAAAATAAATTTGCGCCCGATTGACATTTACTTGTCGCTTTAATTTTCTCAAGTCCGTTATCAACTTTTATGTGCAAATTTAAAAGGCAAAAAGCTAGCTCCTAAGACACAAATGTGTTACAATAAAGTAAACAAAAATCGCGGCACAATTTGACGTGTTGCCGCAAAAATAACTCAAAAGGGAGCCACGGCGCAATTTGAAAGGACAAATAATGAGCAAAAAGTGGACCAAAAGTCAAGAGATGGCGATAAAAGCAAAAGGAGGATGGATAATAGTCTCGGCGGCGGCCGGATCGGGCAAAACCGAGTGCCTAAGCGAAAGAATTATAAGCCTCGTTTTGAACACCTCTCGCCCCTGTGATATAACCCGCTTGCTGGTGGTCACCTTTACAAAAGCGGCGGCGGAACAAATGCGTCAAAGAATAAAAAGTAAGCTTTGCCATCTCATTTTAAAGCATCCCGCAAATAACTATTTAAGATATCAGCAAATGCTGCTTTGTCACGCAAACATAGGCACCGTGCATAGTTTTTGTAACAAATTGGTAAGAGAAAATTTCAATTCGCTTTCAATTTCGAGAAATTTTAGAATCGCCGACGCGAGCGAAATTTTAACCCTCGAAGATGAGGCTATTAAAAAAATTTTAGAGGAATTTTACAAAGAATGTTCTGCGGAATTTATTGCGCTTGTGGAAAACATAAATTCTCAATATGACGACTCAAAACTTGTAGAACTGATAAAAAATGTGTATAAATTCTCAAGATCTCTGCCCTCTCCCGTCAATTGGTTTGAAGAAATAAAGCGAAAACTTTCCGTAAAAGATGTAAAAAATAACAACTACATAGAGATTATTTTGGAATACGCGACAGAATCCATTAATTTTCTGCTAGAACTATGCCGAAGTTTTCTTGAAGATAAAGATGTAGAAGCGTATTTTAAAGTTTTAAATGCCGATCTTCAAATTTTTTTAAATCTTAAAAATGTTATTTTGAATAAAAATTGGGATTTTATCAAGAGAGAAATCGACGAAATTTGTTTTTTAAGACTGCCTTCAATCAAAATGTGTGAAAAAGAGAAACAAAAAATTTCTGAATATAGAAAAAAAGTTAAAGAAACGACAAAAAACTTAACCAGACTTTTTTGCAAATCTTGGCAACACATAGAAGATGACATCGATAAAACATATAATTTGATCTGTCCTCTTTTTGAATTGGTTAAAAAACTAGAGGCCGAATTATGGAAAATAAAAAAACAAAGAAATTTGCTTGATTTTTCCGACCTTGAACATTTAACCTTAAAACTTCTGGTAAAAGAAATAAAGCACAACAAAGAAATTGTAAAAACCGACTTAGCAACAGAAATTTCACGTGATTTTGACGAAATTCTGGTGGATGAATATCAAGATACCAACGAAATCCAAGATATGATTTTTAGGTCAATTTCCAAAAATGAAAAGAATCTATTTTTGGTCGGAGACATAAAGCAAAGTATCTATTCTTTTCGTCAAGCACGCCCAGAAATATTTGTTCGCAAAAAGAAATTGGCCAAGACCTACGATGAAGCAAATGCTACCTTTCCGGCCAAAATTTCATTAGGAGAAAATTTTAGAAGTCACAGAGAAATTATAGACTTTATAAACTTTGTTTTTATGGATCTAATGACCCTAAAAACATCGCCAATAGATTACAAAAAAGATGAAATTATGAGGTTTCCTGAGTCGAACACATGTGAACAGAAGGTCGATCAAAAAGAATCTTCCGTGACAATTTGCGTAGTCGAATCTGAATATTCGACTGAAAAACAGCGAATAAAAATCGAGGCAGATTACATCGCCAAAAGTATTAAAGACATGGTAGAATCGAGATATATGATAAAAGATGGTACTAAAATACGTCCTGCTCAATACAAAGATTTTTGTATTTTGCTTCGCAATACAAAAAACTCTTGTGAAATTTTCAAAAAAGCCTTACAAACTGCATCTATTGAAGTTCATTCTGAAAATACTGATAATTTTTTAGATTTGCCCGAAATATTAATGATATTGTCATTTTTACGGTGCATCAATAATCCTACAGATGATATAAGTCTCACAGCCACGGTAATGAGCCCGATATTTGGTTTTACAGCCGATCAAATCGCCCTTATACGTCAAAAAAATCGAGAAACCAATATGTACACATGTATAAAAAAATCATCAGAAAACGACGCTAATTGCGCTAGATTTTTGAAAGAACTTAGCAGATTAAGAAGAATATCACAAGAAATAGGTATTAGCAGATTGATAAGCTATATATACAGCAATTTTTTTGTTTTCTCTTTCGTGAAGATGGAATCTGGCGGCAAAGATAAAATTAAAAACCTCAGATCTTTAATTTCTTTTGCAAGAAAAATAGAAGAATCTGGCCGTGACGATCTTAGTAATTTCCTTAAATTTATTGATAAAATAATAAAAGACGACATCACCCTTAGCGATTTTAGACCAGTTTCTACTGATAAAAATTGCGTAAAGATCACCAGCATTCACAAGGCAAAAGGGTTGGAATTTCCGGTGTGTATAGTCGCAAATTGCTCCTGCTCATTCCACATAGAAAACAACGATACGCTGCTTCATCCTCAATTAGGAGTTGGGCTGAAAATTTTTGACGTTGAAACAATGTGTAAATATAGAACCGTACAACGAGAAGCAATTTTAATAAAAAATAAGGGCAGCCAAATTTCAGAAGAGCTCAGAATTCTGTATGTGGCAATGACTAGGGCTAAAAACAAGCTTATCTTTAGTTTATCAACAAAAAATCTTGAAAAGGATTTCTCTAAATTGTTGTTATATAAAGCTTCAGATGGTATTAAATCCCATTTAATAAAAAATGCTAGTAATTTTGGAGATTGGCTCAGTTTTGTTTCTGTAAAGCATCCATACAACAATCCTTTTAAAGAAATGTCGGATCACGGCAAGCTTAATTTTTTAAACGAAAGTTGTAGTTTAGAAGTTAAAATTATCAAACAGGAAGATTTCTGCACAAATTTAGACGACAAAGAGTGTCAAAAATTAGACGACACAACCGTCAAAAAAGGCAAGTCGAATTTATATTCAAATGGCAAAAATAAGAACTTTTATGATGAAAAAATTACAACCCAAAAAGAGTCTTTCATAGAAAATGAGCCAGATTTATGTCAAGATAAACGCTTTTATGATGAGAAAATCACGGCTAGAAAGGAATTCCACAATGCTAATAAAATTCGCTTAAAACTTTTAAAAAGATTTACTTTTGAACAAAAAGAACAAAAAATCATTCACGTTCCAACCAAAGTTTCTGTAACAGAACTCTGCGATAATTTCCACGAGGACCTACCGAGATTAAATATAAAGCCAAAGTTTTTAGCGTATCAAAAATTTTCCTCGCTCGAAATTGGAAGCGCACAGCACAAATTTTTGCAACTAGCCAACTTTAAAAAAGCAAGAGAAAATATTAGATCTCACATTTTAGAACTCTTAAAATCAAAATTTTTAACCGTCAAAGAGAGTGAAAATTTAAACATAAAAAAGCTCGAAAGTTTTTTAAACAGCAAAATTTGCAGCAGAATACTAAATTCTAAAAATTTTTTAAGAGAGTATCACTTCATAGTTGATATAGCAGCAGAGAAAATAAACCCAAATCTTACAGAAAAATACAAAGGGCAAATGGTGGTTCTGCAAGGCGCCGTGGATGCTGCTTTTGAAGAAAATGGCAAAATGGTTATTGTTGACTACAAAACGGACAAAACAAAAAGCCCTTCAGAATTAGCAGCCAAATACAAAAAACAATTGGGATTGTACGGCTATGCAATTTCAAAATGTACAGAAAAACCAATTGGAGAAATTATCATTTATTCAATCGAACTTGAAAAATCTCTGGTTTTATGGAAAAATTGGTCTGAAACTGCTGTCAAAATTTAAGAACTCCTGTCAAGCAATAAGATATAAATATGAGAAATTTTAACCATAGCAGCGATGAGACATTTTAATTTTATAATCTTCATTGTATTTTTTTCTTTTATTTATTTGTATCATTACTGCGTTGTATCGCATTCTTATCTATTCATACGCTCTTAAACACGCTCTAATCGGCCGCTTGCAAATCAATTTTAACCATCCGTCCAAAGACAGCCCTTTGTCAGATTTTTTAATAAAAATATTTTGAAATTGGGCCTTGAAAAATTTTTGGATTTGTGGCAAAATCAAGACAAGAGGCGAGTTGAGAGGAACTTGGATGTGTTTTCTGCTTGCTTTTCTAGCAGTTTTGAGTGACTTTTATGACACATCTTGCAGGTGTTCGTTGCAGGCGTTCGTTCGACGCGCTGTTCGCAGGTATTCTTTTTGGCGATTTGCTGTCGATACGCTGGATCTATTGCGACTCATTTTAAGGGGTAACGCCGACATTATTTTAAAGAATAGTTCGGCGGTGGAACGTCAGTTTCGCTTAGTTATGTTGCGGTATTAAAGGGGCAATGTCGACGTTGTTTGCGGAAATAGTTCAGTGGTAGAGCGTCAGCTTCCCAAGCTGAAAGTCGCGGGTTCGAATCCCGTTTTCCGCTCCAGTGTTTGTCTGTTTTGTTTTTGTAGACCTCGGTGAATGAACAAAATTTGTCGATTTTGATGCTATTTGGTCGTGTTATTTTGTAAGGTTCGACTTACAATTTTTAACGTGTTAGACTTACAATTTAAGACGTTCACTTTATAATTTTACAAGGGACCCAAGGTTCGTAACTTGAAATACTTAAAGTTTGCAATTTTGGAGCTTTCGTTTTGTAACTTTAAGATGTTCAGTTTACAGTTTGTTTTAAGACTCTCAAGATGCTAAATTTTAGTCTGTAAGATTCTTACCCTAGAGACATTCACCTTGCAAATTTATAATGAATCCGGATTCGCAGCCCGAAAGTGGCTCTGGTGTTAAAATTACTAAAGATACACCAGAAAAAAGTTGCAAATACAGACGATTTTACTACAGTCAAAAATCCACATCTTTTACTAAATCCTATCGCATTGCACCCCCCCGCAAATGTTTAAATAAGAAACTTTGTCAATGCTCTTTTTTAGCAAAAAACCTTCTAAAATTGTTAAAACTAGACGAAACTTAATTTTCGACTTCCTCTAGCCTCTCTTGAAGAAAGCACATGGCGCATTTAAAAAAGATGATCCAAGAAACCGCTAACTGTCAAGCAATTCAAACTACTTGAGAATGTTTAAATAAGAAACTTTAAATCTTCTAAAATTGTTAAAACTATACGAAATTTAATTTTCGACTTCCTCTAGCCTCTCTTGAAAAAGCACATGGTGCATTTAAAAGGGGTGGTCCAAGAAACCGTACGAAACTTAGTTTTCGACTTTCTCTATCCTCTCTTGAAGAAAGCGCATGACGCATTTAAAAGAGATGATCCAAGAAACCACTAACTGTCAAGCAATTCAAACTACTTGAGAGTGTTTAAATAAGAAACTTTGTCGATGCTCTTTTTTATCGAAAAACCTTTTTAGCAAAAAATCTTCTAAAATTGTTAAAACTAGTCGAAACTTAATTTTCGACTTCCTCTATCCTCTCTTGAAAAAAGCACATGGTGCATTTAAAAGAGACGATCCAAATAGCCAAAAAACCGCTAACTGTCAAGCAATTCAAACTACTTGAGAGTGTTTAAATAAGAAACTTTAAATCTTCTAAAATTGTTAAAACTATACGAAATTTAATTTTCGACTTCCTCTAGCCTCTCTTGAAGAAAGCGCATGACGCATTTAAAAGAGATGATTCAAGAAACCGACAACTGTCAAGCAATTCAAACCACTTGAGAGTGTTTAAATAAGAAACTTTGTCAATGCTCTTTTTTAGCAAAAAAATCTTCTAAAACTAGACGAAACTTAATTTTCGACTTCCTCTACCCTCTCTTGAAAAAGCACATGGTGCATTTAAAAGGGGTGGTCCAAGAAACCGTACGAAACTTAATTTTCGACTTTCTCTATCCTCTCTTGAAGAAAGCACATGGTGCATTTGAAAGAGATGATCCAAGAAACCAGGAAACCACTAACTGTCAAGCAATTCAAACTACTTGAGATTGATTCTGCAGCGCATGACATTTTTGTCAAGCACAAAGTACTAAAAAATTCCAAATTTTCGTAATACATCAATTAGCTGTCAAGCAATTCAAACCACTTGAGAGTGTTTAAATAAGAAACTTTGTCAATGCTCTTTTTTAGCGAAAAACCTTCTAAAATTGTTAAAACTAGATGAAACTTAATTTTCGACTTCCTCTAGCCTCTCTTGAAAAAAGCACATGGCGCATTTAAAAGAGATGATCCAAGAAGCCAAGAAACCGCTAACTGTCAAGCAATTCAAACTACTTGAGATTGATTCGCAGCGCATGACATTTTTTGTCAAGCACAAAATACTAAAAAATTCCAAATTTTCGTAATACATCAATATTATCGACGCGGAGACAGGGTAAATAATTTTGCTTATAATTAAAATTTTCGATCCGTATATGATCGTCAGATCAACGCGGAGAACCGAGTCAGCGTAGATAAATTTCGCTCACAATGAATTCGCGGCCCTGCAGTATACTTATAGATATTCCGATTTAATAGACGCCAAGTTCTTTGGGCGCTCCTTTAAATGTGTCGTTTTACCTTGTGTCTTTTGAGCATGTCATTCTTGTATTTCACCGTAGTTTATTTTAAATCGGAATAGGGTGCCGCTGACGTTTGAGTAGGGTAAATAATTTTACTTGCAACAAATCCCCAAGCTTTAACGACGCATCGAAACACGAGACCAGCATAAATAATTTTGCTTGCAATAAAATTTCTAATTCATAACCAGTGACGCACCACACGGAACAACATAAATAATTTCGCTTGCAATAAGTTCCCGCCATTATTTCGACTAGATCATTGACTTTTTGAGTAAATTTCCATTTTATCCAGCTTTTCATTGATAGATTTAAAAACCTTTACCGCGCACGCAACAGTCGCGCCCACCATCGGATTGTTTCCCATTCCCACAAATCCCATCATTTCAACATGAGCCGGAACGGACGAAGAACCAGCAAATTGAGCATCAGCATGCATTCTGCCCATGGAATCAGTCAAGCCATACGAAGCCGGGCCAGCAGCCATATTGTCGGGATGTAAAGTTCGTCCGGTGCCTCCGCCAGAAGCTACAGAAAAATATGTTTTGCCATTATCATTTGCCCATTTTTTATATATTCCAGCCACAATATGTTGAAATCTAGTTGGATTAGTAGAATTCCCAGTTATCGACAAATCAACGCCCTCGTGTTTCATGATAGCCACACCTTCAAAAGCGTCATCCGCGCCAAAACAGCGCACATTTTTCTTCACTCCATTAGAAAACGAGTGTTCGTCTAAAATAACGATATTATTCGAATAATAATCGTATTTTGTCTTAACATACGAAAAACCATTCACCCTCGATATTATGTAGGCCGCGTCCTTGCCTAATCCATTTAGTATAATTTTAAGGGGTTTACTTCGAACTTCATTTGCAAATCTAACTATAAATATGGCTCCTTGGGCAGCAGCAAATGACTCGTGGCCCGCTAAAAAAGCAAAGCAGCGAACTTTTTCATCAAGCAGCATCGAAGCAAGATTGCCGTGGCCAATTCCAACCTCTCTTTGCTGCGCAACAGAGCCCTGTACGCAGAACGCTTGCAATCCCAATCCTATAGCCCTAGCTGCCTCCGACGCTGATTTTACCTTTTTTTGAATGGCAATTGCAACTCCCAAAGTGTAACCCCAAACCGCATCTCTAAAAGCGCCCGATTGCACGCTTCTTACGATATTTTCTACATTTACGCCAATATTTTCAGATATTTCTTTGGCATGGAGCAGATCTCTTATGCTGTTCTCTTTGAGACAAATTTCTATCTTTTTCATTCTTTGACCTTTGCGCTCAAAATCTATATTTATCATAAAATCCTCCAATGGACCCACTAAATAAAAGGCCCAAATAAACTCCTTACTTTGACATTAAATCATATAATTTTCTTAAAAACCCAACTCAACCCCCGGGGGACTCTAAAAAATCAGAACCAATCTTAATGTGTATGAAGGCAAATGCAATTTAATTTGCCACGTGCAATAAAAGACAGATCCCAAACCTTCCTGCATTGTAACCCAGAGCCAATTTGCAGTCAACTAATCACATACAATTTTTGCATCTTGAATGATAATTTATCCTTTTTTCAGGCATTTTTTTATTTCTCCTATGTAGATCCTGTGAAGGCTACTTGTTTTAGCAAAATTTGCCAAAGAAAAGTTTTTAATGGATTTTTTAGTCTGATTTTTTTGTAAATCCTGATTTATCATAAAATCCTCACATGGACCCACTAAATAAAAGGCCCAAATAAACTCCTTACTTTGACATTAAATCATATAATTTTCTTAAAAACCCAACTCAACCCCCCCGGGGGGGCTCTAAAAAATCAGAACCAATCTTAATGTGTATGAAGGCAAATGCAATTTAATTTACTGCGTGCAATAAAAGACAGATCCCAAGCCTTCCTGCATTGTAATCCAGGGCCAATTTACAGTCAACTAATCACGCACAATTTTTGCATCTTGAATGATAATTTATCCTTTTTTCAGACATTTTTCTATTTCTCCTATGTAGATCCTGTGAAGGCTACTTGTTTTAGCGAAATTTGCCAAAGAAAAGCTTTTAATGGATTCTTTAGTCTGATTTTTTTGTAAATCCTGCGCGTACCAGTCGTCGATAATTTTACTATCTGAAAAACAATCTTCGCTCATATCCTGTCGATATATTTTTTTACAAATAAAAACAAATTCAGCTTGTTTAAAATATGGCGCATTTTCACTAAAAACTGCAGATAAACCTGTCTCCTTCATCTTGTCAATATCTCTGCCAGAATTTGTACCACAGAAATTTAGCACATCCTTGTATTTTTTGTCAAAAGTACAAATACTAAAGGACTCATTCTCCTCCAAAAATTTATAAGTATATCTCTGTGGACGAACATAAACTGTGGCAACATTCCTACCCCACAAACAACCCAAACCACCCCAACTGGCAGTCATTGTGTTGAAATTTTCTCTCGTGCCCGCAGTAATTAAAACCCAACTTTCGCCAAAAAATTTAAAAGGGTTCACCGCCATTGTCGCGCAATCGCAATTTTCAAATATCATAAAATTTCCTCCTATAAAATGTCTTTTTGTACAATTTAAAACCCGGCAATAAATTCAAAATCTAAAACTTTTATCACAGTAAAAAAACAAAATTTTTAACTATTCGACTGCGCATTAATTAGATCTGCTATTTTGTCCCTTAAATCTGCAGCAAGTTCAAAATCCAGAGCTTTTGCGGCTAATTTCATCTCTTTTTCCAAAATAGCTATATTTTTATCCATCTCTCGTTTTGTTATTTTCTTAGAAGATTTTTTCTTTTTATTTTTTTCGCTCCCAGAAATCTGTATTACGTTGGCAACTTTTTTAGAAATTGTTTTTGGAGTTATATTATTTTCTTTGTTGTATTTCATCTGAATTTCTCTTCTGCGCAAGGTTACATCAATGGCTTTTTGCATGGACAAAGTCACAAATTCGGCGTACATAATTACTCTGCCATTTGAATTTCTGGCGGCGCGCCCAATAGTCTGTATGAGGGATCTTTCCGAGCGCAAAAAACCTTCTTTGTCTGCATCCAAAATCGCAACTAAAGAAACCTCGGGAATATCAAGACCTTCCCTTAATAAATTGATTCCCACCAAAATGTCAAACTCTCCCAGTCGCAGCCCTCTCACTATTTCCATGCGCTCTATGGCACCTATGCCGTGATGCATATATCTAACGCGTACACCTATTTCTTCCAAATACTCGCTTAAATCCTCCGCCATTTTTTTTGTAAGAGTTGTCACTAAAACACGCTCTTTGACCTTTATTTTTTTGTGAATTTGGTCAATCAAATCATCAATTTGCCCTTTGGAAGGTTTTACAATTACTTTTGGATCCAAAAGTCCCGTGGGACGTATAATTTGCTCGACAATTTTTTTGCTTTTTTCTAATTCAAAGTTGCCGGGAGTTGCGCTTACGAACACAATCTGATTTATTTTTTTATAAAATTCGTCAAATTTCAAAGGCCTATTATCATACGCGGATGGTAATCTGAACCCGAATTCTATGAGAGTTTCTTTTCGCGCCCTGTCGCCGGAATACATGGCGGATACCTGCGGAATCGTCGCGTGAGATTCATCTACAAATAGTATAAAATCGTCAGGGAAATACTCAAGCAATGTAAATGGTTCGCTGCCCGGAGCTCTGCCAGAAAGAACCCTTGAATAATTTTCAATTCCCTTTACAAAGCCTATTTCGCGCAGCATTTCCATATCGTAACGGGTTCTTTGTTCTATTCTTTGAGCCTCTAATAACTTTCCTTTATCCTTAAAATATACGAGTCTCTCTTCTAATTCTCTTTCTAATTCTGAAACGGCGATTTTTATCTTTTCTTGGGGGACCACGTAGTGAGACGCGGGATAAATCGCTACGTGAGATAAGATCGACACTATCTCGCCGGTTAAGGGCAAAATTTCACTTATACGCTCTATTTCTTCACCAAAAAACTCTATTCTCACAGCTTTATCTGTCGAATTAACAGGAAAAATTTCAACCACATCGCCTTTTACTCTAAACTTATTTCTCGTAAATTGAACATTGTTTCTCTCGTATTGAATCTCTACTAATTTTTCAAGAAGCTCATCACGACTCTTGCGCATCCCTGGCCGCAAAGATATGACCATGGTTCTGTAATCAATAGGGCTTCCGAGGCTGTAAATACAAGAGACGCTTGCAACTATTATCACATCTCGTCTTTCCGAAAGAGCTGAAGTCGCAGAGTGACGTAATTTGTCTATTTCGTCGTTTATTGATGAATCCTTTTCTATATAGGTGTCGCTGGATGGAATATAAGCCTCCGGCTGATAATAATCGTAATAACTGACAAAATATTCTACCGCATTATTAGGGAAAAATTCGCGAAATTCCGAACAAAGTTGCGCCGCAAGAGTTTTGTTGTGAGCCAGAACAAGAGTTGGCCTATTTGTCATTTCTATTATATTTGCCATTGTAAAAGTCTTGCCTGAACCCGTAACGCCAAGAAGAATTTGCTCTTTTATTCCAAGATTCAAACCGCCAACCAATTCATTTATGGCTTTGGGCTGATCTCCTCTGGGAATATAATCAGATTTTAATTTAAAATCCATGTTTTTCTCCTTAGATGACCCTTTAGCCAAAGCCCAATCTAAAAATATTATTTTCTTTACATTCTGGAATCATTAACAAGCAAAACTGCTCATAAAACAGTGCCCTAGAGTTCATTTATTTTGTTAAGACCCCCAATAAAAACTAAACTTGCCTTACTTTTTTGAAGTTTTAACTCTTAAATAACGCATCTTGCCGACAAAATCTCATCTTCGTATTTTACAACATATCAAAACAAAAGAAAAGTCATTCTTTGCCGCGCCATAAAAGATACGCAATTCGATAAAATAACTAAAACTTTATCAGTGATTGACGTAATCAAAGCTTTATGTTGTCCCCCCTTCCCAAAACAGCTGTCATCTGGTGGCCGCTCTCCCAGCAAGCAACAGTCACGATCTAATCAAAATTCACAACATTATGGTGACAAACAGCAAAAACCACCGCAGCAACTCAGTAAAAACCTCTCGGAAAATAAAAAATATTAATAATATTTTAATAAAATAGAAACAAATTCACCCCCCTTTTTCCGCGGCAAAACGCATGCGGAATCGGGGGAACGAACTTTAGTATTTATCTTTGTTTGTTCTTTAAAGCTGACCGCGTAAAATAATAGAGAAGTAAAAATTAATATTTATCTTTTTTGTTGAGATTTTTCTTTTCAGGGCTAACCACGTGAAACGGCACCGAAGGAACACCCTGAGTAGGTTCGTAATCTTCTTCTAGAAAAAATTTTACAGATTTTGAAGAATTCTTAATATTTTTGGTTATTCCTTTGAAATTTAAAGCTTTAAAGTGAAGTCTAAAAATATATAAATTTTTTACTATTTTAACTTTTTTTGTGTAGCGATCGATTGATTTTTCGTAAAATTCGTACTTTTCTTGTTGCTGCAAAAAATTTAAAATCGAACCGTATGATCTGACAAAATCATCGATTTTATTTGCGTCAATCGACCTCAAAATGCTACCCTTTCTCTGAGTATAATAATAAAGAGGCCTACTGGTAATAGCAATTTTTTTTGAAAAGTAAAAAAGCTGAGGAATTGTAGCTATATCTTCAAAATAAAGCTTTTCAAATTTTATATTATTTTCTGCAAAAAGGGATCTTTTATAGAGTTTATTCCAAGCAAAACTATGTAGAGTATTAGCACATATTAGCTTTTTAAGGGCCATTTCTGAAGGATAAACCGATTTTATTGGTCGCAAGGGATAGCAAACCTTTAATCTGGTTTCGGGAAAATATAAAAAATAATTGCAGTAAGCAATATCGGCGGCGTGCTTCTTTATAAGGTTTATCAAGCGCTCCAAAAATCTGGGATGCACATAATCGTCGCTGTCTACAAAAGAAATATACCTCCCCTTTGCAATTTCAAGGCCTCTGTTGCGAGCGTCCGAAAGCCCGCCGTTTTTTTTATTTATGAGAATAAAATTCTCGTGGGACGAAACAAAATTTCTGGCTATTTCCCCGCTTTCATCCTCTGAACCGTCGTTAACTAAGATAACTTCTATATTTTTAAACGTCTGATTAGCTATAGAGTCAAGGCATTTTGGCAAAAACTTTTCGACATTATAAATAGGAACAATGACACTGACTTCGGGAATTTCTTCACTCGACAATTTCCTTTTCTCCTTCTCTTTTTTGAAAAATCACGCGCTTTATCGGGCGCCCGCCTCGCAGAACTATCAAGCTTTACCATACATCATCTCACAAAGCTTGTTAAACTTTCTTTAGCCCTATTGCACACACCCGCCTCGAGGGGCCTTTGAGCTTTGTCGCACATCGCCTTGCAAGAATCTTTGGGTTATTTTTTAGCTTTGCCGCCGTACATCTTTTAAAAATTTTTATAAGTTTTCATTACGCCCTCTTTTCCTCTTGCTTTTTATCTTTGGGTTCAAGAAGTGGGAAGGGTATATCGGGAATTCCTGTCGTGGGTTGATAATCTTCTTCCAAGAAGAATTTAATTGATTTTGAAGAATTTTTGATATTTTTTGTAAGATTTTTGAAATTAAAAGTTCTTAGGTGCAGGTTAAAAATGTACAAATTAGTCATAAGTTTCATCTTTTTAGTGTATGAATTTATCGATTTTTTGTACGCTTCATATTTTTTCTCGTGTTCCAAAAAATTCCTTATAAAGCCAAATGATTTTATATAATCTTCTATTTCATCCGCATTTATGGATCTCATCGCGCTGCCTTTTCTCTGAGTATAGTAATATAATGGTCTGCTGGTGATGGCGATTTTGTCAGAGTGATAAAAAAGCTGAGGAACGATGGCGAGATCCTCAAAACATATATTTTGAAATTTTATGTTGTTATCAACAAATAGACTTCTTCTGTAAAGTTTATTCCAGACAAAGCCTTGCAGAGTCGTGCCAGAGATTAATTTTTTTAGTGCTTCTGAGGAAAAATATATAGAATTTTTGCCTCTAAAAGGGCACAAAACCTTTATTTTCGCCTTGGGAAAATAAAAAAAGAAATTGCAACAACTTATGTCCGCGTTGTGAATGACACTTAAGGCGTAAAGTTTTTCAAGAAACTGGGGGTGTAAATAATCATCGCTGTCCACAAACGAAATATACTTACCGCGCGCCTCACTCAGGCCGCGATTGCGCGCCGCGGATTGCCCATTATTTTCTTCATTTATAAGAAAAAAATTCTTGTGTGACAAGCAAAACTCCTGAGCAATCTTTCTGCTAGAATCTCGAGAACCGTCATTAACCAGTATGACTTCTAAATTTTTAAAGGTCTGATTAGCTATGGAATTGAGACATTTTAAAAGAAAGCCCTCGACATTATAGATGGGAACTATAACGCTGATGTAAGGGGCAAACCTTTTGTTAACCATAAATCTCTCCTTAAAATCTTTTTAATTCTCATCGGATTATTTGGCAATTTTATTTGTCGTCTCAAAAAAATTGGTAAGTTAACCGAATTATCTGTCGTTTAATTAGATTTCATTAAACTTCTTTGCTGTCTTGCGAAAAATGATATGTTAACTGGATCATCCATCCTCTAATTCTAGATTTCATTGGGATATTTTGCCGCTGATAGAAAATAAAAAGAGCATAAGGCTCCTGGATAATTAATCCCGTAATAGCACGACCTCGATTTAATTGTATTTTCGGTAAAAAACAAAGGACAAAATACAGCTAAAAGGTCTTTATCGTGGCGCGCATACACACATCCTTAAAAATCTCAACAGCTCAGATTCTACATTAGGTCATGCCTGAATGTCAACAGCCTTTAACTAATGGAGCTAAAAATAATAACATCCCATTCTTTACGACATAATCTTTTCTTTATAGCTTAAACATTGAATCTAAAAAGAATGACATCCCCATCCTTTACCAGATAATCTTTTCCTTCTGACCTTACAAATCCCTTCTCTTTGGCCGCCGCAAAAGAACCGCATTCCAAGAGCTTTTCCCAATATATAACTTCGGCCCTAATAAAGCCGCGCTCGATGTCGCTGTGAATTTTTGCAGCTGCCTGCGGAGCTTTGGTTCCGTCCTTGATGGTCCAAGCGCGCACCTCTGGTTCCCCCGCCGTTAGAAACGAAATTAGTCCCAAAAGCTCATAACAAGCACAAATTAGTCTATCCAGAGAGGATTTAGTCAAACAAAGTTCAGAAAGAAAAAGAAGCTTTTCTTCATCTTTCATGTCGGCAATTTGCATCTCAAGCTCTGCGCATATTGGCAAAACCGCCGCCTTTGAATCTTTGGCGATCGCTTCTACACTTTTGTAAAGTTCAGAATTTTCTATTCCATTTAAAAAATCTTTTTCAGAAACATTCGCCGCGTAGATAATTGGCTTGTCAGTAAGAAGAGCTAATTCCTTGACTATATCTGAATTCTCTTCATTTCTAAAGAGTCTTGCAGGCCGCCCTGTTTCTAAAAAATCTTTTAATTCGATGTATATATTTAGAGCATTTTCTAGGTTTTTATCTCCTTTGACTACTTTTTTACAGCGCTGTATTCTGCGTTCAATAAATTCTATATCAGAAAATATAAGCTCCATCTCGATGGTTTCGATGTCTGATTTGGGGTCCACTCTACCATCCACATGAATGATATTGTCGTCATGAAAGCACCTAACAACGTGCACGATCGCATTGCATTCTCTTATGTTCGCTAAGAATTTATTTCCAAGTCCTTCTCCCTTAGAGGCGCCCTTCACAAGGCCCGCTATATCAAAAAACTTAACCGAAGCATGCGTCACTTTTTTGGGATTATAAATTTTGGAGAGTAATTTTAATCGTTCATCAGGGACAGAAACGACGCCCATATTCGGCTCAATAGTGCAAAATGGGAAATTTTGCGACTGAACTCCCGCGTTTGTTATAGCATTAAAAAGGGTACTTTTGCCTACATTTGGCAAACCAACAATCCCAAGTTTCATGTTTATTCCTTTCGTTTTTTGCGGCTCTTATAAAATTTCATCTGTTAAAAAAGCTTTTTTTATTCCTGCACTTTAAGATTTTAGCACGCTAGAGAAAGCTTTTTAAAAATAAGAGCACGCCGCCGCTCATCTACGAGGGCTACTCCTCTTTTACTTCCACACAGATCTTCGCGTGAATACCCGGCCAAATCCTGACATCGCATTCGTGCTCGCCGACAAATTTTATATCTTTTGGCACATTTATTTTTCTCCTGTCTATGTGAGCATCGTAGTCTTTTTTTATCTGCTCTGCAATTTGATGCGCGGTTATAGATCCAAAAATCTTTCCTTCTTTAGAAGTCTTAGCAAAAATAATTACATTTTTCTTGTTTAACTTCTTAAAAATTTCTTTGGCTTTAACTTCTTCTTCTTTTGTTCTCCTTTCTTCGGCTTCTTTAGACGCTGCGAGTTCGCTCACAGTCTGTTTATTTGCTTTTACCGCCAATTTTTTTGGTATGAGAAAATTTTTCGCATATCCATCAGAAACATTTAGCAACTGATTTTTCTTGCCACTTCCCTTTACATCCTTTAAAAGTATAACTTGCATAAAAACATTCCCCCTAGAAATTAATTATTTAAAATTTTCAAAACAAATTCATTCCTCATTTTCAGTAAGCGTCGCGACATTTTTATCTATCGTCACGAGATCGCCGTCTTTTCTTCTTGCAAAAACACTTTGAACCACACCAAGACCCAAATATAAACAAGTCGCCGAGGATCCGCCAGAGCTATAAAACGGCAGGGTCAACCCCATTACCGGCAGCAAACTAAGACACATTCCCAAGTTAAAAACAGTCTGAAATAGCACGAGCGCAAAAAATCCAAAGCACATATAAGAACCAAGACTGTCGCAGGAACTCCTAGCAATTTTTAAGGTTCTAAGAATTAAAACAAAGAGTGAAAACATAACCAGCAAAGCGCCTATCAGCCCCAATTCTTCTCCGGCAGCAGAAAAAATAAAGTCACTCTCTTGAACGGGCACAATGTCAGATCCTGTCCGGGGTCCCTTAAAGAGCCCGTAGCCAAAGATCTTCCCCGAACCTATGGAAATTTTGCTCTGTATCTGCTGAAATCCAATATCAAGAGCATAACTTTCAAGATCAAGCAGGGCCGTTATGCGCTTTTTTTGATACTCAGACAAAACAAACTTCCAAGCGATCGGAACTATCGCGCAAGCGCCGAACAAAGCCCCCACAAAGTATCTCATTTGTATCCCGGCAATGAAACACACCGCAAAGAAAATGCAGGTAAAAATAACAGCAGCACCATCATCGCCTTGAAGGTGAGAAATAAGTACAGGGACCATCAAATGACCGCCGAGGAGCATAAGCTGACCGAACGATTTCATCAAGCCATTGTCTTTTAAAAAATTCAGGTGCGCAGCAAGCGTCGTTATAAAACCTATTTTTGCGAATTCGGAGGGCTGAAACGTCACGCCCGGCAGCCGAATCCAAGCCCTGGCGTTGACTCCGGAGGCGCCTTCTATAGCAATGCCAAAAAACAGAGCATATAAAAGAAAACCCACACAGAGAATAGCCGTCACTCGCCAATGCTTTTCAAGAAGATGATAGTCTAGCTCGCCAAGAAGTATCGCGCCCAAATACCCAAATAGAATTGCTATTAGCTGAGTTTTAAAAAAGTCGGTCCCTGACCTTGACACGCTATACATTAAAACAAGGCAATACGCTGACATAAACAAAGATGTCGCCCAGAAAATAGAATCATATTTTTTAAAATGATCCCTCAAGAAAACAAAAAAACCCGACATAATCGACCTCTCAAACCACATCCATTAATTAAAACAAAATTTAGAGCGTCGTGCTAAACAATACTAGCCGCGCCAAAGCCGCCACATGCCAAACACAACAAATCAATCATGCCAAACAACACTAGCCCCACAAAACCCATTTTAACTCTAAGGTTTTAAATTTTCAAGGTCAATTTTTTACTTGAAAAAAGAACGCATTGGTATTACAATGGCCTATATATCTTGATACAGGGGGCGTGAGATATAAATACGGTTGCTAACGGCAAAAAATACGTCTGCGAGGGCTCTGCCGAGAAAATTATTTACACCAATGAAGACAGCAGTTATACAGTTTTACTTCTCAAAACAAAAGACACAGACATCACAGTTGTTGGGACGATGGGCAAAATAAGTGTTGGCGAAGATTTGAGAGTAGAGGGGTATTTTACCGAACATTCCACCTTTGGTAGACAATTTGTGGTAGAGAATTTTGAACGTTTTCTGCCAAAAAGCGACGAATCCATCTTGAAATACCTATCATCCGGTGCCATCAAGGGCATCGGTCCGTCTAGGGCTAAAGAAATTGTAAAGATCTTTGGCGAAGAATCTTTAAATATAATTGAAAACAGCCCCGAGAAACTTAGCGAAATAAAAGGCATAACTAAAAAAGCCGCCAAGAAAATGTCGGATGTTTTTAAGGAAGATTTTGGGTTAAGAGAGGTTGTAACTTATCTTTCCAAGTTTAAAATTACGCCGCAAGAAGCAGTTAAAATTTTTAAAAAATTCGGAAACAAGACTTTAGAAGTCATAAACAAAAATCCTTACATCTTGTGTGACAGTCCGGTCTACTTAGAATTTAACAGAGTCGACAGAATGTTTTTTTCAGAAGAGAAGGGTTTTGACGAGTTTTGTAGAATTAGAGCCTTTATTTTGCATCTTTTACTGCTCAACTCTAGGTCATGTGGCCACACATGTTTGCCAAGGAGTAAATTATCTAAAGTTTCCTCTAAAGCTATAAATACAGACGAGAATGTCGTAAATAAGATAATAGATGAACTGATAAATGAGTCCGCCGTTCAGTCATATTTTATCGCCGATTCAGAATTTTTGTATTTAAATGAAACTTTTTGTTGCGAAGAATATATATCTGAGCGAATTTCTATGATGTTAAAACTCCCTCCTCAAAGCATCACGGGCGTCGATGAACTTATAAATGAAATAGAAAAGTCACAAAAAATAAAATACGCGCAGAAACAAAAAGAAGCCATCGAGTCTGCTTTAGAAAAGGGCATGTTGATTCTTACAGGAGGGCCTGGAACTGGCAAGACCACCACTCTCAATGCAATAATAAAAATTTTAAATAAAAAGGGTGAAAAAGTAATTTTAACGGCGCCTACGGGAAGATCTGCTCAAAGAATGTCGGAGCTGACCGGCATTGAAGCCAAGACTGTCCACAGGCTTCTGGAGGCCGAACCCAACAAAGAGGGCAAGCAAATTTTTAGAAAAAATGAAAAAAATCTGATTAGGTGTGATGCCGTTATAGTGGATGAGATGTCGATGGTGGACGTTTTTATGTTCGACGGTTTGCTCAGGGCCCTTGCCATCAGCTGCAGGCTTATTCTTGTTGGCGACGAAGATCAGCTTCCGTCGGTGGGGTGTGGAAATGTTCTGGCCGACCTTATCAAATCTAACAAAATTTCTGTGGTTCATCTAAATGAAGTATTTAGACAGTCATTTGACAGTTTGATAGTCACAAACGCGCACAGAATCATAAACGGGAATGAATTTTTGCTGAGCGATGACACCAAAATCAGAGATTTTTTCTTTCTGGAAGTCCACGAAGCTTTGGAAATAAAATCTACAATAGTAAACCTTTTCACCAAAAGATTGACAAAAACTTACAATTATTCACCTATTCAGCATATACAGGTTCTCTGTCCCAGTAGAAAAGGTATTCTGGGAACTTTTGAGCTAAACAAAGTTTTGCAGGACGCGATTAACCCAGCTAAACCTCAAAAAGCTGAAATTAAAATCGGTGACATGTTGCTCAGAGAAGGCGACAAAGTTATGCAAATAAAAAATAATTACGACTTACTCTTTAATTATCCGGACGGAAACAGCAGGAACGGCGTTTTCAATGGGGATATCGGCACGCTTAAAAGCATAGACAAGGCGGCCGAGGTTGTTGACGTTGAATTCGAGGGCTCTGTTGTCCGTTATGGCATGGAGCAAGCTATGGAGCTTTCGCTGGCTTACGCGACAACAGTGCACAAAAGTCAAGGAAGTGAATTTAAAGCGGTGATAATGCCTATGTTCCCCGGCCCCGCGCAACTCTATTACAGAAAACTCCTATATACCGCCGTAACTAGGGCGCGATCTCTTTTGGTTTTGGTTGGAAGAAAAAGCGTCGCCTCATTAATGATTGAAAACGACAAAAAGGCAAAAAGATGTTCTGGACTTTGCAATATGTTAAGAGAAAATACAAGCGCAGATAAGTTTGCTTTTGCCGATAAATTCTTATAAAATGAGCATCAAGAAAATAAAACACGAACAAATTTGCTCGTACCGACTAATTCTTAAAATATAAGTCAAAATATCAGGGTAGACAAAAAGATAAAGTGCAAACACGGATAAGTTTGCTCTTGTCGATAAATTCTTATAAAATAAGCATCAAGAAAATAAAACACGAACAAATTTGCTTGTACCGACTAATTCTTAAAATATGAGCCAAAATATCAGAGCAGACAAAAAGGTAAAACGTAAACACGAATAAGTTTGCTCTTGTCGATAAATTCTTATAAAATAAGCATCAAGAAAATAAAACACGAACAAATTTGCTTGTACCGACTAATTCTTAAAATATAAGCCAAAATATCAGGGTAGACAAAAAGATAAAGTGTAAACACGGATAAGTTTGCTCTTATTGATAAATTCTTACAAAATAGGCGTCGAAATATCAGCGACAAAGAGACAAAACATAAACATGAATAAATTTGCTCTTATTAACAAATTCTCATAAAATAAGTGACAAAATGCCAAGAATAAAAAACAAAACATGAATAAATTCGCTCTTATTAACAATTCTTAGTAAAATAAACGGCGAGATGTCGAAGGCAGAACATAAACATGGATAAATTTGCTCATACTAACAAGTTCTTATAAAACAAGCAGAGAAATACCATTGTAATAGTCTTAAAACGCGGGGCATCACGCAGAAAAGGAGCCACTATTTTGAATCTTAAAAATTTGCTAAAAGATGCAAACGTGCTTTCTTGCAATGGCGAATTAAATCTTGAAATCTCAGATATCATCTACGACTCACGAAAGGCTGTTCCAAACTGTCTGTACGTCTGTCTAAGAGGCCACATGCAAAATGGCCACGATTTTTTTAAAGAGGCAATAAAAAGGGGTGCAATCGCCATAGTTGCCTCCGAAAAATTAGATGCTCCAGAAACCACAACCACCATATATGTAGAAAATACGAGAAAGGCTTTAGCTGTCATTTCCGCCGCCTTTTTCTCTCATCCCGCCTCTAAATTGCTGACAATCGCAATCACCGGCACCAAGGGCAAAACCACCTGTGCCTCCATGATTCGCTGCATACTCCGCCACGCCAACATCAAAACCGCCAGCATAGGGACCATAGGGGTTGTTTTTGACAATGAGATAATCGATCTTGACAACACGACACCGGAGTCCTACGAGATACAAAAATACCTCAGCATCATGGTTGACAGGGGTTACGAATGCGCCATTATGGAGGTTTCTTCTCTCGGTCTAAAGTGGCACAGAGTTGACAGTATGACATTTGACTACGGCCTGTTTACAAATTTTTCTCCCGACCATGTGGGAGAAAACGAGCACAAAAATTTAGATGAATATCTAAGTTGTAAATCTATACTTTTTAGTCGATGTCACGTCGGAATTTTAAATCTAGATGACGAAAATTTTAACGAGATCTTAAAAAATCACACCTGCGACATCGTGACCTTTGGCTTTAAAAAGGGTGCAGATTTTTTAGCCTCCGACTGTCACCTCATCTCAAAACGCGAATTTCTCGGGGTAAGATTTAATTTATCGGGCAAAAAAAATCTTACGCTCGACGTGCCCGTTCCGGGAAAGTTTAGCGTTTATAATGCCTTAGGAGCGATATCCCTTTGTTGTCAGTTGAAGGATAAGATCTCCGACAAAGCCATTATTGCAGGTCTTAGCAGCGTCAAAACCAGAGGCAGGACAGAAATAATAAATACCCCATCTGATTACACCCTGATGATTGATTTTGCTCACAATGCGGTGAGCATGAAGAGCATTTTGATGACACTCAGAGAATATAAGCCCAATCGCCTCGTCGTTTTGTTCGGGGCGGGGGGAGAAAGATCTAAAGGGCGCCGCTGTGAAATGGGAAAGATAGCAGGAAAGCTCGCCGATTTTTCTATTTTAACTTCCGACAATCCAAGGAGCGAAGACGTGTTGGACATAATAGATGATATAAAAAAGGCCCTAGACAAAACCCGCGCCAACTACGCCGTTTTTCCAGACAGAGCGGACGCCATAAATCACTGCATAAGAATTGCCAACAAAGGGGATATAATAGTGCTCGCCGGAAAAGGTCACGAAAATTATCAATATACGAAAAAAGGGAAAGAATATTTTGACGAGCGCGAAGTTATCAGCGCCGCCCTCGGAGCAGCGCCAATTGAATGAAAAAGATTTATTTGCGCTGCGCTTTTAGAGCAAAACTAAAGGCCGATTTAAAATAAATACGATAAGCGGCAAAGTTTTTATATTTTATGCTTGCATTAAAATGCAGATGCGGTTACAATGACTATGTTGGGTTGGTACGGTGTCTCAAGAACTTGCGAAGTGAACTGCAGATGCGGTTGCGATGGCTGTGTTGGATTGGTGTGGTGCCTCGAGAATTTGCAAAGTGAGCTCTGAGTTGTTGATCTTTACGTTTTTGGATGGTGGTTGCTTTTGGAGCGGAGCTGTGAGCTTTTTGCGGCGGCTGTTATTTTGAACTTTACTTCTTGAGTTGTTTGGTTTTCGAAGTTTTTTATGAAGCAACATGCACGCGCGCGCATAGAATCGGCGAAAGTCTTTTTAAAAAACGTGGCACATCAACACGGCACTATGGGGGCGCGTGAGTTGGCACCAGCTAATTTTAAGCTTTGCTTAGCGCCAGCGGAGAGTTATAAAGGAGCATTGTATGAAGGTTGGACACGGTTATAATTTGCGGTTATTTGGTGATAGAGTTTTTTGTACGGGTGTATAAAAAGAATATCAGCTCGATACACAAAAGGTGATATGGTTGTGGTTTGCGGTCGTTTGGCGATGGCGTTTTTGCACGGGTGCCCAAAGAGAATGTCTGCGCGGTGCGCAAAAGGTGGTATTGTGTTTGGAATGAGTGGTGCAGCAACTTGTAATGAATCTTGTAATGAATAATGATAAAAGATCTTGAACGAGCAATGTATGGAATGGCGATGTTTATTGTGGGTGGTATTGTATTTTTGTCTGGGGTATAATGATGGGTATTGACGTTTTTTGAATAATGTTATACGATGATGTCAAGTGCTTTAAGGAGGTACATCATGTTCGATAAGACTATTATTTTTTCTCTAGAGAATAGTTTGAGTGATGAAATCAAACAAGCCCTCTCGAAGGTTTATGAGGCTCTAAAGGAAAAAGGATACGATCCCATCAATCAGATAGTTGGATACATACTTTCTGAGGATCCCACTTACATTACTACTCATAAAAATGCCAGGAGCCTTATAAGAAAAATCGACAGGGATGAACTGTTAAGGCTAGCTGTTAAGTCCTTTTTGGAACCCGCCCAGACAAGTAAAAAATAGAGTTGGGCGGTAAAATATCAGGAGCCTTATTTGAGAAAAATCGACAGAGATGAACTGTTAAGGCTAATTGTTGAGTTCTTTTTGGAACCCGCCCAGAGGCGAGTAAAAACAGAATTGAGCGGTAAAATGTCAGGAACCTTGTTTGAGAAAAATCGACAGGGATGAACTGTTAAGGTTAGCTGTTAAGTTCTTTTTTGGAATCCGCCCAGGAACGAAATAAAAAAACAAAGTTGAACAGTGATTTGAGGGTAAATTGTCAGACTTTTTTGAAAATTTGCTCTAGATGGACGAAGACTAATGAATCGCCAAGTTTTTTCTAATCTCGCACCTTAAGCTAAACAAAGCAAATTAAGCACTTGTCGTAGACTTCATTCTTTGAGTTAAAGAAACAAACTCTAGGTTGGCGTTTCAAAAAACTCAGCTGGGCAGCGTAAATAGTTTTTTCAGTTTCCTCTATCTATGTTAAAAAATTTTAAATGGTGCAAAGCCAAAAAGTCATTAAGACATGTTCTTTGGTTTCTCGTGCTTTGAAGATGGACGAAGGCTAATGAATAGATAAGTTTTTTCGAATCTCGCACCTTAAGCCAAGCAAAGCAAATTAAACACTTGTCGTAGACTTCATTCTTTGAGTTAAAGAAACAAACTCGAGGCTGGCGTTTCAAAAACTCAACTAAGCAGCGTAAATAGTTTTTTCAGTTTCCTCTATATTAAAAAATTTTAAATGGTGTAAAGCTAAAAAGTCATTAAGACACGTTCTTTAGTTTCTCGTGCTTTGAAAAAATTTAAATAGCACAGTATAAAGCTAAAAATCATTGAAACACACACTTTACATTAGACCCTTTGATCTGTTTACCGCGTTTTTTTGGGAATTTTAAACGACACATCAACATAAATTATAAACTATCCAGATTGTATTAAAATGTATCTTGCGGCTCTTTAGTAGTAACGTAAATTAGTAGATTATCAAAAGGAGAACTTCTAAATGTACCTCCTAGAAATAATAAAGGTAACATTCATAGGAATCATACAAGGCATAACCGAATGGCTTCCTATCAGCAGCACGGGTCACATGATTTTGGTGAACGATCTCATCGACCTTAAAGTTTCTAAAGATTTCATGGACATGTTTTTAGTCTTAGTTCAATTGAGTTCAATCATGGCCGTGATCACTCTTTTTTTTAAAAAGTTAAACCCTTTCGATTCCCAGAAATCCCCCGCAAAAAAACAAGAAACACTAAAACTCTGGTATAAAATCATAATAGCTTCCCTGCCCGCCGCGGTCATCGGACTTTTGCTTGATAAGACAATAAACGACCTGTTTTTTAATAAAATAACAGTTTCCTTTGCTCTCATTATATACGGCCTGTTATTTTTATTCATAGAAAAACAAGAATCTGTTTCCAAGATCAAAGACCTTAATCAATTAAGCTACAAAACCGCTTTACTTATAGGAGTCTTTCAAGTTCTTGCGTTAATACCTGGAACATCCCGTTCGGGCTCAACCATTTTGGGCGCTGTTATCTTGGGCACGTCTAGACACGCGGCTGCAGAGTTTTCTTTTTTCTTGGCGATTCCGGTTATGTTCGGCGCAAGTTTTTTAAAATTAGTGAAACATGGTCTAGACTTTAGTATTGGCGAGTTGGGAATACTCGCAGTAGGAATGTTGACGGCCTATATAGTCTCAATTTTCGCCATTTCATTTTTACTTGATTACATTAAAAAACATTCATTCAAAGTTTTTGGTATTTATAGGATAATTTTGGGTCTCATCATATTGGCAGCATCTTTTTTAAGATTTTAAAATTTGTTTCGTGTCTTTAGAAAAATTACTGTTAGGAGGATAATTATGGACTATTCTGCCGAAATTTCTAAGATGTACAAAGTTGCCAAGGCGCCAAGCCACGGACCATCTCCTATTCCGCAAGAAGGAAAATGGACTCGGTGCTTTGACGTGGGAGACATATCTGGATTTTCTCACGGCGTAGGATGGTGCGCTCCGCAACAAGGTGCTTGCAAACTGACTCTAAACGTAAAATCCGGCATCATAGAAGAAGTATTGATAGAAACTGTCGGTTGTTCTGGCATGACTCATTCCGCCGCCATGGCCGCTGAGATTTTATCTGGAAAAACTTTAATAGAAGCTTTAAACACAGACCTTGTCTGCGATGCTATAAATGTCGCTATGAGAGAAATTTTTAAACAATTTGTCTACGGAAGAACCCAAACTGCCTTTTCTGACCGGGGGCTGCCTATTGGCTCTGGTCTTCAGGATTTGGGCACTGGCCTGTGTTCTCAAGTTGGCACCGTGTACAGCACCAAAGAAAAGGGTGTGCGCTTTTTAAATGTAACCGAAGGGTATGTGCTTTCTCTTGCCTTGGATGAAAACAGCGAGGTCATTGACTATAAATTTTTAAAAATTTCCAAAATGATAGATAAAATAAAAAAAGGTATCGATCCCGCCGAGGCTTACAAAGAGAGCATTGGAAAATACGGTCGTTACGATGAAG
>JAIRSI010000069.1 GCA_031255515.1 Oscillospiraceae bacterium | reverse complement strand
GGATGGTACCTAGAGCTAGAAACTTCAGTACTTTTAGTATAATATTATAGTTATATTACTGATTGTTTTATTCAAACCCGGACCGTTTGTACTTAAACTCGAACTTAAATTTTTTCTTTTTCTGCTCATAGTAATTTCCTCCTTATTCTAGCTGAAAATAAAATCTGCAAATGTGATGAAATACAAAATAAATAAAAGTCTCAAAAGCTGGTTCATCTAAAAACTTTAAAATTTCGCAGGCAATAAAACTAAGACTTTAGATCGGACATCTTGGACTAAAATATTTGGAAATTTATCCTTCATTCCAAGTAACTCATTCCAAGTAACTTTAAATTAAATTATTGTAATATTTGCTAAATTTTTTACACAAACTCAATAAAATTTAGATAGATTCCCGCTCTTCACAACTTAGATTCCAACTTCAGCGTCTACATGCAACAAGTGTATCGCATCCGTCGACAAGATTCCAAAACACTCCACAAAATCTAAAATCTCTTGCAAAATCAAGCCGTGGGGCAAAAATCTTAAAAAATAGCTGATTTAAAATCCTAAAGTTCACTTGTAGAAATAAAGAGAGATTCGTCGTGGGTAGTGTAGAACTTGCATTTTGCAGGAAGGAGTTTAGTAAACTTCCCTCCGACCAACTGTTATTCACCTTAATTTAGTGTTTATTCGTAAATATTACTAAAAATTTATTAATCTTATGGATATTATTATCAATTATGATAAAAATTATCAAAATTATCCTTTTTTTACGAAATAATCACGTTAATTTACCTCAATAATTTCTAAAACAATCTAATAATGGTGGTAAAATATATTAATTTGTTATTTGGGCAAAACAGAGTTCTTAAATTTTAAATCAAGCAAAACATCATAAATGCCAACAAATTCGCCAAAACAATGCTCGCGCCCGTTGGTATATTAAATTGAAAAGAAACTAGCAAGCCTACTGTGAAACATACAAATGAGACAACGCTCGAAAGAATCATTAAAGATTTAAAACTTCTAGCGACTCTTTTTGCGGTAATTGAGGGAAATATCACTAAACTAGAAATTAAAAGAGTTCCCATCATTCTCATTCCAACAACTATCGTCAAAGCTGTTAGTGATGAAATCAAAAAATGGTAAAAATTGATATTTATGCCATAAGATTTTGCAAAAACTTCGTCCGAAGTAACAAGAAATAATCTGTTGTAAAAAATGAAGAACAGACCCAACACAATAAGCGACAACAAAACACTAACTGCGACATCAAAGTCATCCATCACTAAAATACTGCCAAACATATATGTGTAGACATCCCTGCCTAACCCTTGAGATAAAGATGCTATAAGCACACCAATCGCCAAAGAGCTCGTCGAAAAAATTCCTATAACTATATCCCCGTGAATCTTTTTGTTTTGGCTCAGATACATTATAAAAAAAGAACACGCAACTACCACTGGCATGGATACGATCAAAGGGGAAGTAAGTCCGAGGGAGACAGCCAGAGAGGTTGAAGCGAAACCTATATCTGCCAAACTGTGGCCAATAAGCGAGTGCCTTTTTAGCACAAGTATTGATCCAAGAAGCGCGGCACAAATCGAGACCAATCCGCCAACAATTAATGCCTTTAGCGCAAACGGATAGTAAAAAAAATTTATCATTTCGTTTAGATTAATTTGCCTTTCACTCCTTTTTAAAGGAAAATATATAAAATCCGATAAAAACACATCATTGCTAAAATCAAAACACAGTACTCGTAAACGTTAAGCTTTTAAAAATCATTACTGTCGCTATATTTGATAATTCCACTCAACGCTTCTGCGCTTCATTCTACACTAATTTGCTAACAAATTCAAAGTTCAATTTTAAAAAATCGATACGATCTATACAATTGTATTTACTAAATTTTTACAAATCATAATTCTTTAGAATTACTGCGTCTCTTCGTTATTAAACCTTAATTTTAAACATTAAAACTTTAAAATAATTCACAAAACGAATATATACTACAGTTGATAGTTTACAAATATAACCTTATTATGCTACAATACAACTCAAAGTAAATATTAAAGTATAATAATCACCTTTATTGGTGCAATTAAATGCGAAACACTGTAACTTTACATATTCTGCCTGTTTTCAATGCTCAATTTGCTTGCTCATTTTATCGTTGCTTAAAAATCCTTATTAACTTTGTAAATTATTGTCTTCTTTATGAGTCCCGTATTAGAATTTAAAAATTTTATAGCCCTCATTGGAGGCATGATAAGATGTCTTCACGGGAAAAATTAATTTAGAAAACATCACGGGAGCCAAGCAACAACAATAAAAAGACTCCAAGCACAGATAGATACAAAAAAGGCACGCTTCGCTAACACTTTTATCGACATGGATAGACAGTGTGAAAGAAGAATAGTTCTTCTGAAAAGATTTTACAATCAAGACAATTCCAATTAAAAATCCGCAAAGCCCTCACTCAACCATCCTGAGGTGATGAGTGTTTCAAATTAGTCTTCTTTTAAGGGAGAAACAATGGACAAACAAGAATTATCGGGGTCAAGTTCTTCAGTTAGCCTCTCTTTAAGATCTTCTATTTTTGCATCTGCGGCAGCGTCCATGTGAGAGAAAAATTCTCTTCCAAAAAGCGAAGAGTGAAGCATAGAACTCGCAATGTCTTTGACTTCGTCCAAAAGAAAAACGTAACTTGCATATACAACTTTCTTGGCCCTGTCAAAATCTTCCTCAGTTATACCATCCCCCGTTCTAAATTCTAAGGCAGCTTTTCTTATGATTTCTGCCACCATATCGGGGTTGGTTGATTCTCCCGAAAATACAATATGAGCATATCCGGGGCCCTCCATAAAACTTGCTCTGAAAGAGCTATTGATCAGCTCTTTATCCATAAGTTCCCTGTAAAGAGGCGAGGCTTTGGAGGCAAAAATTTCTAAAATCAGATCGGACAAAACGGCCTTTTTAAGCGGTAAATCTTCTAAAGTCATCTTTTCCTTGAAACCCAGTCTAAAATTTGGTAGTTTAATGTCGAATTCTTGCTCAACTCTTTGATTTAAAACTTCGTAGGGTTCCTCGGGAAAGATTGGCTTCGTCTTGACGGTAGGCACGGGGACTATTTTTTTATCTAATATTTCAAGAATCTCATTTTTATCTTGCTTGCCCGCAATACATAAGGACATATTGTTTAAATTGTAAAAATTACTGTAGCACAAAAATAAAGATTCCGCAGTAATTTTAGATATAGAGTCAACATCTCCCGCTATATCGACGCGCACAGGATGCTTGTGGTACATGCCAGCAAGCATATTGTTTTCGACACTCCAGTGAGGGTCATCGTCGTACATCTTGATCTCCTGAGCTATTATTTCGCGCTCTTTGTCGACGCTTTCTTTGGTAAAGTACGGATTTTGTACAAAATCCAAAAGAATTTTTAGTGATTCAAAAAAATTATCTGTGCACGAAAAAAGATACGCAGTGATGTCAAAAGAAGTATATGCGTTGGCGGAAGCTCCTGTTCTGGCAAACTTTTGAAATGAATCTCCATCTTCGTTTTCAAAGAGCTTATGTTCCAAATAATGGGCTATCCCATCCGGAACCGTGACGCTTTCTGAGCTTTTAACGTCCACAAATTTTGTATTTATGGATCCAAATTTGGTTCCTAAAATGGCAAAACTAGAATTGCTGTCTTTTTTTTCAAAAATACAAACCTTAAGGCCAGATTCGTGAACTCCGCAAAAATACGACTCACCGGTTCTGTTGCTTTTTACTTCTTTTAACTCCACCCAGGGCCACCTCTTTCTTTCAAACACCAAAAATATAAAGCACTTTTATAGCCTTTGCTCTTTACTGAAAATCTACAAGGGGCGCGCACAACACGTCAGGACAGTTTCTTGCTCGGCACCGCAATACATACGGGGAAACACATACCTCTTTGGGATTTTTACAAGGCAGAAAATTTCATCCAAAAATCTTTTAAGTATTCGGCAATAACGTGTATGTGGTATCTAGAGTCAAAGCGTTGGCAGCGCGGACTATCTCTTCTTTTGAAATATTCTCTACTTTTGACACAAATTCCACGGGAGAATAAATTTTTTTCTGTATAAATTGTTCGGTATAAAAACAATCTAACCTGTCCATAGAATCATACACGCTCATGAAGCTACTTCTTACGCTTTTTTTTGCCGCGAGCATCTCTTCTTGAGTAACGTCGCCGTTTTTTATAATTTCAATCTGTTTTAGAATTTCAGATTTAGCCTTGTCTAAATTTTCTTTTTTTACGCCACTTTTAATCATCAATATACCCTTATTACTGTCGTAAACGGACGAACAATAGTAGCACAAACTTAGTTTTTCCCTAACATTTAAAAACAGCTTAGAGTGGGAAGTTCCGCCGAGAACAACCGACATCAAAAACGTGGCAAAGCAGTCTTCGCTGGGCTGGGCAAAACGAGTCCTAAAGCCCATAACGAGCTTGGCTTGAGTAATTTCTTGTTTTTCTTCTACCTCTTTTTGTTCCAAAGCCTCTTCAATAATTTTCGTCATAAGCTCAGTAGATTGCGACCTATTTATTTTGGAAAATTCCTCTTTGAACCCTGATAAAATAGAATCGGGTTTTGAATTTCCAATCAAGCCAATGCGGACTCTAGCTTTACTCAGTACATCTTGCCAAGAGGAAAAAACATCGCGCGCCGTGATCGCCATCAAATCTTCTATGGTCCCCAATTTATTTATTGAGTATCTTTCATTTTTACACATTATTTGCTGACAACGCTTGTGAGAATACAGCTTTTTGTCGTTGTATTCGCATTTAAGATCCTGAATAAGCTGATTTTTTTCCTGTCTTAAATCCTCTTCGAAAGAATTTTCATCTAAAAATTTGGGCCTAAATAAAACCTCGCATAAGAGCTTTACAGCTTCGCTTGAAATCGGCTCGCCGTGTAAAGCATAGCGATCATCTAAAAATTCCGCAACTAAATTTAAGATCTGAATTTCGCCACTTTTAAGCACGCTGCCGCATAAAATCATCCCATAAAGATCGTAAAGTTTTTTATTGAAACTGGTAAAATCTGGATATTTAGCGCAAGATCTACCCAGCAAAGAAGCCAAAACAGCATTCTTTGAGGCGGTTTCTTTCTCGAGCGACAAAAACATAGAAACAGAAATTCTGGCAGTTTTTAAATTAGACCAATGCAGATAACTAAAATCAACGCCTTCGCAAACAGGACTGCTTATGAGATCTTTCACTGGGGATCACTTCCTTTGTAAATTCGACAAAACTGCAAATCTCACGCGCCAAGCGCTCGAAATCGCTCTTTTATAAGTCCATCAAGTCGCACTTTTTGTGAGATCTCTTACTGGAAATCACTTCCTTTGTAAATTCCACAAAACTGCACACACCAAAGCACCCAAATAATCATTCCTCTATAAAAAAAGTACATTTAAATATCACGATACCCTAAAAGCATTTAAAAATACAAGGAAGCTCTAACTTTCTGAGCGTTTTTTAACTACTATTGGGACAAAATTATATTCCTAGCGGCCTTTAAAAAATCATCGTCGAGGAATAGAAGATCGCCTCCTTCGTAAATTCCGCAAAACTGCACACACCAAAGCACCAAAATAATCATTCCTCTATAAAATAAAGTACATTTAAATATCACGATACCCTAAAAGCATTTAAGAATACAAGGAAGCTCTAACTTTCTGAGCGTTTTTTAACTACTATTGGGCCAAATGGGCCAAAATTATATTCCTGGCGGCCTTTAAAAAATCATCGTCGAGGAATAGGAGATCGCTTCCTTCGTAAATTCCGCAAAACTGCACACACCAAAGCACCCAAATAATCATTCCTCTATAAAAAAAGTACATTCAAATATCA